>JADJOI010000002.1 GCA_016713875.1 Flavobacteriales bacterium
AGTAGAAGGAGGCATTGCTGTTGGCGCCTGCCGTGCTGATGGCGTGATCCTGGCGGGGGGTTCAGGTTCGAACCTCCGCCGAGATCTGAGAAGCCGCCGGGTCGCCCGCGAGGGTGCCGATAGGCGAAGGTCTGCTACGCCAGGTCCGCCGTGAACGGGTAGTCGCCGGAAAGCGCGCCGAAACCGCGTGCCGTTGGCCTCGTTCACGAACTGCTGGAGGAGGGTGGAGGATAACAGTTCTCGCCGTGCCGCCACGCGCTCCAGTGGTGGCTGGCCGTGCGGTCAAACACCACGCCGAAGCTGCGGGCCTTCCAGCGGCTCGTCCTTGGTGGCGTAGGGCCATGGCCAGGTTGCTTAGTGCACGCGCTGGTCGGTGTGGAGGTGCCGGAGCCCAGGTTACTTCCCGGGCATCGTTCACCCCAGGGCCGGGTGGCCGAGAACTCGCTGGTGGTGAATAGCGCCATGTCCGCCGGGTTGGACCACAGGGCCCGGATCGAAGCTCAGCGCACCGAAGGCCCCGCCCAGGCCGAGGCTGCGGGGCCGCCTTCAGGGCGCATGGGACACGATGCGCAGCGCGTCATCCCCGTTCGGTGCCGGGAGGGTGATTAACAGGAACGGCCCAGCAAGGCAAGGAAGAACCGTTGCGGGACCGGGTCCGCGTGCGATGATGCGGCATCATGGCTCAGCGGCGTCCACCGCCTGAGCGGGACGGTGCGGGTGAGGAGAAGCCACCCCGCCGCGGGTTCCACGGTCCATCCCCGCGAGGGCTGCCGGGTCGATGGTCGGGCGCGACGGACGTCAGCCCGGGCTCCCACGCGTCCGCCGTTGCGCCGGGTCGGTGCGGGAGGGCCCGTCCATGGGACCGGGGCGGGCCTGGGGCGTGCGCTGGTCCCTCCCGCACGATTCGCACCGGGCGGTGCAAGATGCGGCGCCGCTGTTCAGGTTGTCCACGCAGGTCCACGGGTTGTATATCGGGGCCGCGGTCGCTACTGCCGACCGGCCGCCACCTCCCATGCGTTGCCGCGATGGGCCACCACACTGCGGTACTGCTGGTACCATCCCAGACGATCATCGGTTGGTAGCAACCCCAGCAATTGCCCCCGCATTCATAATAGGGGCTGCCCAGCCACTGTTCCACTGCCGCATGGGGAACAGGACCAGCACGATCCCCAACCGCTGTTCCAACCCCCAGCCATTGTTCCTGTCCTTGGAGTTTCTATAGCGGCTCTGCTAGCTGTGTTCAGTCGTTCAACCGGAGCCCCCATCCGGTGCCCATGCCCCAGCCATCGCCTCCTGTGATCCCACGCCCGCGCTCCATGCCGTTGAAGCCGAAGCGCCCGCAGTTGGTAATACGGGTCGTTGTAGGTCACGTCGTAGTAGCTGCGGATCGGTGTAGCGCTGGCTTTCGGCGGCGTTGTAATAGTCCGCTTCCGCGCTCTTTCGGCGCTCCGCGACGGCAGTGGGCGCGGGTTCCTCCACCGCCGCGGCCACCGCCACAGGTGCGTCCGCGGGTCGGTCATACGCCAGCGTGCGTGGCCGTAGTTCTTGTTGCGCGTGGCAGGCCTGCAGCAGAAGAGCGATCAGCAGGGTCGTTGCAATGTGGGAGGGGCTGAAGGGTCGGTCCATGGTGCAGGATAACGCCCGACAGGGGCGGTTGCGTAGTGTACTTTTGGCCGCTTCGTCTGCATCAAAAATACACTACCCGGCTGCCTCATGGCGGACATCCTGACAAAGCGTGCGACCGACCACGCACAATGGTAAAAACGACCCGGTGCTGAAGGCCGACACGGCTAGTGAACAGCGAGGTAAGTGGATGGTGGCGACCAAGCCGCACGGCTATGCCATCTGGGAGAAGATGCAGCGGGGCCTGATGGCGCATGTTCAAGGAGACCCGGGGTCGTCACCGCCTACTCTCTCTTCATCCCCAAGAGCTACCCAAGGATGGAGGCCAGCACACGTGGAGGCTTCGCCAAGGAGAGTGCCGTGGTCACCCACTATCGCATTGAAGAGCGATCCCGTTCACGTGAGGTGGCGGGATCCCCGAAGCGAGAACTGGAGGAGGAGCTCATCGCGCCCCACCAGCGAGACCATCATCTGAACACCTACCACGCGGCCGCAACAAGAGCACCAGGACCGTCCCTTGCCGATCAACCAATGGGCCAACGCGGTCCCGCTGGGAGATATGTGGACGCGCCTGTTCCTGCGCACGGCCGAGTCCTCCGGCAGGAGGGCCACACCGCCCATGCCACCAGACAGGAGGCCATCGAGGAGACCGAGCGCATGCTGAGGTGACGCGCCTTCGCCGAGGAGTGGCTGACTTGATGTCGCCATCAAGGGCATCAGCGACTCCCGGTGAGCGCCTCGCCGGCGCGGAGGAGACCCATTGCATTGAGGCCACGATGCAGTGATGGGAAGGCGCTGCAGCGGGTACCTCGCACTTCCTCGGCCAGAACTTCGCCAAGGTTTTTCGGACGATGGGTTCACCAACAAGGAGAACCGCCCAGAGCATGTGTGGGATAACAGCTGAGGCGTGAGCACCCGGTTGATGGGCGCATCGATCATGACCCACAGCGATGACCATGGATCTGGTGCTTCCTCCGAAGCCCGCGCCCAACCAAGTGGTCATCGTGCCGATCGCGAAGAACGCCGAGCAGTTGAGCGCGATCAGCACGTTCGTGGCCCTGACGATCGCGGGAGATGCGAAATTGCAAGGGCATTTCCGAAGTTGGACGACGATGACACCACGAAGCCCGCTTGGAAGTTCGCTGAGTACAGAGCTAAGGGAAGGGACCCGGTGGGCGTCGCCGGGGGCCCGCGTGACACGGAGAACGGGGAGCCTCGGTGAGGTGGCCCGCAGGACACCTTTGAAAAGCAGGTGATGCAGGCCACCGACATCGCCGAGAAGGTGGAGCATCTGCCGGAGGCCATCCAGGACAACCTCTACCAGAAGGCCCCTCGCCATGGCGAGCGGTACACCCCGGGGGTGGAAAAACACCCCATGATGAGTTCAAGGTGAAGATCTTGAGAAGGCGGCTTTATCCTCGCTCCATTGGGACGGCACGGCCGAGACCGAGGAACGGGTGAAGGAGGAGACCAAGGCCACCATCCGCTGCATCCTCTTGACGGTGACACCATCTCCGGCACCTGCATGAACACCGGGGCGCCCAGCACACGCCGGGTCGTTTTTGCCCGCGCCTACTGATGAGCCCAAAGAAAGCCACCCCGGCCCCCGCGCCGTCCACCCCCGGCCCGCGCGAGATTGATCCTGCGCATGCTGCACCACAAGAGCGGCATGAAACAGGATGTCTACCACCGCATCCGGGCCTGTTCCGCGAGCTGGAAGAGGTGCTTACAGGAAGGGCCGATGACCCTCGAGCACGAGATAAGCGCAGCGAGATAAACGGATGAGCGTTCAGTACCGGGACAAAAGAGGAGATGACCTGCGAGCTCAAGGTGGCCGGCGATACGGCGATCTTCCACATGCACACCAACGCGTTCCGGCTGGACCAGAGGCACAGCCTCAGGAAGACCAGCTACCCTGGAGGAGGATGAGCAACGGGGCTACTTGGGGCCGCCAACGTGTACAACTTCCCGAGCGACTCCTTCTAGCGCAACCGGGAGCGGACTGGGTTACCTCGTGAGCCGGCTCTTCCTCAACAAGGACGGCCACTTCTTCGTAAGGGAAACGCCAGCTGGGTTTCTCGGACAACGATCTGGCGGGAAACAGGATGGACCGGGAGTGTTGAAACAGGCGATCTACTCCACCCATCATCTGCGTGCCTGGTCTTCGACCTGCTGACCCCGCCGTACGATCAGGTGTGAACCAGGTGACCGTCAGCGAGTTATCGAGATCAACGCCGGGCCGCAGTCACCACCGGTAAACGACTGGGTCTCGCTTCCAGGCGGATGTGGACGACCTTAGCCGACCCTGCACGGATCGGGGCGTGTCTTATCTTTGCCCGCCCCTTTCGAAACCACAGCCCGGAGGTTGACATCGTGGCCCGTTCGTCTAGGGGTTAGGACGCGTCCCTTTCACGGATGAAACAGGGGTTCGATTCCCCTACGGGTTGTTGAAGGACCCCGGTTAACGACCTGAATAACAGGAGATAGCCGCGGTTCGTCTTTTCATGCGTTGTTGCGGAGGTTGTCGGTTTTTCCGGTCCGCTACCACCTCCTGCGGCACCCACCTCCCCTGTCCCCACGTCGGATATCCACGGGAATGCGCCCTCCGGCTGGCCTTGCCCAGCGGCCGGTCGCGGGCATCCGCCTGCCGGGGTTCCGTGGGCCTAACCGCCCCATCTTTATAGTACGCGGTGGGTCGAGGTCGATGAACCTCAGCAGGCGGTCGTAACGGTCGCTTCCGTGGTGGAAAAGGGGATGACGGCCGCGATGCCCGCTCGCCTCGTCGAATAGCTCAACCTCCACGAATTAGCACGTGGCTGTAGAAGTTGCTCCGGCTTGTTCGTCGCGATCGCCCCTGTCAGGTATTCGCCATGCGTCCACAGATAGGCCCGCGCCCGTCCAATGTCGAGGGCGCCGCTGAACTGGTACTAGCGTCTTCACCAGTCATCTGTTGAACTTTCTGGCGCCAACATCGCCTTGCGGAGGTCTTCCTTCGTGGAACGCCGACAGCCTCCTTATTGTTTCCTCTTTGTATTGGCGGTAGAGGTACTGGCCCCCATTCTTCTTATACTAAAATCGTCAACAATCCTTACATGGTTCAACAGGGATAATCAAGTTGTGTTAGGTTATTCGGACCACCGTAACCGCGAAGGAAAATTCGTCAGCATGTATTTTATATCGACCATCTTCTAGATATACAATTATCGTATAGTAGATTTTCAGTTCTATCCATTTGCTATATAGTTGATCGGTATTCTGCCCAACGCCTTTCCATCCGATTTTTCCAGTGTAATTGTCGATCACATCATCTTGCAAAACGTGTTCAGCGCTTTTATATGTCCGCAAAACCCATCCCTCTGCATTATATAGTTCGTCCTTCGTGGCGTTCGGAACTGGATGACCTCTTCAAAGTACACCTCTTCGTCGTACTATCTATGTCAGAGGGGAATTTCGTAGAGGTAACGTTTCGGATCCTGTGCCGCTGTTCTGGTGGCAACAAGGACGGCCGAGAGGCAGCCGACGATGTGAATGGCGGGGTTCATCTTCATTCGTCTCGGTACTTGTCACGCCATTTCCAGACCACCTGATCAGCGCGATGGATGGGTGAACAGAAGTTCACCGACCAGCGCAAGGAACCTCAGCAGGCGGTTCAGTAGTGGCAATCATCGAAGGTATCCAACGTCAGGGAAGCAGCCTAGTCCTTTGGGCTGGTCGCGGCCTTGAACGCCATGACCGCCCGGAGCACGCGGTTGGTATGGATCGCGTGTAGCCAATACCGCGCGGCCCGTTCATCCATCGCTCCGCAACCGGCGCACCCGGCGCGTCGGTTCGCCTCGATGCTCCATCGGGGTGATCTGTTCGCGTAGTTGGTCCGCCTGTTCCTCCAGCTCGAACGACCGGCGGTGGATACTGTCGGCCCGTTAGCTGCGTCGCGTAGCCGATGGCAGGGCGGAACGCCGTGCGATTGGCCATACGATAGGCGCGGATGCGGCCTGTAGAGGTGCGCGTCCGCCGATGCGTGAACGGGCAGGTGAAGTAGCGGAGGTGGCCCCGCCAAGGTTCGACGGGACAAGGCGATGTGATACGGATGTCCCCGATCTTAATGCCCCGCGCCCTGCGCCCGGAAGATGAGCAGCGGGCGATCGTCGCCGTCGCCGATACTGCCTTCACAATCCCGACCGTCGAACAGACCAGCGGCCTCTAAACGGGCTATCTGACAGGGACGGAACCCGATTCGTGGTCTTCATCGAAAACGTACTAGATCCCTAAGGTTAGCGACGAACGGCAGGTGATCGAACAGCAGCGGGATCGCGTTCGATGCGTTCCAGCATCGCAGCCGGTTGTTTCGGGGTTGCTGCCAGCGTTGCGGCACCGTTTGCCGTCCCCTGCCGTGTCGGGCCTCTGAACAGAACCTCGAACCGGCACGCTGGTCGGTGATGTCACGGCCGCAGGACAGGCACCGACGCACCCCGTCCGGGGCGGCATCCGGTCGCTGTTGTTCCTTCGCTGTTATGGTCACCTCGACAGGCGTAGTTCCCGCCCCTGCGTTGGCAGGTAGTCCAGGGGACGTTTTCCCACCTTAATTGAAGTGTGAAAAGGTTCCTCGATGGGTCCCGATGGCCTGCGGGGATATTGGTGAAAACGTCACCCCTTGTCGTTGTCGGTGATGGCATGTTCAGCAGGTCGTTCAGGAGCCGACCAGGGGTACGCCCCTAGGGACCGCCTTTGGGTCGCGACCGGCATACCGGCGACGATGTCGGCATAGCGCGCCCGCGCCTTGTGCCTTGCCCCTTGGTCAGGTCCTGCCAGTATCCCGGAGCGCGGGCAAGTTCCACGAACGTGCGCTGCGATGTGGTTAGGCTAGGGATGTTCGATAGAAGGTTCAGCGATGAACAGTTCCCGTAATGTCCATGACGCGGGCCTGTAGCCGCTGCCATGCGTCGGAGTTCAGTAGGTCGTTCACGGTGAAGATGCCCCACCGGTTCAGCGGTGCGGCCTTCCCGAACTTCACCTCGAACCGCAGCAGCTCGCCGGGCAACCCGTATTGCCGTCCTTGTCGTACACCTTCACGGCGTACTGTTCGCGTTCCATGACGATGCCCAACGACCGGCCCTTGCTGGAACGCATAGGGGTGAACGGATGGCCTTCGCGGTGGCATACGATCGCGCGTAGCGTGCGCGGGGCCGCAGCGGGGTTCCACATGGCGCCCGCCTCCAATTGCAGCAGGCGCAACGTGTGGGGGGTCGAGGTCGAAGGTGTCGCACAGTTCAGCGACCACGGCTAGGAACTGCGGATAGGTGAAGGCCCGTAATTCCCCGCCTTGCGCGTACTTGTGGAACGACCCGTGCAGCGTGCGCCCGCTGCGGTGACACGATGAACTGTAGCGCCCTGCGTGCGTCGCCTGCGTTGCTGGTGCGCCCGATGGCCACCAGTGGCCCGTGTTCCGCGATGCAAGGCGCACTACCTAGGACGGCCCCGTAGCGTGGTCGAACTTACCGATGAAGGCTAGGGCCGGATGCCGCAGCAACCGCGCCCCAACCTCGGCAGGTAGTTCTATCTTCGCATAGTCGATCATGACGGGCTACGGCCTGCGTTCATGGCGATAACTGGTAGACAGGGGCCGTCACGCGGCCCTTGTCGTTCCTGCCAGTTGATGAAGGCGACGGCGAAGCGTTCACGGTCGGCAATGATCCGCGCGATAGTACCGGGGGAAATAGTACACGGTCAGGTGGTCCTTGTCCGCGTTGAACTGGAACAGGACCAACGACAGGACCCTGTCGCCCTTCACGGGAATTCCACGTCGTTGCCGATATACCAACCCTCGACAGGTAGCGGTCGCAGGCCGGTATAGAACGTGCGCCGTTTGGCGCGCATGGGGCCGGTGATGACAACGTCGGCACCTGGTCGCGGAACCGTTCGACCTGTGCACGCTCAACCTTCAGGCGGTGCGGCACCTTTGGCGAAGGGGACCAGTTCAGGCGTTCGGATGTACCAACCGGCATCGTGGTCGAGGTCGAAGGTGATGCGGTGGTGACGGGCGGTAACTGGTGCGTCCATTAGGCGGGCTGGTATTTTGCCGCCTGAACCTTCAGGAGCGCGTTGAACAATTCCCCCCGACGATAGCGCACCCTCGAACCTATCCTGTAGGCGGTCAGGATGCCGCGTTGCGTGTAATCGTGCAACGTGGGCAGCGATAGCCCTAGATAGCGCGCGGCCTCTTTACGGGTGACCAGTGCATCGGGATCCGGTGCGGGGTTGTCCGCCTTCAGGATGGCCGATAGTTCGCGTTGGATCGTTTGGGCGATGTAGCCCTGTAGGTCAGCGATCGGGACCTGTGTAAATAGTACCTGTTCCATTTGTTAGCCGTTAATGGCCGACAAAGGTTCAGGGCGGTAAAGGCGGGCGCTACTACGGGGAACCTACGTAGGCAGGAATGGCTAGCCTGTGCGCGGTAAGATCTTGAATTGGTGCGGCCCTTTCTTATAGTCCGCCCCGCCAATTTTGAATACCTGTGTCAAGGCTGCTAAGGTCACCGGTTCTGCCTTCCTTGCCGATGTCAAACGCGGAGTGAAGGGATGCGTGCAACCGCCGCCCAGTTCGTTTTCAATTCGCCGTTCTCCTTACGTTGCGGCGGGGTGATGTATTTAAGCCTCTCTAGTTCGTTGAACAGGTAGCCTAGTAGTGCTGCCCGTTTCATTCCATCGGAGGCGTTCAGTTGTGCGGTGGCGGCGCGTTGCCCCTCTGCGGTCAGGTAGTGCCTAATGGTGAGCAGCAACCTTTGACCCGTAAAAGGCAAGGTCCTTTTCCACGTGCGACCAGTTGCCGCTAAAGTCGCCCGCCGTTGGATCGACTTCGACGTGGTCACCAACTTTCAGTTGCCAATTAGGGGTTTCCAGTCAAAGACCACACCCGGATCTATTTGTTCTAGCAGGGTTCCAAATGACCCCTTCCCGGTTTTCCACAGAACGTTTTCCAGCAGGCGTTCCAGCAGCGCATCGGCCACAGGCCCGCGTTCAAAGTCCCGCAGCCGTCGGTCACAATGTGTCCAGCGCCTTTGTATAGCTGGTCACTAGACAGGCTGTGCGTTCCTTGTCCATTTGCCGCAATGGGCGGAGACTTCTACTCCACGCACTTCGGCCGTAAGGCGGCCAAGATTGTACAGGCGTTCCCATTCCCACACGTCTAACAGTGCGTGTTCAAGATTGGTAATCGTCGCGGTCAGTTGTTCGTTGGTCATGGCCGCATGAATTAGGCGACGATTGCCAACGGTGCGGCCTTGTCCATGTACGCCTGTAGGATGTCCGCGTGTTCGTCTGCGTTCAGGCGGATGTAAAGGCGGAACGCCTGTTCCGTTTGGTGGCCGGTGATGGCCACGATCGTGCGCGTAGGCACCCCCTTCAGGTAGAAGTTCGTGGCGAAGGACCGGCGCGCGTGTGCGTGGTCACTAGTTCGGCCTTCGCCTTGGTCACGTAGCGACGCACCGGCGACCGTGCTAGATACGCTCACCTCGACCTGTAGGCTGGGGACCATTGCGGCGAATTCCCGCAGGTAGGCGTTCATCTTTTGGTTCGATATGGCGCGGGGCAAGGCGTTGCGGTACTTGCCTAGGATGGCCCGAACGCAAGGATGAAGGGGCAGGACAACCGCAGCGCCCGTTTTCGCCGTGCGGACGCGGATGCGGTCCCCGGTGATCTGTTCAGGGCGGATCGTGGTGAAGTCACCGAACCGCAGCCCGGTCCATGCGCCCACTAGGAACAGGTCGCGCGCACGCGCTAGGCGCGGATGCGCGGACAGGTCGAGGTGGAACATGTCGTTCAGTTCCTGTTCGGTCAGGTAGACCTTGTCGGTCAGTTCGGACGGGTGCGGAACTTGCGGCTGCGGAAGGCGGGGTTCACTTCGATGCCCTGTTCAGCAGCGGCCCGCAGGAACGTTTTCAACGTTTGGATGTACTTGCCGACGCTGTTCAAGGCTAGCCCTTGGTCGTTGGTCAGGTAGGCGTTGAACGCATCGTAACAGGCAAGGTCCACCGTGTCAAAGTCAACCCGGCGCCGTTTGGCCTTGGCGAACGCCTCTAGGTGGTGAAGGGTCGAGGTGTATTTCTTCAGGGTGGTCGCAGCAAGGCGCTGGCACCCGTGTCGGGGTTCACCCGGTCCTGTGCCTTGGTGATGAAGTCACGGATGAAGGCGAACAGGGTGCGCGGCCCGTCGCCCGCCTTGCGACCTAGGGCGATGTCTAGGCGGTCCCGTAGTTCCCCGGCCGATGGGGTGCGCTGGTCGTTGTCGTTCAGGAACCGCAGGTAGGCGCCTTCGACCTTGTCCACGATGGCGGACAGGTTGCGGTTGAATTCCGGGGAGGTGGTCAGGCTAGCCTTGGCACGTTGGGCCTTGGTGGACCAGTGCCGGGGGGCGATGCGTTCGCCGCTGGGATAGACCAGGCGTAGCCCGTTCCAGCGGATGACGATGTTAATGGGCGATGCGTCGCGGCTGCGGGGATCCCGCAGGTTCAGGTTGATCCGTGCCATGTGCGTGCGTTCAAGGGTTCGATAACTGGTGATGCGAATATAGGGCGGTTGTCGGTCCCGTTGTCGGTTCCGTTGTCGGTTTTCCTTTATCGTGCCTTATTGCCCCTTGTTTCGCCTTGCCTCAATTGGCAAGGGTTCAGCCTGTAGGCGTGCGGTTGGGCGCAAGGGCTAGACAACCTCGACAGCAAGGTTCAATTAGTCCCCTACGGGCTACATTCGAAAACCCGCGCTTAGCGCGGGTTTTCTCATTCCGCCCTCCGGGGAATGGCGCCACGCTTGTGATCCTCCACCGGAGGATCACCGCTGGCGCCTCCTACGGGCTACTTCGGCTTAGCGCGGGTTTTCTCATTCCGCCCTCCGGGGAATGGCGCCACGCTTGTGGTCCTCCACCGGAGGATCACCGCTGGGGCCTCCTACGGGCTACTTCGGCTTAGCGCGGGTTTCTCATTCCGCCCTCCGGGGAATGGCGCCACGCTTGTGGTCCTCCACCGGAGATGATCACCGCTGGGGCCTCCTACGGGCTACTTCGGCTTAGCGCGGGTTTTCTCATTCCGCCCTCCGGGGAATGGCGCCACGCTTGCGATCCTCCACCGGAGGATCACCGCTGGGGCCTCCTACGGGCTACTTCGGCTTAGCGCGGGTTTTCTCATTCCGCCCTCCGGGGGAATGGCGCCACGCTTGCGATCCTCCACCGGAGGATCACCGCTGGCGCCTCCTACGGGCTACTTCGGCTTAGCGCGGGTTTTCTCATTCCGCCCTCCGGGGAATGGCGCCACGCTTGTGGTCCTCCACCGGAGGATCACCGCTGGGGCCTCCTACGGGCTACTTCGGCTTAGCGCGTTTTCTCGTCCAGCCTCCAGGAAACGGATCCACACTGGCGGTCCCTTCGCGGTTGAACGTGGACAAGGTCCTCGTCTGGTGCTCCCGCACCGCGCTGGGCGCAACCTCGGCACGGTTGCGCACGTATCTTTGGCGCTTGTCCGTCAAGGACTTGCCTTCCGGAGCGGGGATCGTTGTCCCTGCGGAGGGCGGTCCGCGGACCGCACTCGCATGAAGGAGTTCAAGGGGATGGGATGGGGGCTGCTGGCCGCCTTGGTGCTGCTGACGGGCTGCGTCGGTGGGCGTCGCAACATCAACTACTTGCAGGACGGGTCGCTGACCCCGGGTGCGGCCAAGCTGTTCGAGAACCGCAAGTTCGAGTACCGGATCCAGGTGAACGATGTGCTCAGCATCCGTGTACTGGGGCTCGACGAGGCCACCCACCGCTTCTTCAATGTGGAAAGCCAGAACGGATTCCAAGGCGTGAACGATGCGGCGCTTTACGTGAACGGGTTCTCCGTGGACAAGAACGGACAGGTCCAGTTGCCCACGGTGGGCCGCATCAAGGTGCAGGGCCTCACGATGGGCGAGGCGCAGGACCTGGTGCAGCGCAAGATCAACGAGTACTTCACCAACGCCACCGTGATCCTCAAGCTGGTGAGCTTCCGCATCAGCGTGCTGGGCGATGTGCGCAACCCGGGCATGTACTTCATCTACAACAACCAGATCACCATCCTGGACGCGCTGGCGATGGCCGGCGGCCCCAACGAATATGGTGACAAGAGCAAGGTGACCCTCATGCGCCAGAGCGACCGCGGCGTCCAGGCCCTGTACGTGGACCTGTCCGGCACGGAGGTGCTGGCCAGCGAGTACTACTACCTGCTGCCGAACGATGTGGTGTACGTGCCCACGCTGAAGGCTCGCGCAGGCCGGATGAACCTGGAGCTGCTGTCGGTGCTCTTCGGCGCGATCAGCGCCCTGGCCCTGGTGGCCAACGTGTTCATCCTCAACCAGAACAACAACTGATGGCCGCACAGACCGGTACGGGAGACACCATCGACCTGAGGGCCATCTTCCGCAAGCTGGTGGCCAAGTGGTGGTTGTTCCTCATCACCCTCTCGCTTTCCGGGGCCGCAGCGGTGGCCTACCTGAAGACCACCCCGAAGCAGTTCCTGGTGAGCGCCACCATGCTGATGGGGGAGAAGAGCCGCAACAGTTTCGGGGGCGGGCAGGACGAGTTCCTCAAGGGGATGTCCTTCCTGCGCAGTGGAGGTGACATCGAGGACCACATCGCGATACTCACGTCCCGGTCCAACGTGGAGAAGACGCTCAAGCGCCTCGATTTCGGCATTTCCTTCTATGAGGAGCGGCGCTTCCTGAAACAGGAGCGCTACGACTATCCACCTTACAAGATCACGCTGGACACGGCCTCGTTGCAGATCACGGGCGTGCCCATCCACGTGTCGGTGGACCTGGCGGCCGGCACCTATCGCGTGAAGGCCGAGGGCAAGAACGTGCGCCTCTATAACGTGAAGCGCCAGGAGGTGGTGAGCGAGTTCATGGAGCAAGTGGACATCGACCAGACGGCCAAGGTGGGTGAGCCGTTCGTCGGGGACAAGCTCAGCTTCCATATCGAGTTCCCCGAGGACAGGCGCTACGATACCGAGAGCGACTACTACTTCTACATCAACAGCCTGGAGGGCCTCACCAAGCTGTATAAGGGCATCACGTTCGCCGAGCCGGCGAGCGACAACAGCAACATCGTGCAGCTGAGCGTGGTGGGCGAGGTGGTGAGCAAGGAGCGGAACTACCTGAACAAGCTGATGGAGACCTACATCGAGGGCGAGCTGTACAAGCAGCAGCAGAAGGGTCTCAAGACGATCAACTTCATCGACAACCAGATCGGCACGGTGAGCGACTCGCTGCGGCAGGTGGAGAGCAGCATGGAGAGCTTCCGGGGCAGCAGCGGCGGCATGATGAGCGCCGGCACCACCAGCGATGCGTTGTTCCAGGAGCGTTCACGATTGGAGGACGAGCGCAGCGCGGTGATGCAGAAGCGGCAGTACTGCCAGACCATCCTCAGCAAGCTGCGCAGTGCGGAGGATTTCCGCAACGTGGCGGCCCCCTCCAGCTCGGGCATCGACGATCCGGTGCTCAACAACCTGGTGATCCAGCTCACCCAGCTCTACGCCGACCTGGCCGCCCAGAACCTGAGCACCGTGCGCAGCAACCCGACCATCATCGCGATGGAGCGGAAGATCCAGAACATCAAGAGCTCGCTCATCGAGACCGCGGAGGGTCTGGTGAGCCAGGCCGACATCAGCATCGCGGAACTGAACCGGCGCCTGGGCTCCATCAACTACCAGTTCAACCAGCTGCCCGAGAACGAGCGCCGCCTGGTGAACATCGAGCGGAAGTTCAAGCTGAGCGACAACCTGTACAACTACCTGATGGAGAAGCGCGCCGAGGCGGGCATCGCCATCGCGAGCGATCAGGTGGACAAGAGCGTGGTGGACGATGCGCGCATGAGCGGTTTCGGCCCCGTGGCCCCGGACAAGAAGACCGTGCTCGGCGGGGCCATGCTTCTAGGTCTGCTCCTTCCGCTCGGGTTCATCCTCATCCGCGACTTCCTCAACGACCGCATCGAGCATCTGGACGAGCTGAAGCGCGTGAGCCCGATACCTGTGCTGGCCACCATACCGGGCGGCAAGCGCAAACGGGTGCTGCCCAACGAGCCCAAGTCGCTGCTGGCCGAGTCGTTCCGTACGGCCCGTATCAACCTGCAGTACCTCAACGCCAACGCGGCCCGGCAGGTGATCGGTTTCACATCCAGCACGAGCGGTGAGGGCAAGACGTTCTGTGCGGTGAACCTCGCGAGCGTGATGGCCATGAGCGGTCAACGCACGCTGATCATCGACGCCGACATGCGCCGGCCCCGCCTGGAGGAGACCTTGGAACTGAAAGCCGGACAGGGTTTGAGCAACTACCTGATCGGCGAGTGCCAGCTCAGCGACATCATCCGCCGAAGCGACGTCGAAGGGCTCGACGTGATCACCGCCGGCCCCGTCCCGCCCAATCCGCTCGAACTGGTGGAGTTGCCGCGCATGGCCGAGCTCTTCCAGCACTTGCGCGGCCGCTACGATCAGATCATCGTTGACGCCTCGCCGATGGGGCTGGTGAGCGAGTATGTGATCCTGGCCCGCCACATCGACGTCACCCTGTACGTGGTGCGACAGAACCGCACCCACCGCAAGGCGCTCCGGATCATCAATGAGATGTACGTGGAGAAGAAGGTGGGCCGGATCGACCTGTTGCTCAACGATGTGAAGGCCGGCGAGGGCTACGGTGACGGCTACGGCTACTACACCAAATAGGCCCGCCGGACGCATGCTGCGCACCGAAGGGTTCAGAAAGTACCTGGGCAACACCTCCTGGCTTTTCGGAGAGCAGGTGGTGCGCCTCGTGGTGGTGCTGGTCACCGGCATCTACGTCGCTCGCTACCTGGGCGATGCGCTCTTCGGTCAGTTGAACTACGCCACGGGCTTCGTGGGCATGTTCTTCGCGCTCAGCGCCATGGGTGTGGACCAGATCATCGTGCGCGACCTGGTGCAGCGTCCGGAACGGCGCGACGAGCTGCTGGGTACGGCGGCCTTCATCAAACTGGTGGGCTCCGTGCTGCTGCTCGTGGTGGTGTTGGCCGCCACCTTCATCAAGGGGATGGACGGCCTGACGGCGACGCTCGTGGTGGTCATCGCCGGGGCCGAACTGTTCCGTCCCTTCAGCGTGATCGAACACCTCTTCATGGCCCGGGTGGACGCCAAGAGCTCCGTCAGGGTGCAGTTCGCGCAGGTGCTGATCAGCGCCGCGTTCAAGCTCGCCCTCATCGCCCTCCGGGCCCCGCTGATCTGGTTCGCGTGGGTCTACGTGCTGGAGACGTTCGTGCTGGCCGCGGGGTATTCCCTGGCCCTGGCACGCGACGGAGCGAGCTGGAGGACCTGGACCGTTTCCCGCTCCACCTTGAGGTATCTGGTGAACGAGAGCTGGCCCATGCTGGTGTACGGGGTGGCGCTGTACATCCAGGCCAAGATCGACCAGGTGATGATCGGTGACATGCTCGCCTCCACCATGGGGCAGGAGGCCGCCTACGCCGAGGTGGGCCAATACTCCGTGGCGCTGAAGATGATCGAGGCCATGGGCTTCCTGCCGGTGATCGTCCAGAAAAGCCTGGCGCCCGCCATCACCCGGGCGAAAGTGCAGGATCCCGCCCTCTACGCGGACCGCCTGCTGAACCAGTACCGACTGATGTTCCTGATGTTCCTGGTGACCTCCGTGCCCCTGTACTTCCTGGCCAAGCCGCTGATCGTGTGGCTGTACGGGGAGGCCTTCGAACCGGCTGGCGCCCTGTTGTCGCTCTTCGCCATCCGGCTGTTCTTCACCAACATGGGCGTGGCGAAGGCGAGCTTCATCACCAACGAGGGGTTGTTCCGCTACTCGCTGCTCACGGCGGTGGTGGGCGCCGGCCTCAACATCGCCATCAACTATTTCCTGATCCCCCCGTTCAAGTCCATCGGCGCGATCTGGGCCACGATCGGTTCGTTCCTCGTCAGCATCTTCCTGATGGACCTGCTGTTCACCCGCACCCGGGTGAACTTCCGCTGGATGGTGCACGGCATGGCCACGTTCTGGCGGTTCCACCGCGCCACCTGAGCCCATGGACCGGCATCTCGTACCCGTACGCCCAACGCTCTTCGCCGAGCGCTCCTGCCCACGCTGTGGGTCTGGGGCTCCCGATGCGCTGGGCGTGGTCGTCCCCGGCGTCCATGTCCTTGGCGACTACCGCTGCAAGGCCTGTGGCTACGCCTTCCTCCACGACCTGCCCGTGGGCTTCGCGGTGGACCACGACGTGGCCATCGGACGGGAGGACGGAACGCTCCACGACAGCAGGAATGCCGAGGGCTGGGTATGGGGCCCACTGCTGGAGGGCTTCAGGAACCCCTCGGCCCGGGAGGTGCGGGTCGAACGCCGGGTGCTTCGTCCCGCCAAGCGTGTGGTGATCCTGAACACCTTGGATTTCCTGTACGGCCACGTGCTGCTGAAGCTCTGGAACGCGCAGTACTACCTGGACGCGCACAAGGACCTCGGTCTGGTGCTGATCCTGCCGAAGAGCTTCGCGTGGATGGTGCCCGAGGGCACCGCGGAGGTGTGGGAGGTGGACCTTCGGCTGGGCGAGGCCCATGGCTGGTACCCATCCATCGACCGGTTCGTGCAGGAGCGCCTGGGCGAGTACGAGGAGGTCTACTTCGGCAAGGGCTATGCCCATCCGGATAAGAGCACGATCGACATCCGTCGTTTCTGTGGTGTGGAACCCTTCGACCTGGAACGGTTCGACACGGCGCCGCGACACATCACCTTCGTTCTGCGAGATGACCGGCTCTGGTATCGGTCGCGGATGATGCGCTTCGCGGACCGGGTGTTCCGTCGTCTGGGCCTGCACGCCATCTTCGGAACGGTCTTCATCGCGGACCAGGAACGTCTCGCGCGCGCCACCCTGCGCCGCATCCGCAGGCGCTATCCGGATGCCCAGGCCACTTTCGTGGGCCTTGGGGATGCCGGTGCCGAACGCGACGGGGTGAATGACCTGCGCACCCGCCGGATGAGCGTGGAGGTGGAGCTGGCCTGGTGCCGGGCCTATGCGGCGAGCCAGTTCGTGATCGGCGTCCACGGATCGAACATGCTGCTGCCAACGGCGCTGGCCGGCGGCTGCATCGAGGTGCTCCCCTACGACCGCTACCGCAACATCGTTCAGGATGTGGCGGTGCGGCAACGCGACGTGATGCAGCTCTTCCTCTACCGCTTCGTGGACGAGCACGTGTCACCGGGCGCCGTGGCGCGTCACGCGATCTCCATGTTCGCGGACCACCGGGTCTTCCACCGCAACAACCGCATCAACATCTACTGACCGCGATGCCCGAACCGCAACAGACCCCGCCGCTCACCGCGCCGGTGCTGCTCATCGCCTTCAACAGGATCGCGCCCACGCGCCAGGTGTTCAACGCCATCCGGGCGGCGCGCCCCACGAAGCTGTACCTCGCCTGTGACGGGCCTCGGAACGCTGAGGAGGCGGAGCGGTGCGAGGAAGTGCGTGCGCTGGCCCGCGAAGTGGACTGGCCCTGCGAGCTGCACACACGGTTCAACGAGCGCAACCTGGGACTGCGCAAAGGGGTGAGCAGCGCGATCGCCTGGTTCTTCGAGCACGAGCCGGAGGGCATCGTACTGGAGGACGACACCCTGCCGGTGCCCACCTTCTTCCGGTTCTGCCAGGAGCTGCTGGAGCGTTACCGCCATGATGAGCGCGTATGGGTGATCATGGGCAACAACCTGATGGATGACTGGCCGGGCGGCACGGATGGCTCCTACTACTACAGTGCGCACGGATACGGGGCCCCTTGGGGCTGGGCCAGCTGGCGTCGCACGTGGTCCCACTACGACGTGGACATGGGGGCATGGCCGGCTTTGAAGCAAAGCCCGTTGCTGAAGGCCTTCTTTCTGGACCGCCGAGAGGAGGAGGACGTGCACAGCATGTTCGACTACGTGCATTGCGGGCGGATGAACTCGTGGTCCTACCAGCTCGACATCACGCGGGTGATGAACCATGGCCTCAACATCCTTCCGGCGGTGAACCTGATCCGCAACATCGGGTTCGGTGCGGACGGTACGCACACGGTGGATCTTTCGGACCCGCGGAACAAGGACACCGCGCGCGACATCGCCTTCCCGCTGCAGCATCCGCGGTTCATGATGCTGGACGCCCGGCGCGACACGGCGTACTTCCGGCGCTTCATCGGCAGCACGCCGTCCTACCGGTTCAAACGGTCGTTGAAGGCCCTGCTCGGCGGTCCCGATGGGACCATGCTGAAGGCCCTCTCGTCCATCAAGGCTAAGTTAGGCGGGCGATAGGCCAACGCCGGATGATCCGCAAACGCGACCTGGTCGACCTGTTGTTCCTGATCGGCTTCGCCGTCTACGGGTTCGGCAGTTACATCGGCATGAAGCAGGGCCTGTCCAAGGGCCTGATCGTGTCCAACATGCCGTTCCTGGCCATCGTGGTGTTCTATCTGATCGATGCGGTGTACAGACAGCGTGTGCGCTACATGCTGACGGGCACCTACTGGCTGTGCCTGCTCTACATCGTCACCCTGGCCGTGTCCATGGTGGTCGGTCTCCGGGGCGGCATACCGGGGCTCAACGCGGGCAACGTGCTCCTGTCCATCCTGCTCTTCACGGTGCCCTTCCACGCCGCGGTGGTGGTGCAGTTCTACCATCGGGATGATGATGGCTTCGACTTCTCGATGCTGCTGCTGCGTTCGCTGGGCCTGCTCATTCTCATCAACATCCTGGGATACGCCGCCGGTATCCGCTCCTTCGGCCACAGCTTCGAGGGGCGAGCGAACTTCCCCTTCATCCGCGGCATCTACACGGGCGCGCACGTGCTCTCGGTGATCACGTTGATGATGCTGTTCCAGTTGCGCGACCTGTCCCGTCGCCCGGTGACGGTGGCGCTTGTCATCGGCGCCATCCTGCTCAACATGGCGATGATGGTGAGCATCAACAGCAGGCTCTCCCTGATGATCTTCCTGCTGCTCGCCATCCTCTTTCTTACGCGGGCCATCAAGGTGGCGCGGGGACTGTACACCATCTCCCTGTTCACGATGCCGTTGTTGTTGAGCTTCTCCCTGCTGGTGTACCAGGTGCTCAGCCTGCCCTTCTTCCAGGCGATCCTGCAGCGGGTGAGCAAGGAGGACGTGACCACCTTCAATGGGCGCAGCTACATCTGGAACGCGGTGGCGGAATGGGCGTGGAGCGACCGCACGGGCCTGCTCTTCGGCAACGGATACAAGGGGCACTACAAGCTGCATCTGCTCGATCTCGTGGCCAGGCTCTGGGGCGAGAAGCACGCCTACAACCTCCATTCCCACAGCACCTTCACGGAAGTGGTGGTGGCGCAGGGCGTCTTCGGTGTGGTGCTGCTGTACATCATCCTGTGGAGGGGCTTCAAGCACTACCGCCGTGAGTACCTCTTGCGCACGGACCAGGCACCGATCTTCGCCGGGCTGGTGTACATCCTCTTCATCTGGCAGATCGACATCTTTTGCTACGGCGTGGACATCGGACATGCGATCCTGTTCTGCATGATGGCACCGCTGGCGCTCCGACCCGACGCGATCACCCGCCGAACACGATCATTGGAAGGCGCATGGATGGACTGAACGCACCCCTGGAAGGCGGTCGCCGGGTCCGGGGCGCGGCCGTAGGCCGGCCTGGAACACCCCTTGTGAGCATCGTCACGGTGGTGTACAACGGAGCGGCCACCCTGGAGCGCACGATCCAGAGCGTCCTTGAACAGCGCCATCCGGCCATCGAACACATCATCGTCGATGGTGGAAGCACGGACGGGACGCTCGACCTGTTGCGGCGCTACGAGGACCGGCTGGCCTACTGGGTGAGCGCGAAGGACCGTGGCATCTACGATGCCATGAACAAGGGCGTGGCGCTGTGCACCGGTGATTGGGTGGGCCTGATCAACGCGGACGACTGGTACGCCGCCGATGCGGTGGAACAGGTGGTGGCGGCCGTGAAGGACCGTGACGACATCAACATCGTGCATGGTGACATCCTCATCCACTACCCGGGCGGGGCCAGCAAGGTGAAGCATGCACGCGTGAACGGATTCCTGCTGAAGCACTGGGAGATGGTGCTGAACCACCCCACCTTCTTCGTGCGGCGCAGCTACTATGCGGGCCGGCCCTTCGATGCGGAGCTTCGTGTGAGCGGTGACCATCAATGGACCCTGCGCGCGTGGATGGAGGACCCTCGGCAGTTCGTGTATCTGCCCCGCGTGCTGGCCCACTTCACTGCGGGCGGCGCCAGCATGACGATCCCGTTGCGGAAGGTGCTTCATGAGGGCGCCCGCGTGAGCCGTTCGGTGGGCATGGGCCCGTTGGGCGTGTTCACCGGCCAGCTGGTGCGCACCACGCTGTACATCCCCCAAGTGCTGAAGCTGAAGCTCAACCAGTACCTTGGCGGGCGTCGTTGAGCACGCCATGGCCAGCATGTGGAACATCGCCCAGGATCGGGCGGCCAACCGGGGTAATCCGAAAGGGCAACTGGTGATGCTGATGTTCCGCACGGCGCACCTGCTGCGGCAGAGCACGGTCACCTTCCTCCTGTTCCTCCCGTACTTCCTGCTCTACAGGCTCCTGGTCGAGTGGGTGCTATGCATCGAGCTGCCCTGGAAGACGCGCATCGGCCCGGGGTTCCGCATCGATCACGGCCAGGCGCTGGTGGTGAACGACCACACGGTGTTCGGTGCGGGTTGCACGGTGCGCAACAGCACGACCATCGGCAACAAGCGCCTCCCTGACGGCACCTACAGTGCCAGCCCGCGCTTCGGGGACCGCGTGGACATCGGTGCGAACGCCGTCATCATCGGACCCATCACCGTGGGTGATGATGCGGCGATCGGGGCCGGGGCCGTGGTGGTGAAGGACGTCCCCGCCGGGCACATCGCCGTGGGCAATCCGGCGCGCATCCTGCAGCGCCGCCGTCCCGCCTGAACGCCCGACCCCCGGTGCAATGGACCAGGGGCCGGGCTTGGTGTATGGCGGGGATGCCGTTGATGGCGCTAGCGCACCATGAGCTTCTGTTCGGTCCGGGTGCTTCCGTCGTCCACGCTCAGGACGTATGTGCCTGGGCGCACGGTGGAGGGCACGGGCAGGGGCGAGGTGGTGTTCACACGGTCCTGCCAGACCATGCGGCCGCTCAGGTCCATGAGCCGGAGGTCGGCGGAGCCCGTTCCGGTGAGGTGGAGCAGACCACCGGCCTCCACGGGGTTCGGGAACGCCATCGGCCGATCGGCCCCCATCTGCTCATCCGGGGCGATCCCGGTGCTCAACCCGCAGAGGATGTCCTCCTCGCGCACTAGGACGATCGAGCGATAGGCCTGCACCGTGATGGAACCGCTGTGCAGGTTGCCCTGGACATCGCTCCAGCAGCCGTCGAGGCTGAAGGTCTGCGCGGTGGGCTGGTCGTTCACCAACAGTTGCTGACGGTCCAGCGGGTCCAGCGGCGTCACGTCCACACGATGCAGCTCCACATTGTCCAGCCAGTAGGTGCTCTCGGTGTAGTGGTTGGTGAAGGTGCAGTTGCCCTGGTCGGTGAGGTCGCTTTGGAAGAACATGGTCACGTCGCGACGCACCGGGCTGAAGGGAATGAAGCGGCTCGCCACCATCTGCGGCCCGGTCTGCTGCGTCAGCCCCTTGAAGCCGGCCTTCACCTCGCCCTGCATGGTGCTCTGGATGCTGAAGCGGAACCGGTACCACTGGCCGCTCTGCACATTGGCGAGCTGGTTGTGCTTCAGGGTGAACTCGTTGTAGGTGTTGTTGTTCGCGAAGTGCACCTTGAGGGCGCCGTTGTCCAGCTGGCCATAGTCGTGCGTGGTCTGCCCCTGACTGGGCCAGCCGCTCCATCCGTTCACGTCGTAGGCGAAGTTGCCGTTGGGCACCAGGTTCGCGCTCAGCACATCGGCCACCGCGAAGGCGCTCATCGTCTTGGGGCTGCGCAGCGAGTTCGCGTCCTCGCCCCGCTCGGCCTGCCAGCGCTCCAGGCTGAAGTACTTCATCACCCCGGCGAAGGTGTTGAACTGCAGGATGCTGCGGTCGTTGTAGGGGTTGAAGTAGTAGTTGTTGTTGAAGGTGCCGTAGTCCACCCAGTTGGCCGAGTACACGTGGTACTGCCGCATGCAGAGCTGGTCCTCGGCCAGCGCGTACATCACGTTACCGCTGTACACGTCGTTGAAGGCCGGCATGTGGTAGGGTGCCGTTGCACCGGGGCCGTTGGAGTTGCTGAAGTCGGAGATGGACAGCTGCACCGTGTTGTTGAACAGGATGTTGTCCTTGATCTGGTTGCCCGTGCTCACCATGGTGTGGTCCACATGGATGCCGCTGCCGAGGCAGTTGGCCACGGTGTTGTGCTGCACCAGGGTGTTCTTGATGCTGATGTTCCCGAAGTAGATGCCATGGCAGATGGGCTCGTAGTTGCTGAAGTTCGGGGCCGAGCTCTCGAGGTTCCCGGTGATGTCCATCACGATGTTGTCGCGGATGATCATCCCATCGGCGTTGTCGAACGCGATGCCGCCGCCGTCGTTGAGGATCGCCAGGGCGTGGCGCACCACGTTGCGTTCCACCAGCGCGTTGCGCTCCACCACCATGCCCACGTAGCCGATGTTGTCGAAGCGGTTGTCCGTCACTACCATGCCCTGGCCCGTGAGCCGCAGGCCGAAGTAGCCCCAGTTGTTCTCGCCCAGTCCGGGCTGCAGGGCCACGTCCTCGAACACGCACTGCGTCACCGAGCTGTTGTCGTCCATCAGGTACACCCCGGTGGCGTAGGTGCGCTGCACGTTCAGGTGGTGGAAGTCCTGGTCGCCGCCGGTGCTCAGGATGGCCTGGTACGTGTCGCTGAAGCTGCAGTGGTCGGCCTCCAGCTGGGTGGTGCCGCTCAGGCGCAGGCTGGCGCCGGTCTGGTGGCGGAAGGCGATGTGCTCCACGAGGATGTGGTGGCGCTGCCAGCTTATGGAGATGCCATGGTCGGTGACGCTCACCTCCACCAGCTGGGTGTTCGGGTCGGCGTTGCCGGGGCACCACAGGTATAGCTGTCCGTTGACCACATCGTGGAACCATTCCCCGGGCGCATCGAGCTCGCTGAGCTTGTTGCGCAGGAAATACCCCCAGTGGTCGTCGCCGATGTTGTTGCCCGTGCTCGTGTGGGTGAGCGTGGTCCCCGAGTGCGCTGTCACGCGCGCGGTGTCGTAGCTCCAGTTGGTGGTGCGCATCACCATCGTGGCGCCGGTCCAGTACCCGGCCGGTTGGGTGAGCGCGGCGTCCTGCGTGGTGGTGGCGGTTCCCAGATCGTTGCGTAGCCAGCCACTGTTCGGGTAGCGTGCCAGGGTCTGCAGTGCTCCGTTCACGAACAGCTGCTTCATGGCCTGGCTGAAGGGTGCACGCCAGATCTGGCCGCTGTGCACCGTCCACCCGGTCACCGGCACGCTGCCGCTGATCACGGGATCGGCCCCGGTGCCATAGGCGCCGATGGTGATGCGGTTGCCGGCCGTGCCGCTGGCCGAGACCGTCAGTTTGCCCCGGAACACGCCCCCGCGTTGGAAGAGCACCTGGTCGCCGGGCTGCAGTTGGCCGGCGATCTGGTTCACGCGGGCGATGGTCTGCCAGGCCTGGGCCGGGCTCGTTCCGCTGTTGGTGTCATTCCCACCGGGCGATACGTGGTAGGTGGCCGCTGGAAGCTTGAGGGCCAGCAGCAGCAGCACAGGGAGAACGAGGTGTAGGGTTCTGTTGCGCATGATCGGTCGTTCGTGCCCTTCAACCCCGGGGAAGGGGCGCCGGTTGGGTTCTTTCGACGGATCCCGATGCAGCGCCGATGAACGCCTTACGATGGCCGCCCGGGGCGGATACCTTTGGCCGCCGATGACCGGACGACCCCTGCATGTGCTTGTCGTGGGCCAGACCCCGCCACCGTTCGGAGGCCAGGCGGTGATGATCCAGGCCATGCTTGAGGGGCGGTACGAGGGGGTGGTGCTCCATCACGTGCGCATGGCCTTCTCGGAGGACATGGAAAGCGTGGGCCGTTTCCAGCCGCGCAAACTGTGGGTGCTCTTCACCACCGTGCTGGCCGTGTGGCGCGCCCGGATCGTGCATCGCACCCCGGCGCTGTACTATCCGCCCAGCGGACCCAACAAGGTGCCCGTCCTGCGCGACCTGGTCCTGCTTTGCGCTGTGCGTTGGATGTTCCGTCTCACGGTGTTCCACTTCCACGCCAGTGGGGTATCCGGTTTCGCCCCGCAACTACCCCGGGCACTGCGCCCCTTGTTCCGCATCGCCTACGGACGTCCTGACCTGGCCATCCGCACGGCGGAGCAGAACCCCGATGACGGGGCGGCGTTGGGCGCGCGGCGGTCGATCGTCGTGCCCAATGGTGTGCCGGACGGGCGCGGCACGGTGGCCGAGCGGACGGCGGCACCGGGCGAGCCGCTCGTGGTGCTCTTCACCGGGGTGCTGATCCCCAGCAAGGGAGTGACGGTGCTGCTGGAGGCTTTCAGGTTGCTCCGTGGCCAGGGGGTGAACGCGCGGTTGGAGCTGATGGGCAAGTGGGGTGATGCGACCTTCCGGGAGCAATGCGAACGCTTCGTAGCACTGCACAGGCTTGCGGACCGGGTACGGTTCCTCGGTGTGAAGCGTGATGCGGAGAAGCTCGCTCACTTCGCCGGTTGCGATATCTTCTGTTTCCCCTCGCACTTCGAGGCGGAGAGCTTCGGATTGGTGCTCACCGAGGCCATGCAGTTCGCGAAGCCTGTGGTGAGCACTCGCTGGCGTGGCATCCCGTCGGTGGTGGAGGAGGGTGTCAACGGCTTCCTGGTGCCGGTGGAGGACCCCGGTGCAGTGGCCGACCGCGTGGCCCGGCTGTCGGCCGATCCGGACCTGCGTCGTACGATGGGCGAGGCGGGCCGGCGCATCTTTGAACAGCGATTCACGTTAGAACGGTTCCATCGGCGCATGGAGGAGGCCTTCCTCAGCCTGCGTCCCTAGTGCGAACGACCATGCGAGTCCTTGTCACCGGCGGGTCCGGCTTCATCGGCACCAACCTCGTGAAGCTCCTGCTCGATGCGGGGGAGGAGGTGCTCAATGTGGACTGGAACCCACCACTGGACCCAGGGCAGCGGCCGACCTGGCGGGAGCTCGACATCATGGATGAACAGGCGCTCGCCGATGCACTGGCCACGTTCAGACCCACACACGTGGTCCATCTGGCGGCACGCACCGATACCGATGAGCAACGGGACCTGAACGCCTACGTGCAGAACCACGAAGGCACCCGCCGCGTGCTGAACGCGGTGAAGGCCTGCCCATCGGTGGAGCGCATCATCGTCACCAGCACGCAGTTCGTCTGCGAGGCGGGCCACCAGCCCAAGGACGACCTGGATTTCAAGCCGTACACTCTATATGGTGAGTCCAAGCGGCTCACCGAGATGGTCACGCGCGAGGCGCGGCTGTCCTGCACCTGGACCATCATCCGGCCCACCACCATCTGGGGCCCGTGGAGCCTGCGCTACCGCGATGTGATGTTCAAGGTGATGCGGAAGGGTCTCTACTTCCATCCTTCAAGGCGCAAGGTGATCCGGTCGTACGGCTATGTAGGCAACGTGGTATGGCAGATCGACCGCATCCTTCGGCTGCCGGCGGAACGGATGAACGGCCGTGTGTTCTATGTGGGCGACCCGCCCTTCGACCTGCGCACGTGGGTGGAGGCGGTGTCCAAGGCGCTCACCGGCCGTCCCGTGCGGTACATCCCCACGTGGGCCGTGCGCACCCTGGCGGTCACCGGTGACGTGCTCAAGGGGGTGGGGTTGCCGTTCCCGATCACCAGCGGCCGCTTCCGGTCGATGACCAGTGACTACATCACGCCCATGGACCGCACGATCGAGGCGCTCGGCCCCGCGCCGTTCAGTGTGGAGGAGGGTGTGAAGGCGATGGTGGCGTGGTACGACGACGGCAGTGAGCGCATCGCGCATCCGGTCCGCAACGTGGTGGGCCATGGCTGAGCGGCTCCTGATCAGTCCGGGCGCTCTGCCCAAGCGGGAGGTGGTCGGCGCGGGCATCACCCTGGGGAGCTTCGACGACCATGTG
This sequence comes from Flavobacteriales bacterium, assembly GCA_016713875.1. Classification (NCBI taxonomy): domain Bacteria; kingdom Pseudomonadati; phylum Bacteroidota; class Flavobacteriia; order Flavobacteriales; species Flavobacteriales bacterium. Next base: position 25,714 of record JADJOI010000002.1, read on the forward strand.
CGGATGATCGCGGCGCTCGGTGCCGCGCATCGCTCTTCGTATGTCTGCTGTGTGAACGCGCACATGGCGGTGGAGGCGGCCCGCGATCCCGCGTTCGCGGCGGTGGTGAACAGCGCCGACCTGGCCACGGCCGATGGCATGCCCCTGCTGCGCTGCCTGCAATGGATCGGCGGTGAGCGGCAGGACCGAGTGGCGGGCAACGACCTGATGCCGGCCCTGCTGGACAGGGCGGCGGAGCAAGGGCTCTCGGTCTATCTTTATGGGGGGCGCGAAGAGGTGTTGAAGAGGATCCGCGAACGGGCCGGGCGCGAACTGCCCGCCTTGCGCATCGCCGGCATGCACGCCCCGCCGTTCCGGGCGTTGAGCGATGCGGAGATGAAGGCCGATGCGGACCGGATCAATGCCAGCGGGGCGCACATCGTGATGGTATCGCTGGGCTGTCCCAAGCAGGAACGGTGGATGGCCGCCATGCGCCCTTCGGTGAACGCGGTGATGCTGGGGCTTGGAGGCGCGTTCCTCCTCTATGCCGGTGTGGACACGCGGGCGCCGAAGTGGATGCGCGACCTCTCGCTCGAATGGCTCTACAGGCTGGCGCTCGAGCCCGGTCGCCTGTGGAAACGATACCTGGTGACCAACACCCTGTTCCTCGTCCTCGCGATGAAGGCCGGCTGGCAGCGGATGCTCGGACAGCGCACCGGGCGCATCGCTCCGCTGGCGGAAGCAACGGGGCTCATCGGATGAGCGTCGTTCCGACATCCAACGCTGCCTGGAAGCGACTGCTTTCGACGAATCAAAGGATTTCTTCGACAAAACTTGACAGGGGATGGTGGCTGGTCTAGTTTTGACCTCCCCTTACGACCGGCCAGGAAGCGACCAGGTGACCCCCATCAATGAGTGACGGTATCCCGCCCCTGCGCATGGAAGCGAACGACCCCGGCAAACTGACCGCCCGCCCCGAAGGCATGGGCGACCTGGCGGCCTTGCTCCGATCCAAGCGGTTGTCCCTTCAACAGGTGGGATCAGGGCTGAGCAAGGTGCTCACCCTGGAGCCGCTCACCTCGGTGAAGGACCTCATCATCGTGGGCGAGGGTCCTGCGGCCGAAGAGATCTTCCAGTACTGTCAGGACCAGACCGTGCGCGGCTACCGGTTCCGCGGCCTGTTCAATGACCAGGAGGTGCGGGGTCCCTTGGGCGCACATCGCCTGGGTGATGTGGAGGCCGCCAAGGCCTTCGCGGTCCAGAACCGCATCGACATCGTGTACTGCGCCCTTCCGGGCACGCGCCGGGCGGATATCACGGACCTCATGGAGTTCTGTGAGCGCAACACCATCCGGTTCCGGGTGATCCCTAGCGTGGACAGCTTCATCCCGGTGGTGAAGACCACGGACCTGGAATTCCACGGGTCGGTGCCCGTGAGCAAGCTTCGGCGCGAGCCGCTGGACCATCGGGCGAACCGGGCTTGGAAACGCACCTTCGACATCGTCTTCTCCGCCCTGGTGATCCTGCTGGTCTTCAGCTGGCTTTTCCCCATCCTGGCTCTATTGGTGAAGCTTTCGTCCCCGGGTCCGGTGTTCTTCCGGCAGCAGCGCCTTGGTCGCGACAACAAGGAGTTCGCCTGCTGGAAGTTCCGGTCCATGCGCGTGAACGCCGAAGCGGACACCAAGCAGGCCACCAAGAACGATCCACGCGTGACCCGCGTGGGGGCCTTTCTGCGCAAGAGCAATCTGGACGAGATGCCCCAGTTCTTCAATGTGCTGATGGGGCAGATGAGCGTGGTGGGCCCCCGCCCGCACCCCCTGCGGCTGAACGACCAGTACAGGGACATCATCGACAAGTACATGGTGCGCCATTTCGTGCGCCCGGGCATCACGGGTTGGGCGCAGGTGAACGGTCTCCGTGGGGAGACCCGCACGCCGGAGCTGATGGAGCGCCGCATCGAACTGGACGTGTGGTACCTGGAGAACTGGAGTTTCTGGCTGGACGTGCGGATCGTGGTGAAGACCGTGACGAACATGCTCGGAAAGGACCCCAACGCCTACTGAGGCGGGAGCGGGCTTGTGGAACCGGTGGAAAGCACTATATTTGCCGTCCTTTTCAGAGCCTGAACAGCCATGGCGAACCATAAGTCGGCCCTCAAGCGGGTGCGTCAGACCGAGACCCGCAACGAGCGCAACCGCTACCAGCACAAGACCACGCGCAATGCCGTGCGGGCGCTGCGCAGCACCACCGACAAGAAGGCCGCCACGGCCCTTCTCCCGGAAGTGAGCGCGATGCTTGACAAGCTGGCCAAGCGCAGCGTCATCCACAAGAACAAGGCGGCCAACCTGAAGTCCTCCCTGGCCACGCATGTGAGCAAACTGAAGTGACCCGCGCGGTCACCGTCGCACCGGTGAAGGTCCTCCGAACGGGGACCTTTGCTTTTTTTTGACCCATGGCCGACCAGCAGAGCTCCTCCCCGGGCCGGCTCACGATCCGTGAATGGGCCAGCGACGACCGGCCGCGTGAGCGGCTCCTGAGCCAGGGTGCCGGCGCGCTGAGCGATGCCGAACTGCTGGCCATCCTCATCCGGTCGGGCACCGTACAGGCCAGTGCGCTCGACCTGGCCCGGCAGGTGCTGGTCATGGCCGGCAACGACCTGGGCAAGCTCGGCCGCTTGAGCGTGGCCCAGCTCGTGCAGGTCAAGGGGCTTGGGCAGGCCAAGGCCATCGGCATCGCGGCCGCCCTGGAACTGGGACGCAGACGGCGCGATGCCAGCCCCGAGCAACGGGTGCGCATCACCACCAGCGCCGTGGCGTTCGAGCTGCTGCACCCCCTGATGGCGGACCTCATGCACGAGGAGTTCTGGCTGATCCTGCTCGATCGGGGCAACGCCGTCACCGGCAAGGTGCGCGTGAGCCAGGGCGGGATGCACGGTACGGTGGCCGACCCGAAGGTCATTTTCCGGGAGGCGATCGACCGTCGGGCCGCAGGTGTGGTGCTCGCCCACAACCACCCGAGCGGGCGCGCCATCCCCAGCGAAGAGGACGTCCGCCTCACCCGCAAGCTCGTTGATGGCGGGCGGTTGCTGGACATCGCCGTGCACGACCACCTCATCATCACTTCCACGGGCTACTACAGCTTCGCCGACAACGGTTCGCTCTGACCATGGCCGCACCGCTCGAGATCCTGACCGTGGTGGGGGCAAGGCCTCAACTGGTGAAGGCGGCGGTGCTGGCGCGCTGCATCGCCGAACGGTACCACGGCCGGCTCCGTCAGGGCATCCTGCACACCGGCCAGCACTACGATCCCGCGCTATCCGACGTGTTCTTCCAGGTGCTCGGGCTGCCCGCCCCGGACGTTACCCTCGGCGTGGGCGCGGCATCCATCCCTTTGCAGACCGCGCGCATGGTGGAGGGCATCGCCGACGCCATCGCTAAGCGTCGCCCTGACCTCGTGCTGGTGTTCGGCGATACCACGAGCACGTTGGCAGGAGCGTTGGCCGGGGCCCAGTGCGCCGTGCCCGTGGCCCACGTCGAGGCGGGCCTGCGGGCGCACGACCGCAGCATGCCGGAGGAGCTCAACAGGATCGTGGCCGACCGGCTTTCCACCTGGCTGTTCTGCCCCACCGAGGCCTCGATGACGAACCTGGGCGCAGAGGGCATCCGCGATTCGCCGGGTCCGGCCCACGGACCCGATGCACCGGTGGTGCGCCTGGTGGGCGACATCCTGTGCGATCACGTGCTGGGTACACTGCCGCTGGCCGAAGCGCGGTCGCAAGCTCTACGCACCCTGGACCTCGGTCCGGGCGGCTACCTGCTGGCCACGGTGCACCGTGCCGCGAACAGCGACGATGCCGACCGCCTCTCCGGCATCATCGCGGGGCTGCACCAGGCCGCCCTGGACACCGGGTTGCCCGTGGTGCTTCCCCTGCATCCGCGTGTGCGGCATCTGCTCGACAGCTCCTCGCACGCCGTGGTCCGTGAGCGGTTGAACAGGAGCCCGGAACTGCGCGTGGTGCCTCCACAGGGCCCCTTGGACATGCTGGCGCTCACCCGGAACGCGGCCGTTGTGCTCACCGATTCCGGAGGGCTGCAGAAAGAGGCTGCCATCCTGCGACGCCCTTGCGTGGTGCTCCGCGACCGCACCGAATGGGTGGAGCTCGTGGCCTCCGGAAGGGTGGTGCTGGCTGACGCGGACCCCGGGCGCATCGCCGCTGCGGCGAAGGCGGGCCTCGGGCAAGAGCTTGCCGAACCGGCCGGCCTGTACGGGGATGGGGACACGGCGGGCCGGATCTGTTCCATCCTGCTTGGCGAGCGCTGAACCATGCTTCGAAGCCTTGCCGACTACCTTCAGTGCTGGACGCACCTGCTGGCGCACGCTGACGGCCGAAGGCTGATCCGCGCGCACGCCCGTCCGCGGCCCGTGGCCGAAGCCCCTTCCGCGGAGCAGGTGGGCCATGCGCTGAACACCGCGATGGACTGGGTGGGACGCGCGCAGGACCACAGTGGCGACGGCGGCATGGGGAGCCTGCACCTGGTGCATGGCTGGGGACCCACCTACCCGGAGACCACGGGTTACCTGATCCCCACGCTTTTGGCCGCGGGCGATCGGCTGCAACGACCGGACCTTGCCGGTCGCGCCGTGCGCGCGGCCGATACCCTGCTCGCTTTGCAGCGTCCGGACGGTGGATGGCAGGGTGGTCGCGTCGGTGAGCACCGGCCGTCGGTGGTGTTCAACACCGCGCAGGTGATCCGCGGCATGCTGGCCATGCACGCGCACACCGGGGAACAGCGCTACCTGGACGCGGCCGTGCGCGCGGGCGCCTGGATCGTCAGCGTGCAGGAGGCGGACGGCTGCTGGTCGCGGCATAACTTCATGGGCGCTGCGCGCGTGTACGACACCTATGTGGATGCCCCGTTGCTGCTGCTGCATCGCGCCACCGGTGAGCCGGGGCTGAAGGAGGCGGCCGTGCGCAACCTGGCCTGGGTGGAGGGACGGCAGACCGCGAACGGCTGGTTCACCGAGGCGGACAACACGGTGAAGCACAACGACCGGCCCATCATCCATACCCTGGCCTACACGATCGACGGCCTTGCCGAATGCGGCGATCTGCTGGCCGACCCGCAATGGACGGAGATGGCCGAGGCCGCGGCGCGGCCCCTGCGCGATCGCTTCCTGCAACACGGCGTCCTTCGTGGTCGATACGACCGTTCGTGGAACGGGAGCGAAGCCTTGATCACCACCGGTGGTGCCCAGCTCGCCGTGGCCTGGCAGCGGCTTGCGCGCGCGGGCATGGACAGCGCTTACGCTCATGCCGCCGCACGGATGCGCGGGCTGCTGGTGGCCCTGCAGGCATGCACCGCCGAAGGGCCGCCCGATGGCCGCGGCGCGCTCACCGGCTCGCATCCGCTCTGGGGCCGCTACGAGAAGTTCGCCTGCCCGAACTGGGCCACCAAGTACCTGGCCGACGCCCTACTTTGTGCCGACGGTCGCACGTTCTGCTGAACCCGCCCGTCGCCCTTCGCCCATGCTGCTCGTCCACCTGGAGCATCCATCGACGCGCGCCCATTGGATCGTGGAACACACGATCGGGCGGTTGCTGGGGGTGCCGGTGCGCCTCACCAACGATGTGGCCGCGTTCCGCGATGCGGCGGGACCCCGTCTGAGCTATGGGACAGTGCCGATCGACGGCGCCCTCCATGTCCCCTGGTCCGGCGCGCTGGCCCAGCTGCCTTCACACGACCCGCCCACGGGCATGGTGAATGACATGCCGGTCCTGTTCCCGGTCGGCGCGTCGTTCGACCTGTTCGCCGCCGCGTTCTTTCTGCTCGCGCTGGTGGATGAACAGCGGTGCGCGGCGCGCGATGCGCATGACCGCATCCCTTCCGAGGCGCTGTTCACCGTGCGGAGCGGCCTGGCTGACAGGCCCTGGATCGATCGTTGGTTGCTGGAGCTCGGCGATCGCCTGCGGGAGCGCTGGCCTGTGCTGGAGCTCACCCGCACCTACCGCCACATCCTCACCGTGGATGTGGACAACATGCTGCGCTATGCCGGCCGTCCGTGGACGCGAGCGCTGGGCGCCACGCTGAAGGACCTCGCGCTCTTCCGACCGGGGGCCATGCTGGAGCGGTGGATGGTGCGCACCGGCCTTCTGCGCGACCCGTACCTGAGCGGCCTCGACCGGGTGGAGCGGCATGCGCGGGACACGAGCGGTGCGATCCTGTTCCTGTTGCTGCGCAGCGACGGCCCGCATGACCATGCCGTGGAGCCGGACCGCTGGCCTGCCGGCCTCCATCGGTTCCTGCGGCACGACACCGGCCTGCGGATCGGGCTGCATCCCTCGTACGCATCCAGCACCGACCCCGGTCGGCTGGAGGCCGAGGTCTCCATGTATGAACGGCGTCTGCAGCCGCGCACGCTGCTCAGCCGGCAGCACTTCCTGCGCTGGCGCCTGCCCGACACCTTGCGTCGCCTGGCGGCTGCGGGATTCATCGAGGAGCACAGCCTCGGCTTCTCGGACCGCACCGGTTTCCGGGCGGCCACCTGCACACCGTTCCCCTGGTACGATCTGGAGAGGGATCGGCCCACCTCGCTGATGCTGTGGCCCTTTGCGGCGATGGACAGTGCGCTCATCGAGCGGAGCGGTCTTGATCCGGACGGTGTGACCGCCGCCATGCGGACGATGAGCGACGAGGTGCGCGCGGTGCAGGGCACCTTCGTGAGCGTGTGGCACGATCGTTACCTGAGCGGGCACCGGGAGTTCGCACGATGGCCCGCGGTGTTCGATCACGTGGTGAAGCACGCCAGGCCATGATCACGCACCTGCGGCACGGCCGGATCGACAAGGCCTCGTGGGACGCGCTGCTGGACCGGTGCGAGGGCCCGGTGTGGTACGCCCGCAGCGCCGTCCTCGATGCGGCATGCCCCGGCTGGGAGGCCCTCTGGGATGAGGAGCGCGGTGCACTGATGCCGCTGACCCATCATCGCAAATGGGGCATTCCCTACCTGTACCAACCGTTCCCGCTGCAGCAGCTGGGGGTGTTCGCCCCGACCCAGGATGCCGTTCGGAACGGCGAGTTCCTCAGGGCCCTGCCGATGCGCTTCCGACTGGCGGACATCTACCTCACGAACACGGCCGTGGAAGGCGCGGGTCCTGGTTGGCGATTCACCACGCGGCAGGACCAGTGGGTGCCGTTGGACCGACCCATCGCGGCCATCCGCCAGGGGTATGGCAACAATCACCTCCGCAGCCTGCGGCGCGCGGAGACGGCCGGCCTGGAGCTCGATACGGCCATGCGGCCGGAGGCGTTCCTGCACTTTCTGACCACGGCGCCCCAATGGCCGGGATGGAAGGTGAGCTTGCGGCAACAGGCCTCGCTGCAGCGCTTGCTGCGGCTGGTGGACCAGCGTGGCGAAGGCGGCTGCATGGCGGTGCTTCATGCGGGGCGTCCTGTGGCGGCCGGATGCTTCGTGCACCACGGCGACCGCACCATCTTCCTCAAGGGCCTTGCGCTGCCCGAAGCCCGCACATTGAACGCCATGCACCTGCTGATCGACCGCGTGCTGGAGATGCGCGCCGGACGTGCGCGCTGGCTCGATCTGGCGGGCAGCAGCGACCCGGCGCTGGCCCGGTTCTACGCGGGCTTCGGCGCGGTGACCACGCTATATTTACACGCCTTGCTGCGGCGCTTCCCCGTCAGCCTGCGAGGCCAACCTGAACAGGCATGATCGTTGAACTGGGCAAGGAGCGCACGGTGGTGAACCAGTACCTCGCGGAGATGCGGGACGTCGAGGTGCAGCGCGATCCGATGCGCTTCCGCCACAACCTCGAGCGCCTGGGCATGGTGTTCGCCTACGAACTGAGCCGCACCCTGGACTACGAGGAGCGCGATGTGACCACGCCGCTGGGCCAGGCGCGTGTGCCGGTGCTGCGGGAGCAGCCCGTGCTGGCCACCATCCTGCGGGCCGGCCTTCCGCTGCATCAGGGCATGCTGTCGGTCTTCGACCGGGCGGACAACGCCTTCATCAGCGCCTACCGCAAGCACCGCAAGGGCGAGGAGGGCTTCGACATCGAGGTGGAGTACCTCAGCAGCCCCACCCTGGACGACCGTGTGCTGGTGCTGTGCGATCCCATGCTGGCCACCGGCCAGAGCATGCTGCTGGTGTACAAGGCCCTGTTGCGCCTGGGCCGCCCGAAGGCCCTTCACGTGGTGTCCGTGATCGCGAGCAGCGAAGGGGTGGAGTACATCCGCAAGCACCTGCCCTCGGGCACACGCATCTGGATCGGTGCCATCGATGAGGAGATGACCGCACAGGCCTATATCGTGCCCGGACTGGGCGATGCGGGCGACCTGGCGTACGGCCGCAAGCTGTAGATCGTGGACCAGGCGGTTCAGATAGTGATCATCGTGGCCTGGGGCATGCTGAAGATGGTGGTGGCGGCCGGGTTCGGCGCAGGCTTGGGCTTCAGCTTCCTGGAGACCTTCCTCTGGACCGCGGTCGGCGGTTGCCTCGGTGTGCTGGTGTTCTACCGCCTCAGCGAACGCCTCACCGAGTGGTCGCGCGAACGCTGGCTCAAGGGGCGCGCAAGGGCCCGAGCGCGCGGGGCCGCGCTGCGGCGCATCTTCACGCGGCGCAACCGCTGGATCATCCGCGTGAAGCACGTCAGCGGTTTCCTGGGCGTGGCCGCGCTCACACCGCTGGTGCTCACCATCCCGGTGGGCAGCATCCTGGCCGCGCGCTTCTTCCACCACGACCGCCGCATGGTCCCGGCCCTGCTGATCTCCGTGGTGGTGCAGGCCCTCGGCGTGTCCGCTGCGCTCACCGGGGTGGTAGGAGGCATCACCCAGGCCCTGCCGTGAAGCGCTACCGCCACATCTTCTTCGACCTGGACCACACGGTGTGGGACTTCCGCACGAACTCGCGGGCCACCTTGCGGGAACTGCATGCCGAGCTCGAGCTGGCGGACCGCGGCATCGACACGGCCGACGAGCTCATCGACGCCTACGAGGAAGTGAACGCGGGCCTATGGCGCCGCTACGAGCAGGGGCGCATCCCCAAGGAGGTGCTGCGCGTGCTGCGCTTCCGCAACACCCTCGGCCGGTTCGGTGTGCGCGATGAGCGGCTCGCGCACCGGCTGGCCACCGACTACCTGGACCGATGTCCGCGGAAACCCGCGTTGCACGCCGGCGTCCGCGCGTTATTGGAGGACCTGGCGACGGACCATGCCCTGCACATCATCACCAACGGATTCCAGGAGGTGCAGGGGGTCAAGCTGGCGAGCAGCGGCATCGCGGGGCATTTCGACGTGGTGCTCACCAGCGAGCAGGCCGGAGCGGCGAAGCCGGACCCGCGCATCTTCCGCCGGGCGCTCGACCTGGCCGGGGCCGTGGCGGAGGAGAGCCTTATGGTGGGCGATGATGCGCGGAACGACATGGGCGGTGCGCGGGGTGCGGGCCTCGATCAGGCGCACTTCATCGGTGAGCCTGGGACCGAGCCGGACGCGGAGGCCACCTACCGCTTCGCCCACTTCGCCGAACTGCACCGCCTACTGCGCGGGTAGCGCGTCGGGCTCGAAGAAGTAGGTGACCGTGACGTCGCGGCCGTTGATGTGGCTGTACTTGCGGAAGCGGATCGAGTCCGTGCCGAGGCGCAGGCCCTGGTAGTCGATCTCGCCCTTCATGCTGTGGGTGGTGAACAGCACGCTGTCCCCATTGATCCGCACCGCCGACCGGTGCACGGCGCTGTTGCCGTCGACGGGGGTGGAGGGCACCAGCAGGTTCTTCAACCCGTCCGCATCCTTGGCCATGCCGGCGGTGTTCATCACATAGCCCTCCGGGAAGAAGCGCATCACATAGCCCACGCCGCCCAGCTTGGCGCGGTACACTCCGTCCACATGCAAAGCGCCTTCAGGCAGCGGGGTGAGCGCTGGCGTGGCGGGCTGTGCGGGCTGTTCCATGGTGCCGGGGGCCTGCTCTTCGGGCCCGGGACCATCATCGCCGCAGGCGGCCAGCAGGGTCGCGGACAGGATCGGTACGAGCAGGGAATGGGAGCGCATGGTCAGGCGTTGGGGAAGCGGGCGATCACGGTGGTGGAGCCCTGCACGGTGTCGCCCAAGGCCACCTGCACCTTCGAGCCCAGCGGCAGGAAGAGGTCCACGCGTGAGCCGAACTTGATGAAGCCGAACTCACGGCCTTGGGCGGCGTCCGCGCCGGCGGTACTATAGGTGCAGATGCGGCGGGCGAGCGCTCCCGCGATCTGGCGGAAGAGCACCTCGCCATGGCGCGCGTGGCGCACCACCACGGTGCTGCGCTCGTTCTCGGTGCTGCTCTTCGGGTGCCAGGCCACCAGGTATTTACCCGGGTGGTAGCGCGCGTAGCTCACCGTGCCGGCCACGGGGTACCAGTTCACGTGCACGTTCAGCGGGCTCATGAAGATGCTCACCTGCAGGCGGCGGTCGTTGAAGTGCTCGGGCTCATGCACCTCCTCGACGGCCACCACCTTACCGTCGGCGGGGGACACGATGGCGCCGTCGTCCACGGTGGCGGTGCGCCGTGGCACGCGGAAGAACCAGAGCACGATGAGGAATACGGCCACCAGCGGCGCGGCGAGGGCGATGCGGAGCGCGGCCGGAGCGGAGGTCCACTGCATCAGCCCATAGAGGGCGAAGCACAGGACGGCGGTGGCCAGCAGGAGGGTGGCGGTGCCTTCGCGGTGGATGCCCATGGGAGCGTGCCGGCCAAAGATAGGAGGGGGGCCTTTCCGCCCTCAGGCGAGGGCCTGCAGGTACACCCAGGTGGCGGGCATGGCGAGCAGGAAGCCGTCGAAGCGGTCAAGCAGTCCGCCATGGCCGGGCAGCAGGGTGCCGGAGTCCTTCACCCCGGCGGCACGTTTGAAGGCGGATTCCAGCAGGTCGCCCAGGGTGCCGGTGATCGTCACCACCACGGCCAGCACCAGCCAGTCGGTGAGGTCCAGCGCGGTCCAATAGCGGGCGATGATCCAGGCGGCCAGCAGGGTGAAGGCCACCCCGCCCAGGAGGCCCTCGATGGTCTTTTTGGGAGATACGCGCGGGAAGAGGGGGTGTCGTCCGATGAGGCGCCCCACGACGTAGGCGCCCGTATCGCTGGTCCACAGCAGCACCATGAAGCCCAGGAACAGTTCCCAGCCGCGGGCCACCACCAGGGGCACCAGCCCGAAGGGCAGGGCCACGTACACCAGTACCAGCACCTGGCCCGCGATCTCCTGCACCGGGGCGGACCCGCCGCGGAAGAGGGCGAGGCCCATGGTGAGGAGCACGAGCAGGAAGGCGGTGAGCAGCACGAAGCCGGCGCGCCAGTCGGTGGCGATGGGGGCCACGGCGACCACCAGAAAGAGGCATCCGGCCAGCACCTGGGTCCAGAACAGGGGCGGAGCGTCGTCCGTGCGCCAGGTGAGGCGGTGCAGTTCGCCGGCGGCGATCACGGCCACGGGCAGGAAGAGGAGGAGGGTGGTGAAGGGGCCGGCGAGGGCGGCGCCGACGGTGAGGCCGATGTAGACCAGCCCGGTGAGGCTGCGCACGAGCACCTCGTTCACGGCGGGGGGCTCTGCAACAGGTGAAGGGCTTCGAGCAGTCGGTCGCGGTCCACCAGCACGCACACCTCGCCCATCAGGGGATAGGCGCTGGGGCTCCGGTCCAGCAGCACGGCGGGGATGCCTTCGGCCTCGAGTCGGCCGAGCACCAGTTCGGCCTCGGCGCGCAGGGCCGCGGCGAAGACCACGGTCCACACGGGAGGCCGGCCGTCAGGCCTGCTGGTGTGCGGCAGGGGGGGCATCGGAGGGGGCTTCCGCGGCGGGGACGGTGCTGCCGTGGCCGTTCGCGGCAGGGGGCGCGGGGCGCTCGAAGGGGCGCTGGCCGAAGATCTTCTCCAGGTCCTCCTTGAAGATCACCTCCTTGTCCAGCAACTGCCCCGCCAGGGCGGTGAGCTTGTCCTTGCTCTCGTTGAGGATGCGCTTGGCCCGTTGGTACTGGCCTTCCACGATCTTGCTCACCTCCTCGTCGATCACCTGGGCGGTGCGTTCGCTGTAGGGCTTGCCGAAGCCGTACTCGCTCTGTCCGCTGCTGTCGTAGTAGCTGATGTTGCCCACGCGATCGTTAAGGCCATAAATGGTGACCATGGCATAGGCCTGCTTCGTCACCTTCTCCAGATCGCTGAGCGCGCCGGTGCTCACCTTGCCGTACATCACGTCCTCGGCGGCGCGCCCGCCGAGTGCGGCGCGCAGATCTCATCGAGCATCTGTTCGGTGGTGGTGAGGTGGCGCTCCTCGGGCAGGTACCAGGCGGCGCCCAGTGAACGGCCACGCGGCACGATCGTCACCTTCACCAGAGGCGATGCGTGCTCCACGAGCCAGCTCACGGTGGCGTGGCCGGCCTCGTGGTAGGCGATGGCCTTCTTCTCGTCGGTGGTGATGATCTTGTTCTTCTTCTCCAGCCCGCCGATGACGCGGTCCACGGCGTCGAGGAAGTCCTGGCGGTCGATGGTCTTCTTCTTCTTGCGGGCGGCGATGAGGGCGGCCTCGTTGCAGATGTTGGCGATGTCGGCGCCGCTGAAGCCCGGGGTCTGTTTGGCCAGGAACTCCACGTCCACGGTGGTGTCCAGCTTCAGGGGCTTGAGGTGCACCTTGAAGATGGCCATACGCCCGTTGAGGTCGGGCATGTCCACGAAGATCTGGCGGTCGAAGCGGCCGGGGCGCAGCAGGGCGCGGTCGAGCACGTCGGCGCGGTTGGTGGCGCCGATGAGGATCACCCCGCTGTTGGTGCCGAAGCCGTCCATCTCGGTGAGGAGCTGGTTGAGGGTGTTCTCTCGCTCGTCGTTGGCGCCCATGCTGATGCTTCGTCCGCGGGCGCGGCCGATGGCGTCGATCTCATCGATGAAGATGATGGCGGGGGCCTTCTCCTTGGCCTGCTTGAACAGGTCGCGCACGCGGCTGGCGCCCACGCCCACGAACATCTCCACGAAATCCGAGCCGCTGAGGCTGAAGAAGGGCACGTTGGCCTCGCCGGCGATGGCCTTGGCCAGCAGGGTCTTGCCGGTGCCCGGGGGGCCCACCAGCAGCGCGCCCTTGGGGATCTTGGCGCCCAGGTCGGTGTACTTCTTGGGGTTCTTCAGGAAGTCCACGATCTCCTGCAGCTCCTCCTTGGCCTCGTCCAGGCCGGCCACGTCGTTGAAGGTGATGTTGGTGCTCTTGCCGCCCTCGAAGAGCTGGGCGCGGCTCTTGCCGATGTTGAAGATCTGGCCGCCGGGGCCGGCGCCGCCGCCGATGCGGCGCATCACGAACATCCAGATGGCGATCATGATGCCCACGAAGAGCACCCACTGCAGGATCTCGCGGCCCCAGTTGTCCTGGTGCTTGAAGCTGTAGCGCACCTTCTGCGCGTCGTAGTCCTTCTTGAGCTCGGCCTGGAAGGCGTCGATGCTGCCGATGTTGAACGCGTAGTGCGGGCCGGCCACGTTGCTGCCGCTCATCACGTTGCCGCGGATGCGGTCCTTGTGGGGCGGGTTGGCCAACCGGTCTTTCTTGATGTACACCTGGGCCACCTCGTCATTGATCACCACCACGCGGTCCACGTCGCCGGCGGCCACGAAGGTGCTGTACTCGGTGGGTTCGATCTCCACCAGGCCGCCGCTCATGGTGAAGAGGTTGATCGACAGGATCACCACGATGATGATGCCGTAGATCCAGTAGAAGTTGAAGGAGCGCTTGGGACGGTCCTTGTCGCCCCGGGGGCGTTCGGTGTTGGGTTGTTCCACGGTTCGGTCGGTTCGTCAGGCCACGTTGTCGTAGCGTTGGCTGGCGGCATCGGCCCACAGGTGCTCCAGGCCGTAGTGTTCACGCTTGGCGCGGTGGAAGATGTGCACCACCACGTCCACGAAGTCGAGCAGCACCCACTCGGCGTTGCGGAGGCCCTCCACCTGCCAGGGGCGTTCGCCGACCTTCTCGCGGGCGAATTTCTCCACCGAGCCGGCGATGGCCTCCACCTGCGTGTCCGAGTCGCCGTGGCACACAACGAACTGGTCGCACACCCGGTTCGGCATGCCCCGCAGATCGATGCGCACGATGTCCCTGCCCTTCACCTCCTGGATGCCCTGGATCACGGCCTCCACCAAGCGGGCGCTGTTCCCCGCGCCCTGCGCTTTTATCATCCGGTGTATCTTGGTCGTTCAAAGGTAGCAAGTTCCCCTGCCGCCGCCGTGGCCGCAGGCGCCTTGCCCAGCGGGACCATGATCGGGTCGGCACGCATCGAACTGGCGACCGTCGACAGCACCAACAAGCATGCTGCCGATCTGCTGCACCTGACGGAAGTGCAGCACGGCACCGTCATCCTGGCCCGCGAACAGACCTTTGGCCGGGGCCAGCGCGAGCGTCCCTGGAGCAGCCAGCCCGGGCTCGACCTCACCTTCAGCGTGGTGCTTCGGCCCGATGGGCTCGATGCCGGGCACCAGTTCGTGCTGGCGCAATTCGCCGCCCTGGCCGTGCGGGATGCCCTGCAGCGCATCGGCGTGCCCGATGTGATGGTCAAGTGGCCCAACGACGTGCTGGTGGGCCCGCGCAAGGTGGCGGGCATCCTCATCCAGAACGAACTGCAGGGGGCGCAGGTGCGCCATTCCGTGGTGGGCATCGGCCTCAACGTGAACAGCGACGGCGATGTAGAAGGGGCCCTGGCCACCAGCGTGCGGCTGGAGCTCGGGCACATGGTGGACCAGGAGGCCCTGCTCACCGGCCTGCTGGACCGCCTGGAGCTGCGGTGGCGGCAGGCCATGGGCCACCGCCTGGGGCTGGAGGCCGACTACCGCGACGCGCTCTGGGGGCGGGGCCGCTGGCTGCCCATGGAGCTGGACGGCGCGCTGATCGAGGCCCGGCCGCTGGAGGTGGACGCCGATGGGCGCCTGCTGGTGGAGCTGCAAGGGGGGGTGGTGGCCCCCTTCGGTCTGGACCGCCTGCGCTTCGGTCCGCGGTAGGGGGCTTGCCGGATCGGCCGGAAGGACTATTTTTGCGCCCCCAACGAACGACCCGTAGCCATGAAACGCACGTACCAGCCCAGCCGACGCAAGCGCGCCAACAAGCACGGGTTCCGCAAGCGCATGAGCACTGCCGCAGGCCGTGCCGTGCTGGCCAGCCGCCGCAAGTCCGGCCGCAAGAAGCTCACCGTGAGCGACGAGGCCAAGGGCAAGAAGTAAGCCGTACACCGGGCCTGCCCCGGTTCAGGAACGAGGGGGCTACGGCCCCCTTTTCCGTTTCAGGCCCAGCCGAGCCCGGGGGGGATGGGTTCCAGCACCGGAGGCGCCATCACCAGGTGGCCGCGCTCGTGTACATGCACGTGGATGCGGGCAGGGTCGCGCCGCGCGAAGGCCTGGCCCCAGGGCAGGCGGATCACCTTGTCGAATCGGCCCATGTGCAGGTGGGCGTGCAGGTCGTGTGTCCGCAGGTGCCGAACCACCATGCCCAGGTCGGGCTCGATGCCCCGCAGGCTCAGCCACACGTCGTGCACCAGCTGGCGCTTGGCGGGGTTGTCCGTGTGCTGGGTGAGGAACTGGTGGAACTTGGTGCTGATGAGGCCGGTGCGGTGCACGGTGTCCACCACGCGGAACCAGCCCTCGGGGCGGTGCAGGAAGCGATGGTAGAGGTGCCGGCCCACCCGGTAGCGGCTCAGGGCGCGATACCAGGGGTTGCGCACCAGGCCGTCCGGGGCGAAGAGCAACAGGCCGTTGCTGCGCTCGGGCAGCTGCTCCAGCAGGCTCAGGGCCATGCGGCCACCCAGGCTGAAGCCGGCGTTCCAGGCGCGCTGGATGCCGTGTTGGTCCAGGTAGGCCCGCATCAGGTCCCGCCATTCGGTGGGCCGCAGGGGGTGGTCCACCGTGCGCCCGGGCGGGAAGCGGCTGCCGCCGTGGAACCACAGGTCGAAGGCGTGCAGCGTCACCCGGTGCCCCCAGGCCGCCACCGCCGGGTCGAAGTCGCGCACCGAGCCGCCGTAGCCGTGGAAGGCCAGCACATGCACCGGCCCCGTGCCGCTCACCCGGTGGGCGATGGAGAGGGGGCCGTGGGTGAAAGAGGAGGTCATGTTCTTGCCGCAGAGGCGCTGAGGCGCACGGAATGCGGAATGCCATGGTAAAGATGTGCTTCCACCTTGTCATTGTCTTCCTGCGTTTCGTCCTCTGCGTCCCTGCGGCCCAACTCGTCCGGAGTGGACCGATCCGCCCCTGTGCCCCACGATCAAGGCTTCGGATAGTTATCGGGTTCCACAGAGCCTCGGTGTTCGATGAAGCGTTCGCCGTCGAACTGGAGCGAGCCGCGCACGATGCCGTCGGGTTGTTCGTTCGAAATGGGTACCGGTGACAGGTCGTCGAGCCGGAACACGTATTCGATGCGTTGTGAGCTGGCGTTGTAGTTCCACTGCAACACATCGCCACAGCGGGTGTCGAGCCCGTAGCCTGGGGAGGCCGGCTCCTCGTTCACTGCGAAGGCCGGGTATTCAAGGTCGAGCGAATCGCCGGTGGTGCGGAAGACCACGGCCACCTCGGCGCAGCAACTCCCGCAACTGCGCACGGTGCCCAATGCGAGGTAGAGCCGTTCGCCGCTCCTGGTGCGCAGCCGATGGATCTCGGAGTAAGGCGCACGACCGTCCTGAAAGCCATCGTCATCGCCCTTGGTGACACCGCGGCCGGTAGTGGTTCGGAGGTGGAACACATGGGCGTAGCTGTGGAAGCTGCCGCCGGTGTTCTCGAACCAATGGAAGGCCCACAGGAGCCCATCCGGCGATCGCGTCCGGCCCAGATGCTCGTGGCGTGTAACCCGATCGAGCGTGCTGTCGGCCATGGGGGTCGATAGTAGTCTCACCAGGCTCCGTTCGATGCGCGTATTGATGGAAGGACCCTCGTCGGGCCATGCTTGCTCCCAGTTCAAGGTGGCGGCGCTGTCCAGCAACGCGTGCAGCTCGGCAGCCCGTGTCGCCAGGCTGTCCTGGGCAAGGACCGGGGCTGGAACGATCAGCGCGCCAAGGATCAGGAGCTTTCCGGCCATCATGGCTTCAAAGTAAGGGCCTTCGTTTCTCCCGACGCTTCAATGTCCTTCGGCTGACGGTTACAAGGAGGGCTCGAAACAGGGTGATATTCCGCTGCGTCTCAGCGCCTCTGCGGCCATACCCTCGCGCATCTTCTCCACGATCTCCCCTCATTTTCCACATTCTCCGGTTTCCCCATTCCCCGCTGGGTACTTTCGCGCTCCGGTTACCCACCGGATATGCCAAGAGACACCAGCATCAAGTCCGTCCTCATCATCGGAAGCGGGCCCATCGTCATCGGCCAGGCCTGTGAGTTCGACTACAGCGGTAGTCAGGCCGCCCGCTCCCTCCGCAACGAAGGCATCGAGGTCACGCTGATCAACAGCAACCCGGCCACCATCATGACCGACCCGGTCACGGCCGACAACGTCTACCTCAAGCCCCTCACCACCGAGAGCATCGAGGAGATCCTCAAGAAGCACAAGATCGACGCCGTGCTGCCCACCATGGGCGGACAGACCGCCCTCAACCTCGCCATCGAGTGCGAGAAGCTCGGCATCTGGGAACAGTACGGCGTGCGCATGATCGGCGTGGACACCAAGGCCATCGACATCACCGAGAACCGCGAGCAGTTCCGCCTGCTGATGGAGCGCATCGGCGTGCCCATGGCGCCCAGCAAGACCGTCACCAGCTTCCTCGAAGGCAAGAAGGTGGCGCAGGAATTCGGCTTCCCGCTGGTGATCCGCGCCAGCTACACGCTCGGTGGTGCGGGCGCCAGCTTCGTGAAGGATCCCGCCGAGTTCGACAAGCTGCTGAAGCACGGCCTGCAGATCAGCCCGATCCACGAGGTGATGATCGACAAGGCCCTGCTCGGCTGGAAGGAGTACGAGCTGGAGCTGCTGCGGGACAAGGACGACAACGTCACCATCATCTGCAGCATCGAGAACTTCGATCCGATGGGCATCCACACCGGCGACAGCATCACTGTAGCTCCTGCGATGACCCTGAGCGATCGCACCTACCAGCGCATGCGCACCGAGGCCATCAAGATGATGCGCGCCATCGGCGACTTCGCGGGCGGCTGCAACGTGCAGTTCGCGGTAAGCCCTGATGAGCACGAACACATCTACGCCATCGAGATCAACCCGCGCGTGAGCCGCAGCAGCGCGCTTGCCAGCAAAGCCACGGGCTACCCCATCGCCAAGATCGCCAGCAAGCTCGCCATCGGGTATCGCCTCGATGAGCTGGAGAATCCCATCACCGGCACCAGCGCCTTCTTCGAGCCCACGCTCGACTACGTGATCGTGAAGGTGCCGCGCTGGAACTTCGACAAGTTCGAGGGCGCCGACCGCCGCCTGGGCGTGCAGATGAAAAGCGTGGGTGAGACCATGGGCATCGGCCGCAGTTTCCAGGAAGCGTTGCAGAAGGCCTGTCAGAGCTTGGAGATCAAGCGTAACGGACTGGGCGCCGATGGCAAGGAAACGCGCGACGCCGCTGTGCTGCTGGAAAGCCTCGCCAACCCCAGCTGGAGCCGCCTCTTCCACGTGTACGACGCCATCAAGCTCGGCATCCCCTTCGCCAAGATCCACGAGCTCACGCGCATCGACATCTGGTTCCTGAAGCAGATTGAGGACATGATCCTCACCGAGAAGGAAGTGGAGAAGTACACGCTCGACACCATCCCGCGCGACCTGCTCTTCGAGGCGAAACAGAAGGGCTACGCCGATCGACAGGTGGCGCATCTGCTCGGCTGCCTCGAAAGCCAGGTGTACAAGAAGCGGAACGAGCTCGGCATCAAACGCGTGTACAAACTGGTGGACACCTGCGCCGGTGAGTTCCCCGCGAAGACGCCGTACTACTACAGCACCTTCGAGGAGGAGAACGAGAGCGTGCGTTCGGACAAGAAGAAGATCGTGGTGCTCGGCAGCGGCCCCAACCGCATCGGCCAGGGCATCGAGTTCGACTACAGCTGCGTGCACGGCGTGCTGGCGGCCAAGGAGCTCGGCTACGAGACCATCATGATCAACTGCAACCCGGAGACGGTGAGCACCGACTTCGACACGGCCGACAAGCTCTACTTCGAGCCCGTGTTCTGGGAGCACATCTACGACATCATCCAGCACGAACAGCCCGAGGGCGTCATCGTGCAGCTGGGCGGGCAGACCGCCCTGAAGATCGCCGAGAAGCTGGAGAAGTACGGGGTGAGGATCATCGGCACCAGCTTCGCCGCGCTGGACATCGCCGAGGACCGCGAGCGCTTCAGCAGCCTGCTGCGCGAGCTGGACATCCCGTACCCGAAGTTCGGCGCCGTGCGCACCGCCGAGGAGGCCGTGAAGCTGGCCAAGGAGCTCGGTTTTCCGCTGCTGGTGCGCCCCAGCTACGTGCTCGGCGGGCAGAAGATGAAGATCGTGATCAACGAGGAGGAGCTCGTGGACCAGGTGCTCGACATCCTGCGCCTGATGCCCGACAACAAGATCCTCATCGATCACTTCCTCGACGGCGCCATCGAGGCGGAGAGCGATTCCATCTGCGACGGCGAAATGGTGCGCATCATCGGCATCATGGAGCACATCGAACCGGCGGGCATCCATAGCGGCGACAGCAACGCGGTGCTCCCGCCCTTCGACCTCAGCGAAAAGGTGATCCAGCAGATCCGCGAGCACACGCACAAGATCGCGCTGGCCCTGCACACCGTGGGCCTGGTGAACATCCAGTTCGCCATTAAGGACGAGGTGGTGTACGTGATCGAGGCCAACCCCCGCGCCAGCCGCACCGTGCCGTTCATCGCCAAGGCCTACGGCGAACCTTACGTTAACTGGGCGACGAAAGTCATGCTCGGCGCCAAGCTCAAGGACTTCCAGTTCAAGCCGCGCCTCGATGGCTACGCGATCAAGGTGCCCGTCTTCAGCTTCGATAAGTTCCCCAACGTGGACAAGAGCCTGGGGCCTGAGATGAAGTCGACAGGAGAAGCCATCTACTTCATCAAGGATCTGAAGGATCCGTTCTTTAGGCAGGTGTATGGGGAACGGTCGATGTATTTGAGCAGGTAGGTGATGAGGGCGTGTCCCTCACTCACGCACATGCCCACGCACGGGTCGCGTGCTACGCTGTAGCCGGACTTGTCGCGGCTTGCGGTCGCGGGGCTGCGGGGGCTTCCGTTGGTCGCCTCCTCGCTCCACGCGCCCGCAGAGCCGCTCCTGCGCCGGGCTGCCGCTTCGCCCGCTCACGCGAAAAGAACGCCGTTGCGAGTTTGCTCTTGAAAACATTGGCCATCGGCATGAACAGCACACCTTAATCGTATCACTACTCAACGCACTTCAGAATTGATGAGGCGAAGTTGTCGCAATCTAGTTCCAGATTAGAGAATGATGGCTTCGCAAACGGGATGACACCTGCTTGGGCGATGTAGAAATCTACATGACCAATCTCATGGAGAACCAAGAATAGCAGCGTATCCTCAATTCTATGGGACCAAGCGCCGTAGGGCGTGAACGCCTCGGTTGGCATTGCGAAATAGCTCGAGTTGAATGCAAGGGGGTAAATGAGGATTTGAGCTATGATCTCTTGCTCCGCCTGATTCGCATTTACCCAAGCCCCCCCAGTACTATCGCAACTATCGTTTCTGTTTGTGGTTCGTCCCGAAATGCACGTATAGGTATTAGTTGACCAGTTAAAATTACCCGCATACGGGAAAGTACGCTTCTTAGAGTTCAGTATTACCTCTGCGTAAGTGTCCGCCTTACGTTGAGCATTGCAGTACTCAATGGATATTTTGAAATCAATCTTCTTCGAGCAATTATTCTCACCTAAACAATAGATCATTCTGCGCCAGAAGCGTCTCTTCCCGTTGATAACATTTGTGTGAGTGAAGCGACCGACATCATTAAGGGATATGTCCTGGTCGCGTTCGTTGGGATCTAAACGCAATAGTAAGCCTGCTAAAACATCGGGATAGCTGGATACAATCTTGTTCCACGCCTTGTCAAAGGCCTCACCCACCACCGCCTCTCTCATGTCCCTGTGATTGATTAATCCCAAACGATCGTCACTGGGGTAGTATTCAGGCGTGCTTGAATACTCCGCTTGGTTCTGGAAGCTACGCGTTGGTCCAATTAAGAAAGGCACTTTCGACTGTGCTGAAACGTAATACGATTGGCCCAAAAGCAAGACAAAGGTCAAAGCTCTTGCTGTCATGGTCACTTAAAATTTGCTGCACGCATTACCCTCACCGGCTGGTTGGCTCTGCATTGGCTGCTCGTAGGAGTAGCCTGCGTCATCGCTGCCTTACGACTTGCCGCGTTGAGCAACTTCTTCTCCCGCTCATGTGCCTGTTCCCAAAGTTGCTTATATCTAGCTTTCGCGAAAGCGCGTTGCTGTGCTCTGTGCTGCTCGTAGTTAAGTCGATTCAATTCATCCAAGTACGTCGTCGGAAGCTTCCAAGCTGCTCGGTCAGGTGTTCTCAGGCCGACCGCCCTTGCCACATGGTCTATATGATCGACGCAATTTTCCCTCACATACCCGTACGACTCTGACTCGGTTCGGGCGACAGACCAAATCCGACTTGCTTCATCACGGGTAATCACCTTTCGGAAATACTCCTGCTCATTCACAGCAGAGTTGGAATCGTCGAAGCGACGGCCATTCGGGAAATCTCCGACCTTGTTGCTGCGGGTGGTGCTGCCATCCGACCATGAACGCTCGATGAACCAATACGCATGACCTACCCATGAGTCGTTTCCTTTTCCAGAGAAGCCCCCGAAGACCAATGCTTCCCCAATAAGATGCTTTGGGGGCGGGCTTGTAGAATGTTGGTTGTTCATGTTGAGCCTTGTGGGCTGTGCGGTCGGGGTGGTCCTCGGTGTTCCAGCCTCAACTGGTTGGGAGTCGTTCGCTGATGGTCTTTCGTACCTGTACTCAGTGGTCTCGCCTGCCGGTATCCTTCGCTCAATCTCGCGATTGTAGCGATCGGCCTGTGCCTTCTGCTCTTTAGTTAACCTACCTTGACTTTCAAGGTACGCTTGGTGCTCCTTCTCGATGGCATGCGCACCTTCTTTCTGCTCGTTGGTGAGGTGATCCGGAATCTGAGCCTGGCAGACTAGGCATGAAGCAAGCATTGTTGCAACAGCGATGGGTTGGCTAAACGGTTTCATGGAGCTTGCGGGTGTGAAATCAGCACCGACACTTTGGCCTGAACGTCATGTCGAAGGTATTGCACGGTTGACGGAATTGTCCAAGCGATCGTTAACGGCTGGTCACGGCATTCAACGGCTCGCCCCGCATTGTGGCAAGAGTTCCAATCGCGCAGCGGTGCAAGCGGTCGGGCCACTTGTGCCACTATGCCTTGGCATCTTGTACGGTTCTATCTTTCGCAACCAACCCAGCGCCGTTAATTCATGGCACCCGCATCGCCAACCGGTAGTGACTTCAAGATCAAGTTCGATGGGCAGCAGCATCAGGTCGATGCGAACGTGCTGATCAGCAGCTTGATCCACACGACCGCGGTCGTTCAAGAGGTCAACCGTAGCCTGAACAGCGGGAAGAAAATCGAGATTAAGGTCAAGGCGCTCGAGCCGGGCAGCTTCCTGGTTCACATCGAGTTGGTCGAGAAGGCGGTGGACAGCCTGCGCGTCCACCATAGCCAACCTGTCCAAGACTGGGTCGAGGAACATGACCAGGAGATCGAACTGTTCTTCCTGCCCAGCTACTCCCCCGAACTGAATCCGGTGGAGATCGCCAACGCCGACTTGAGGTGACCACCTGCGCACCGGCGCGCAAGAAAGGCAAGCTCCACAAGGTCGCTTCAACACACCTGCGATCCTTGCAACAAGATCCCGATCGCATCGCCAGCTTCTTCCAAAAAGACACCGTCCGTTATGCAGCTTGAACCCTCAACACATCTCCGCCGACTCAATAATAGGCATGGTTATACATAGTCGAAAGCCTTCCAAAGCCCTCGGTGTACAATGATATCGCTGCTCAATACAAGACGAGCGCTGCTGCTATAGTGCCTCGACACGGGCCTTAGTTGACCATCAGCCTTTACTATCAAGTTTCCGATAGCACTCGCATCAAACAGGAGTTTCAGAATATGCGTAGCATGTTCTTCTGTAATTCCCAAGCTCTCCATCTGGTCAGTAAATTTTTTAGATTGAAACCGATTTCTTCCAAAAAACCTCAGTGATTGTATGGTTTTTTCGATGTCGGTTTCAGATATATGCCCTTTGAGTTCATCTTCCACCTCATGAACGAAGTAATTTTCAGAATATTTGGTCAATCCAGTGATTATTTCACTGGTAGTAATCGGAATATTATCTCCCGTCGAACTTTCCTGAATGAACTTAAGGGCCATGATTAAATCTCGAGGAGTATTGCGCGTATGATAGAGAATGTATGCCGCCGTCAACCTTTCCCTTCCCTGCACCTCGATGATTTTTTTAAAATATATGTTGAAAATGTTGACTTCACTTTGTAGCGTAGCGGCAGCTCTGTAGTTGGCTAATTTAATGAGCCTACTCTTATAGATATCTCTATGGTCGTCATGCCAATCTAGAACTAGAGAATAGGTGTTGCGAATTGCGTTGGAATTGTATAGTGGAAGTTTGTCAAACAAGTCAGTACGACAAGCTATAATTATTTTGAATGGATTACTTCCTTCTCGAAATTGCTGATTCAAATGACTGCACTCACTAACTAGAGCGGATATCGAGTCGTAAGAATTCTTTTCAGAAAATAGTGCTCTGTCTAATCCGTCAATAAGTATGTAATGTTTGTTTTCGCTTTTTTGCTGCAGAAGAATAGTCATGGCATAGTCTACAAGCTTTGAGAAATTAATGTCCTTATTTTGATTCGTATTTCGATCATACTTGAATGTATTAACTGTGGCATTTACCCCAAACAATGCATCAAATTCTATGCTTGGTCCATGTAATATGGATTTCGAGTCTCTAGTTTGCTGAACGATGTCGTCGAACTTAGTTGCGGGGGCAAAGCCAATTTGTCGTAATCCTTGCATAAACTTGTCATAGTCAGAATTGGGACTTCTTCCTTGGTCTTCGTAAAGGGACCAGAGAAGTTGAATTACGAGAATCCAAGTCCATGATTTTGGTAGGGTTTGTTCCTTTCCTATTGAACCAGAGAAACCAGCTGATTGAAAGTTCGAGAATGGAAACTGATTTAGGTCATTAAAAGTAATTTGCTTATCGTAGGCCTGAGTACTTATGATTTTCTGTATGAGCGTCGACTTGCCTGATCCCTTTGTCCCCAGAATCAAAAACTTTGATGATCCGAGCAGAGCGCCTAGATATCCACTCTCATCAAAGTATGCAGTCTCAACCAAACTTGGCGATTCGACTTTCTCAATTTCTGCGCTATGCTCTCCAAATACTATGTTCTTGAATGGCGCAATAGTACTCATGTGATTCTGCGTTAGAGGGTCTCGGCATAGTTACGAAAAAAAAATGGGGGCTAGATCACCACAGGGTGTCCGCCAAACCTCCACTCGCTCCCCCACACCCCCTGATCAACTACCTCAACCGCCGCTTCGTGCCCGTGAGCAATAGCGCCAATGGCGAGTTATCGCCCGAAGTGGTGTTCCACTACCAACAGACCGGCCGTATCGTCACGTGCCGCTATTCCGGTGGCCGCATCGTCAGCGGGCAGTTTATCGCCTTGGTGGATGCCGAGGGCCGCCTGGACATGCGCTACCACCAAGTGAACGACCGCGACAAACTGAAGACGGGCGTGTGCCGGTCAACGCCGGAGCTACTCCCCGATGGGCGCATCCGCCTGCACGAGGCCTGGCGCTGGACCAGTGGGGATGGGTCGAGCGGGAGTTCGGTGTTGGAGGAGGTGCGGTGAGGGGGGCGGCAGTCTGTCTTGAGCCGTGAAGGGTGTTCAGCACTTCTTGAGGGTCGCAGGGTGTTCATCTTTAGCGCACGTGTTCCGAGCGCGGTGGAGCAAGCGGTCTGGCCACTTGGGCCCGCTGCTCATGCCTGTCCGGCCCGACCTAGCTTTGAGCGATGCGCACACCGCTCACCACCTTGCTGCCCGTTCTGGTGTTCGTCGCCTGCTCGTCCGCAAAGCACGATGAGGCACGGCTGCCCGCCAACGCGGGTGTGCGGTCCGCATCCACCATGATCTGCGGCGCCGAATGGTCGACCCACAACCTGGATGTGGCCACCTACCGCAACGGCGATCCCATCCCGCAGGTCACCGATCCTGCGGCGTGGGTGAAGCTGACCACCGGCGCGTGGTGCTGGTACAACAACGACTCGGCCACCTATCACGGGTATGGCCGCCTGTACAACTGGTACGCGGTGAACGATCCGCGTGGTCTCGCTCCGCAAGGCTGGCACGTGCTCACGGATGTGGAGTGGGAGGCGATGGAGACTTGCCTGGGCGAGGATTCGGTCGGGTATCGACTGCGGGCGGAAGGGCAATGGCGCTGCGCTGCCACGATGATCGACAACAGCAGTGGCTTTCATGGGCTGCCCAGTGGAAAGCGCTCAGCAGAGGGGATGTTCACCCATGCCGACAGCTCCGCGGTGTATTGGACAGCGGATGAAGGAAGTGTGAGCGATGCTTGGTGCGGGCGCTTGATCCACAATGAGAGCGTGCGTAGTGTTCCCACGATGATCACGGGCGTGGGCTACATGAACAAGGCAGAGGGGTACTCGGTGCGGTGCGTGAAGGACCGGTAGCGGGGGGGGCGTTGGCAACTGTGCCTCGCTGCGCTCACGGATGGAGGCGTTCCCCGCGCTCCAGCATCGCCACGAACTGCGCCAGGCGCTTCGTGCGCGTCTCCGGCTTCACGCTCTTCTCCAAGCGGTGCAGGATCGCGAAGCGGTTCTGGGCATTGAGCTCCTTGTAACAGGCCTTGGCACGTGGGCTCTTGCGCAGCGCGGCCAGCAGGTCCTTCGGTTCGGTGATGGTGGAGCCCGGGCTGTACGCGCGGTCCCACTCGCCGTTGGCCTTCGCGACCTCCATGGCTGCGAGCCCGGCGGGCATCATCACCCCGGCCTCGATCAATGCGAGCACGCGTTCGCGGTTGATCTGGCTCCAGATGCTGCGCGCCTTGCGGGGCGTGAAGTGTTGCACGAACGAAACCGCATCGTACGATTTCCGGATGGCGTCGATCCAGCCGTGGCAGAGCGCGGTCTCCACCGCCTCATCGTACGTGAGGGTGACCAGGCCGCTGTTCTTCTTGCCGATGCGCAACCAGACACCGCTGTTCCTGGCGTGGTTCTTCGTCAGCCAGGCGTGCCACTCGCCGGTATTCGCGAAGAGGTGTAATTCGCTCTCTTCGATGGTGGCGGTCCGCTTGGTCATGGTGCGAATTTCGGGTGTGTTCGCCCTCATTGTCGCAAGTGTTCCGCGCGGGCGGGCAATTGCGTGGGCGAGCGGGCCACTTGTGACCTGCAAGCTGTCTTTGCGCAAGTCCGTTCCGGTCTGTTCGCCAGTCTCGCGCCTTCGCCAAGGCTTCGGCGGAGGCACTGTGACTGGCCCCGGCAGTACCTTGGAATGTGCCTAGACCACCGTAGAGTGTCCTCAAACCTCCGCAGTGGTCTCCCGCACTTTTGGCGGCGCCCCTGCGGCTCGCAGCCGTGCTCACCACGCCATCTTCTCCGGCATTGCCTGCCGTAGCGCTTCGCGAAGGCAGTGGTCCAGCCCATCAGTAGCTGCGCTGCCGAATACCATCCTCTTCGATCACCGTGAAGCGCCTTTCGAGAATGGTGCTAGTAGCGAGCGCATCGTGGATCAGCGCAGCGGCCGCCTTGGGATCTTTGCCGCGATAGCGCAGGAAGAGTACGGCCGGTGGTGAGTCGATACCGCCTTTGAAGATCAATTCGCCGTAATCCTAGTCAAACGTGAGGATGATGCGGTCCTCGGCCTGCGCCATGGCGATCACCTGCTGGTCGGCAATGCCCGGTGCATCCGTGCGGACGCTCTTCACGTCGTGCCCGGCCGCGCGCAGAAGGTGAATGCTCGGGTCAGGAAAGTTCTCGTTGGCCAGGAAGCGCATCACGCGGTGCGGCGCAGGGGCAGGTACATGGCCTGGTGCATGCCATCACGCAGATAGGCGAACACCGCTTTCAGGTCATCGGCCGTGATGTTCGGATAGCTCTCCAGCACATGTGCTTCGGTCCAGCCCTCGGCCATGAGTTCAAGGACGAGTTCCACGGAGATGCGCGTGCCCTTGATCACCGGCTTGCCCAGCAGGATGTCCTTGTCGGAGACGATGCGCGTGCGCCATTCCATGATGACCAAAGGTATGCAAAGTGAGCGTGCGTAGCCGTTCACCCATGCGGCTCACCTCCAGCCACTGCGCTCACTCACCTTGCCGATCTGGCGGTCCTAGTGCTCGCTTTGCGGTGGTTCCGGGGATGTGGTGGCAGGGCAGGGTCGCATCCGGAACCTGGAGGGCAGCTTGCTCCTGCCGGGCGGCGATCAGGCGCCTATTGCGATACGGTGCAAGAGCTGAGGAGATAGCGGGGCTCCATTTGTCCAACAGCCTGTTGGACAAATGGGCGAGGGCGGTCCCAATTGTGCAACGGCTTGTTGCACAATTGGGCGGTTGTTCTCCGGTGATCCTGAAGCCACCGCAGGGTGTCCCCCCAACCTCCGCCGGGTCTCTCGCGCATTTGGCGGGGACCCTGCGGCTCGCGGCCGTGATCACCACGCTATCTTCTCCGGGTCCTGCCGCACGTCGCAGATGTCAACCGTGCCATCACGCCCTAACTTTGGTCAACATTCATTCACCATGGACATCGCCCTGAAGAAGCTCGACCTGATCCAACGCTTGATGCAGGTATGGGACGAGGCCACCTTGCAGCGCATCGCCAAGACCATCGAGGCGGAAGTGCCGGAGGTGGACATGGACATGAGCGATGAGGACTGGGCGGAGCTGGAGCGCAGGCGCGCAGAACACCTGCACGGTGAAGGGAAGTCCTACACCAAGGACGAGGCGATGCGCCTATTGCGAGCTGGCCGGAAATGAAACGCTTCGCGCTCGATGCGCGGCAGGTTGCGCTTGACGATGCCGCAGCGATCTGTGACTGGTACGAGGAACAGCAACCCGGTTTGGGTGATCGCTTCCTCGCCGCTTTGGACGCCTGCTTTGAGGACTTGATGAGTAGTCCGTTCCGGCAAGTGCGGAAGGAGCCGTTCCGTTATGCGAGCATTCAAGGCTTTCCGCATTATCGCGTGGTGTTCGCGGTCGATGGCGAGGTCATCACCGTGTACCAAGTGCGGCACACGAGCCGCAAGCCACATCCCAAGTTCGGCCCGTGAACGATCGACCCGGCGGCCGCCCCCCAGCCACTGCGCTAACTCACCTTGCCGATCTGGCGGTCCTGTTTGCTCACTATCCGGTGGTTCCGGGGATGAGGCGGCAGGGAAGGGTCGCATCCGGAACCTGGAGGAGCTTGGGCCGACCTGACGGCGGTCAGATGCTACTGGACCACCGCAGGGTGTCCACCCGGACCACCGCCGGGTCAGTCCGCTGCTGTTGAGAGGGCATCGGCCTGTCGATCACCGGGCATACGGGGCGCTTGGTTTAGGTTCGCGCGATGGCTTCGACCCTGCCACGTAACGCGCCGATCGACCTGCTGCGCGGCATCGCGGTGGTGTTGGTGATGTTGCTGCACTATTCCCTCACCTATCGCCTGCCGGACAGCGTGCTCGGCGACCTGTTCACCCCGAAAGGAGTGGCGCGTGTTGTCATGAACGGCAACTACGGCGTCACCATGTTCTTCGTGATCTCGGGCTACCTGATCACCACCAACAGCTTGGGCCGTTGGACTTCATTGGAGCGGATGGATCGACTGGCCTTCTACAAGCGTCGCGCCCGACGCATCGTGCCGCCGCTGCTGGTAGCTGTGGCGATGATCCTTGTCCTCGGTTCGGCAGGCCGGCCGTCGTTCGCGAACAAGCAGCACGGTGAGGTGATGGATCCCGGGTTCTGGTGGCTCGCCATTGGATCGGTGCTCACGTTCTGGCATAATGTGCTCATGCAGTCGGAAGGCTACTTCAACTATGCGCTCAACATCTACTGGTCGCTGTCGGTGGAGGAGGTGTTCTACCTGCTGTTCCCGGTGGTGGCCACACTGCTACCGAGGCGGGCCTTTCTGCTCGCCTGTGCGGCCATGGTGGTCGCAGGGCCGGTGTATCGTTCGATGCATGTGGAGCGCGAGCTGGACTATCTGTACGGCTATCTCGCCTGCTTCGATGCCATCGCGATCGGCTGCCTGCTGGCGTTCGTGGCACCGCAAGTGGCGCTACGTGGACCGTGGCCGATGCTGATCACGGTGCTAGCGACCGTTGTGTTGGCTGTGTTATACCTGAGCGGCATCGGAGGTAACGAGGTGTTCGGGTTCACTGGCATCGCCTTGAGCACGGCTGTGATCATCCTGTTCAATGCGCGGTGGCAGGGCACGGGGAAGAGCGGGCGGTCGCTTGCAATGACCGTCGCGCCATTGCGCTGGATGGGACGCCACAGCTACGAACTGTACCTGTTCCACATCATTGTGCTGGGGCTGATGCGTGACGCGATCGGGCGCGATCAACTGGCGCGCGGCATGAAGCTGCCGTGGATGCTGTTGTTCTTGGGGTTGTCGGCGTTGGTGTCCCTCGGGATGGGACGTTTTGCGCAGCGCTGGAACCGTGCAGGGCAGTGAAGGGTCACCCGGTACGGACGACTCCAGGGTGTCCGCCCAGACCTTCGCCATGACAGTCCTCTGCACTCTGGCGGGCGTCCCTGTGGCTCGTAGCCATTCGGGCGTACACATCGCTGTGATCTCGGACCTTCACACGCTCCCCCACACCCCATGATCGACTACCACGACCGCCGCTTCTTCCCCGTGAGCAACAGTGCCAACGGAGAGGTATCCCCCGAAGTGGTCTTCCACTACCAGCAGGCCGGCCGTATCGTCACGTGCCGCTATTCCGGTGGCCGCATCGTCAGCGGTCACCTGATCGCCTTGGTGGATTCCGAGGGCCGCCTGGACATGCGCTACCACCAGGTGAACGACCGCGGCGAACTGATGACCGGTGTGTGCCGGTCAACGCCGGAGCTTCTCCCCGATGGGCGCATCCGCCTGCACGAGGCATGGAGATGGACCAGTGGGGATGGATCGAGCGGGATCTCGGTGTTGGAGGAGGTGCGTTGATCTCAATGCTTGGTGAACGAATGATGCGCACACCCCTTCCGAACTTTGGCCGATCGACGATGACCGGCATCTCGATGTTGTTGCTTTCCATCTTTCCGCTCGGCTGCCTGGGCAGCAAGCAGGACCGTGCCATCGCGAAGGTGGGTAAGCACATGGAGCGGATCCACGATGCGCAGTACACCTGGTCGTTGCGGAAGGCGACTTCCACCGAGACGGCTGCACGCATGCAGAAGGAGGTGGAGGGCATGCGCAACAAATACGATGTGATCGCCGACACGGCTGCGATCAAGGAACCGCTGCGCGTTTTCCTGGAGAAATGGACCACCGCTGAACAGGTCGAAGCCTCGCTCCTTGGTGGCGAGCAGGAGTTCATGAGTGAGGTGACCGGCTTTTACATGCGCGGCTTGGTGCAACGCAAGGAGGGAAGGACGCTGTTCCCGGCGCGGCGACCTTGAACCATACGTTGAACCGCTGCGGCGATCCTCCCGGCCCCTGTTGGGTCCATGGTGAGGTGTCATTGCCGAACGAAGGACATTCGGCAGCTGACGACCTCGTCCCTCCCCGTTGATCTGGTTTCGACCTGCGCTCATGGTCCGCCTGCTCTTCACCGCCCTCCTCCTGTTGCTGATCACGACCGGCCGTGGCCAATGCCTGGACAGCCTAGGGGTCGATGGGGCCTTGGGCCTGAACCGATGTGAAGAGCAGGTGCTGGCCGACCTGGGCGTGACGCGGCCCCTGGCCGAAGCACGGCCCGTCGTGGCCTTCCGCTTCGGCAACCAGGCCCGCCGGATCGGCAAGGCGGACTTCTTCCAGCGGATCCTGCCCTGGCTGCGTCGCGGATAGCGACCGGGCGTTCAGACGTATGCCCTCACCGAGCAGGAGCGGCAGAACACCGGCGTGGACGCTGTGGTGGTGGCTTGGAGCAAGGTGGGCTGGACGCGGCGCACCAAGCGTCGTGTGATGAACGACCTGATGCGCGAACGCAGCGGCTGTGCCCGGCCCGGCTGAGCGGGGGCGGTTCCGTGGAGGACAACAGGGAGCCCCCTCCTGGTGGCATGTGCTCCGAGTGCTTCAACAGCCGCGCCCCGGTCGCTGCACGTGGTAGTCCACCAGCTGGTACCGGTAGCCGGTAGTGCCCATCGCGAAGCAGGCGCACCACTTCACGCGGCCGATGCCTTCCACCCAATGGGTACGCGGGTACTTCCACGCGGGGATCACGGGGAACCCGCCGTAGGAGTAACAGGTGCCCGTCATCACGTACGACTGGAAGGTGCCGGCGGGGACGGACACCGGCACGGGCGCAGGGGACACGCTGTACCGGATGGCAACGGTGCTTGGTGCGGGAATGGAATCCACCCCGATGACCTGGCCGAGGTTGGCGGAGGAGAAGAGCACTTCGCCGGAACGGCCGAGCAGGAATTCGGCGGGATCGCGCCAGTATTCGATGGCGTTCGAGACCACGCCGTCCGAGGCCTGGCGCACCACGCTCCAGGTGTGGCCGTCGAGCACGGTGTCGCCCGCGATGAACAGGCGGTCGCGCCGGTGGAAGTTCGGGTCGGCCACGTCCATGGGATCCACGCGATGGCGGTCGTACCCCCAGTAGTTGCCGCTGTCCAGCTGGCTGAAGTCGGTGATGGACAAGGGTGGGGGTGCCGTGTCCGGTGACGGCGAGGCCGTGTCGTGCTCCTTGCGGCAGGCGGTGAGCAGCGCGGCGATGGCGGTGGGGGGCAGGGGGATGCTCATGGTGTTCCGATGGGGCTGGAACGGCGCGGATCGGGGCATAATGCGGACGCTGGATCTTCTGCGCAAGGCCCATCCTTCCTTGGCGCAGGTGTGGGCGTGCTCGCCGGCATGGTCTCCTCGTTGGATCCGCCCACGACTTGGGGCAGCGCATTGAACGCGCGCGCTCTGAAGCTCACAGGTGCGCTTCCCAAGAGCAGGAGGTGCCCCTCCGCACATCAGTTGTCGTTCATCGGCAGGGGGCAGGCGACGGCGAGTTGCCGTGGATGGGGCGGGGTGGCGTTGTGCTCGTAGCGCCTGGTCGCCTGTGCTGTTGAAGTGGTCCCGGCCTGTGCAGGGGGAGCGCGCCATGGATGCCGTGGGCCGTCCGATCGGGCGAAGCAGCCATGGTCGACCCCCAACCTGGATCGTGGCATGCGGAGCCTCCGCCGGAGGCTCAACCGTTCAACCCCCTCACCACTTCGCGAAGCGCAGCACCTGGCGGGACATCCCGTCGGTGCGCAACAGGTAGGTGCCCGCGGGCAGGGCGCGGATGTCGAGCGTGCTGATGGCTGCGGTGAGCGTGCCGCGCAGGAGCGTGCGGCCGAGCGCATCGTGGATCGCGTAGGGCATCGGTGCGGCACCTTGCGTGCGCTGCACAGTGAGGTGATCGGTCGCGGGATTCGGATGCAGGAGAAGGGGTGTCGAGCCCTGTTCGGTGGCCGATGTGGTGAAGTCGCCGAGCTTGAGCACGAAGGCGTCCTCCGATCCGGCGGATGGACGAAGTACTTCGCCGATGCCAGGGTCGAAGTCCACCGTGTCCGCGAAGCTTCCGCCGACCACGAAGGAAGCGTCGGGTAGCAGCGCGAAGGCGTTGCCGCGATCATCACCGGTGCCGCCGATGGTCGCCGCGCTCAGCAGTGCGCCGGTCGGGTCCAACCGGAGGACGAACGCATCGGTGCCACCCAAGGAGGGTGTTGGTGCCGTGCCCGGGCCGGGATCGAGGTCGGCGGTGCCGGAGAACAGGCCGGTGAGGAAGAGCTGGTCGGTCGTGTCGGTCACCACCTCGTAGCCGCGGTCCTCCCCGGTGGATCCGATGATCGCCGCGCGCAGGTGGGCGCCGTTCGTATCGAAGGTGTTGATGAAGGCATCAATGCCGCCCACGGCGCTCAGCAGGTCCATGCCGCCATCGGGGTCGAAGTCCACGGTGTTGGCGAACTGCCCGGCGACATGCACTTCACCGACGCTGTTGACGGCGATGGACCGGCCGGCATCTTCACCGGACAGGCCGCCGAAACCCTTCGCCCACACGAAGGCACCGCTCGCCTCGAGCTTGGACACGAAGACGTCCAAGCCGCCGACCGACGTGAGCGTGGCCACACCGGCGCCGGGGTCGAGGTCGGCGTCCAGGGCGAAGGTGCCTGTGGTGAGCACGCTCCCCTGGTCGTCCACGGCGATGGCCTCGGCGATGTCCATGCCGGGTCCGCCCATGGCCGCAGCCCAAAGAAAGGCGCCGTCGGTGTCGAGCTTCAGGACGAAGATGTCGTTGCCACCGGCAGAGGTGAGGGGGACCGAACCCGGCCCTGGGTCGAAGTCGACCGTGCCCGTGAAATATCCGGCGAGGTGAACGTTGGCGGCCGCGTCCAAGGCGATGGCCTTGCCGTTCTCCAAGGTGGTGCTGCCGATCGTGGTCGCCCAGAGGAAGTTGCCCGTCGGGTCCAACTTCAGGACGAAAGCATCGAGGATGCCGGCGGGGGAGATGGCGTAGTTGCCCGGGCCAGGGTCCATGTCGGTGCCGCTCTGGATGTACCCGGTGATGTACGCGTTGCCCGCCGCATCGGCGGCGATGTCGGTGGCCACCTCCTGGGCGACACCGCCGAAGGCGAACCCGTACACCAGGTCGCCGGAGGGGGTCAGTTTCTGGATGAAGAAATCCGTGGCGCCGTTGGTCGAGTCGGCGAGCACGGCAGGGCCCGGATCAAGGTCCAGGCGACCCGTGAACGTGCCTGCGATGTACACATGGCCGGCGGGGTCGGTGGCGAGCTTCGCGGTGCGGTCCACGCCCGCATCGCCCAAGGTGGACGCCCATTGGAACGGCTGGGCGCGGCCAGCGACCGCCAGTGAACAGCCAAGCAGCGCGCCGAAGAGGGTCTTCATGATGGGAACGACCTGTGTGTAGCGATCGCACGATGAAGATAACGACATCGCCTGAACAGATAGGCTGCTCGGGCGAATACCTGAGTCGCGGACCGGTGGGATAAGCGGGCCCCGGATACGGATGGCCTGGCTCCCTATGGGGCCAGCACACAAAGCCTGCCCCGCGCCAGGGTGCCCGCCCCGGCGATCAGCCTGCAGGTGTAAAGCCCGGGGGCGAGCTGGGCGGTGGCGAGGTCGAAGCGGCCCGTGCGACCCTGAACCGGGCGTTCGTGCACCACGGCCCCGCGCCCATCCTCCAGGCGCCACACGGCCTGCGTGGAGCCTTCGGGAAGCGACCACAGCACCGAAGTGGACATGGTGGCGGGTGACGGATGGCATTGAGTGGTGGCGCCGGCGACGGTGCTCTCGGCGATCCCGGTCCACACCGCACCGGTGATGATCACGGACACATCGTCGAGGTAGAAGCCGTCATAGGTGAAGTTGTCCTCACTGCGCAGGCGGAAGTTGAGGTGCAGGGGCCCGCCCACGAAGTCGTCGAGCAGGAGGCGCTCGCGCGTCCAATCGGTGCGTTTGCCATCGTACACGGGCTCATCATCGATCTGGGTCACGGATCCCGGCCGTGAATAGGTGCCGCACAGGGTGGTCCACGAGACGCCATCGGCGCTGGCCTCCACCTGCACATGGTCCAGCTCGCTCTGCAGGGTCCAGCGCGTCATGAACTCCAACGTGGCGGTGGAGGCGAGCGTGAGGTTGATCGGTGTGGTGAGGCCCCACGGGTTGTCCTCCAGATCGAAGTGGTTGCTCAGTGGGCTGTCCGTGAACGAGGCGGGCGGTGAGCTCCAATCCTCGCTGGTCACGGCCCATCCGCCTGCCCAAGCATCGTCCGTGCTGGCGTCGTCGCTGAAGGCGGTGAGCGGTACACCATGGATGCGTTCGATCGTATCGCGGAGAAGGAGGCCGTCGGCATCGAGCACGAGCACATAGCTGAACACATCGCCGTCGGTGAGCAGCGGATCGAGCGTGAGCCCGATGGTGCTGGTCACGGTCTCCAGCGTATCCAGTCCGGTGAAGGTCTGCGGGGCGCCGACGGCCACCACGTTGGTCAGCGGTTCCACCGACACCGTGCAAGGACCATCCTGCAGGCCGAGGCGTTGCAGCGTGAAGGTGACATCGGGCGTGCTGCCTGCGGCCACACGCGGGCTCACGTCCTTCGCTTCGGCATAGGCGCCGGCGAAGAGGGCGAGCAGGAGGTTCTGTTCCATGTTGGCCTGCGCGAGGGGCACGATGCGGTCGGGCGCGGGCCAGAAGCCGTCCACGTAGGTGCCTGTCTCGGGCACGTAACCGAAGATCTTCGGTTTGGCCAGCTGCTCGCCGTAGCTCCAGTCGGTGGCGCTGCCATTGGCCAGATAGTAGAGCGCCTCCAGGGTGGTTCCGAAGTGGAACCCGTTATCCACGGTCATGCGTTGCGCATAGGTCCGGAACACGTCCCCGTCCGGCGTCTGGCCGCTGCTGTGCCCCCAGGGGTAGAGCAGGAAGTGACCGCGCGTGTGGTGGCTGTGCTGCGTGGCGAACTGGCGCCCGATGATGAAGTCGCGCATCGCCTGCGTCTCGGGCTCGCTGAAGGCGGACGGACCGCGATAGACATCGCTGAAGGGGTCGGGTGAGGAGCCGTCGTCGTCGATGCCCCAGGCCAGGCCGTAGTTGCGGTTGAGGTCCACGCCGAAGGAGCCGTCGCCGTTGTCGCGCCGGTTCTTGCGCCACATGCCCCCGCCGAAGGGGTCGGTGGTCTCGTTGTACACATAGCCATCGGGGTTCACGCAGGGCACGAAGTAGAGCTCACGCGTGTCCACGATGTGGGTGATCAGCGGGTCGGTGCCGTACCGCTCCAGCAGGGACCACATGAAGTACAGCATCTGCATGGCGCTTTCAGGTTCACGCGCATGGTGGAGCGCATCGTAGAGCACCTCGGGCTTGGCCTGATCCACGTTGGGGTCGTTGCTGATGCGCAGGACGTGGATCGGCCGTCCCTCGTGCGAGGTGCCGATGCTGACCTTCGGGGAGATGAGGGTGGGATGCTGGGCGACCATGAGGTCGAGCTGGTCCTGCATCTCCTGCCAGGTGAGGAATCCGCCCATGCTGCCGGTGGTGAACTGCGCGGGCACCGGATGTGCGACACTGCCCGGGCAGCCGGGATCACCGAACGACCGCTGCATGCTGGGGGATGTTGCGGCGCGTTCCGCGTAATAGGCGCTGACATCATCGATCCCGATACGCACCGCGAAGCCGGCCCCGCGTGCGAGATCAAGGTCGCGCGCGCTGAAGTCCCCGTGGATCGCGCCTTCCGGGTCCACGTGCGTGTGGTCCAGACAGATGCCGAGGGACTGCAGGGTGGACACGTCGGACCGGCCGTGCACCGTGATCGTAGCGCGGGCATGGGAGGCGGGCTCCTGCGCAATGAGGGGAGATGCGCTCAGGATGAGCAGGGCCGGGGTGAGCAGACGCGTGATCATCGGTCCGAAGGGAATTGGTGCCGGAAGGTAGCCTGCAGCGCACCCTGCGGAGCAAGCTGTATCGGGCTGAACGTGGAAGGCTGAGGCGCTTACTGCGCGAACCATGCCCTTATACCCTCGCGACCACGCGAGGCGGAGCGCACGAGGTACGCGCCGGGCGCCACCATGCGTGTGCTGCCTGCGGAGAGGGTGAAGTGCTCCAGCGACCTCCCGCTCATGTCGTACAGCGTGATGGACACGCTGCCCTGACCGGTCCAGGTGATCCGGTCACCGCTCAGCAGCAGGTCATGCTCCGCCGCTCCTTCATCGACGCCGGTGAGCGTACACGGGGGCAGCGCGTGCTGCAGCAGAGCCCCGTACACATCCTCCTCCACGCCATAGAAGGCGCTGTTGGTGCCGAACTGGTAGGCATTTCCTGGCGTGTAGCCGTTGGTGATGAACACGAGACCGAATCCGGAGGAGAGGTCCACGTACAGGTCGCTGATGAGGCCATAGGCTTCACCGGCATGGCCGAAGAAGGCGGTCTGTGGGAAGACCACATCACCACCGGGTTGGGCGGTGATGCGATGCACGCCGAGCCCCCAGGAGCGGAAGAGGCCGTAGTAGTTGTCGCCGTTGCTCCCGTCCCAGGTCCATTCGTCGCCGAGCATCAAGGCCAGGGTGGCGGGTTGCAGGAGGATGGTGCCGTCGTACGTGCCTTCATTGGCGAGCAGGATCGCGAAGCGTGCCAGCTCCAAGGCGCTCACGCGGAGGCCGCCCTGCGGGGCGAAGAAGAGGCCGTTGGTGCCGATGACGTACTGGCTGAGGTCGGGTGCCGGCGGCATCACCCCGCCGAAGTTGTCGGACTGTGGGGTGCTGTTGCGGTAGAGCGCGGCGAGGTCGGCGACGCCGGGCAGGTCCTGCACGTTGTAACTGCCATGGATGCCAAGGGGCAGAAGCACCTGTTGCCGCATGTACAGGTCGAACCGCTGTCCGCTCAGCGCTTCGACCAGCGTACCGATGATGCCATAGTTCGCGTTGCTGTAGGCGAAATAGCTGCCAGGCGCCTCGGTGCGCCACATGTTGGCCGTGTACCAGTCGCCCCCGGGCAGGGCCAGTTCGCTGATGGGTGGAGGGGGCGTGGTGCCGTATGTCGCGCTCTGGAAATCGCCATAGCCTGTTCCATCCTGGAAGCTGCTACGGTGGCTCAGCAGCATACGGTAGGTGATGGGCACCGACGGATGAGCGGGGTTCCGGAAGGTGAAGCCCAGTGCGATGCTCACATCGTCATCCAGACCGAAGGCGCCCTGCTCGCACAACCGCATGAGCCCGATGGCAGTGACGAGCTTGCTGATGCTGGCGATGCGGTACCGGGTGCTGTCGTCCACATCGAGGTTGAGCGCGAGGTCGCGCTTGCCGGTGTGCACCACGTCCTGCACGGCGGTGCCACAGGTGGTGACCACGCTCATGCCCACCAGGCCGTTCGCCGTTGCCACGGACTGGAGCTGCTGGTCGAGGGTCTGGCCGACGGCGATACCCGGCAGCAGGGAGAGCCCGAGGAGGGGAATGCGCATTGGACCGAAGGTATCGGTCCGTGGTGCACGGCAGGTGCAGCGCCGGAGGTGGGGGTGGTGCGTCGCGCAGGGTCGCGATCGGCCGAAGGTCGATCCAGGGGAGGGCGTAGCGGGTAGGTGTACCTGAAGGACGCCTGCTCCCGCGGCACGGCCGGGATCACGAACTTCGGCCCATGCCCGAAGCGGAGCGGATGGACCGCAGTTGGTTCAAGGGGACCGTCGTGGTCTACGGACTGGCCATGGCCCTGCTGGTGGCCGTGCTGAAGTACGTGGAGTACCGCTACCTGCTCCGTGACCTTGGTGTTGAGGTGTACGTGGGGGTGGTGGCGGTGCTGTGCACGGCGCTGGGGGTCTGGCTGGGTGCGCGGATGTTGGCCGCACGCCCGGGCCGCCGCGAGCAACCGTCGGGATCGGCTTCCCCTGGCGCCAGCGTGAGCGCTTCGACCTGGGAGGCGGATGGTGAACGGGTCCGCCGCAGCGGCCCGAGCGGTCGTGAACTGGAGGTGCTGAGGTTGATCGCCGAAGGGCGCTCCAACCAGGAGATCGCCGACCGCCTGTTCATCTCCCTCCCCACCGTGAAGTCGCACACCTCCAACCTCTTCGGCAAGTTGGACGTGCGGCGTCGCACCGAGGCCGTACACAAGGCCAAATCCCTGGGGCTCATCCCTTGAGCCGACCTCATTCCTTGGTATGGATCTCCGCTCGTGCGCCGTGATCCCTACCGAAGGATGAGGGCCGGGGGCCGGGAACAGGCGTGCTTCGCCGAAAACCGAACAACAGCATGGAACGGATCATTCTGACCTACGGCATCATCGCGGGCGTCATCGTCTCGGCCATGATGTGGATCACCCTCGGCGACGGCAAGCACGACTTCGAGAACGGCGAACTGATCGGCTACACCACGATGGTGATCGCCCTCAGCGCCATCTTCTTCGGGGTCCGCACATACCGGGACAAGCACCTCGGTGGCGGGATCACCTTCGGTCGGGCTTTCCTCATCGGCCTATCCATCACCGTGGTGGCCTCCACGCTGTACGTCGCTTCGTGGATGATCATGAGCGCCACGATGGAGCAGGACTTCATGGCCAGCTATATGGAGCACACCCGGTCGAAGCTGGAGCGCGATGGTGCTTCGGCGGAGGAGGTCGATGCGCAGATGGAGGAGATGCGGGTCTTCGGAGAGCTGTACAAGAACCCGTTGGTGAAGATCGGCTTCACGTACCTGGAGATCCTGCCGGTGGGCCTGCTTGTGAGCCTCCTGTGCGCGGCGATGTTGAAGCGCAAGGCTCCTGAAAGCGGGCAATGGACCCCCTTCTGACAGGATCTCCGATCGTGCCGCCCAGGGGTGGGGATCTCCACTGCGGGCCTTATCCCGGTGTCGCGGAAGTGAACCGTGTGGCGTACGATCACACCCCCACCGGCACCACATCGCTTACCATGGTGCGGAAGCGTCGTGGCACGGCACAGGTGATCGCGTCCGCCAGTGCATTGAGCGCTTTCCGACGAACAAAGGGTTTGCGCACCACCAACACCACCTCGCGCACGGGTTCGGGGGCCTCGAAGCGCCCCACGTTCTTCTCGTCCGGTCCCACCGAGAGCTCGGGCACCAGGGTGATGCCGCTGCCGCTCGATACCATGCGCTTGAGCGTTTCGATGCTCCCGGTGCTGTAGTGGATGTTGTCGTGCCCCGCCGCACTGGGCTGCTGGCACACACGCAGCACCTGGTCGCGCAGGCAATGGCCCTCGCTCAGCACCCACAGCGGTGCCCTGCGCAGGTCCTTCGCGGTGATGCGCCTGCGCTTCAGCAGGGCATGGCCCTCGGGCAGGTAGGCCAAGAAGGGCTCGTGGAAGAGGGTGATGGCCTCGAGGTCGTCGCTTTCAACCGGGCCGGCGAGGATGCCGATATCGAGCTGGCCGCTGCGCAGCGCCTTCAGGATGCGGCCGGTGGTGCGCTCATCGATCGCCAGCCGGGCCTCCGGGTGCGCCTCCGCGAAGCGCGCCAGGAACAAGGGCAGCAGGTAGGGCGCCAGTGTGGGCAGGATACCGATGCGATAGGTGCCCGTGGTGCCCGTGCGCAGCTCTTTCACCAGGTCCTTCAGCTGACCGGCCTCGCGCAGCACCACACGTGCCTGGTCGATCAACGCGGCGCCCTCGCCAGTGGGTCGGGCGGGCTGGGCCTTGCGCTGGAAGATGGTGACGCCCAGCTCGTCCTCGAGCTTGCGCACCATCATGGTGAGGGTAGGCTGCGTGACGTGGCAGTGGCGCGCGGCCTTGCTGAACTGGCCGGTGTCGGCCACGGCCACGATGTAATGGAGCTGCTGCAGGGTCATTCGATGCTGTCGATACAGGCATCGAAACTATCGAAACCGTCGATGATGCCCGTCAGGGTAGCTTCGCACGGTCGCGCCCACCTTTCGAGCGCATTACGAACGAACGGACCAACTCATTCAACCCCTGTCACACGATCATCCCCACGCCACGCTCGAGGCCGGCCATCCCGCCAGCGGCGCTGGCAAATGCCCTGTCATGCACGGCGCGCAGCGCTTCCCCGTCGCAGGCCGCGGCACCGGCAACCGCGACTGGTGGCCCAATGCACTGAACCTCGGCATCCTGCACCAGCACCAGCCGGTGAGCAACCCGATGGATCCAGGCTTCAACTACGCCGAGGCGTTCAAGAAGCTCGACCTGAAGGCGGTGAAGGCGGACCTCACCAAGGTCATGACCGACTCGAAGGACTGGTGGCCGGCCGACTGGGGCCATTACGGCGGCCTCA
Source organism: Flavobacteriales bacterium (assembly GCA_016713875.1). NCBI lineage: Bacteria > Pseudomonadati > Bacteroidota > Flavobacteriia > Flavobacteriales > Flavobacteriales bacterium. The sequence continues at coordinate 66,606 of JADJOI010000002.1, forward strand.
TGATCCGCATGGCCTGGCATGTGGCCGGCACCTACCGTACGGCCGACGGTCGTGGCGGCGCGGGCACCGGCAACCAGCGCTTCGCCCCGGTGAACAGCTGGCCCGACAACGGCAACCTCGACAAGGCGCGGCGCCTGCTGTGGCCCGTGAAGCAGAAGTACGGCAACAGCCTCAGCTGGGCCGACCTGATGATCCTGGCAGGGAACGTCGCGCTGGAGAGCATGGGCTTCAAGACCTTCGGCTTCGGCGGTGGCCGAGAGGACATCTGGGCGCCCGAGGAGGACATCTACTGGGGCGCCGAGCGTAAGTGGCTGGGCGACCATCGCTACAGTGGTGAGCGCGACCTGGAGAACCCGCTCGCTGCGGTTCAGATGGGCCTCATCTACGTGAACCCGGAAGGTCCCAACGGCGTGCCCAGCGCGGTGGCTTCCGGACGCGACGTCCGCGAGACCTTCAAGCGCATGGCCATGAACGACGAGGAGACCGTGGCCTTGGTGGCCGGCGGTCACACCTTCGGCAAGGCGCACGGCGCAGGCGACGCGGCACTGGTCGGACCCGAACCCGAGGCAGCGCCGATCGAGGCCCAAGGCTTCGGCTGGATCAGCAAGCACGGCAGCGGCAAAGGCGTGGACACCATCACCAGCGGCATCGAGGGCGCGTGGAAGCCGAACCCCACGAAGTGGGACAACGGCTACTTCGACATGCTCTTCGGCTACGACTGGGACCTGATGAAGAGCCCCGCCGGCGCCTGGCAATGGGTGGCGGTGAACTGCAAGCCGGAGCATATGATCCCCGATGCGCACGCGGACCGTCCCGGCGCAGACGGGAACAAGAGCAAGAAGCATCCGCCCATGATGACCACAGCGGATCTCTCCTTGCGCTTCGACCCGATCTATGAGCCGATCGCGCGCCGCTTCCACAAGGACCCGCAGGCCTTCGCCGATGCCTTCGCCCGCGCCTGGTTCAAGCTCACGCACCGCGACATGGGCCCGAAGAGCCTCTACCTCGGGAGTGAAGTGCCGAAGGAGGAATTGATCTGGCAGGATCCCGTTCCCGCTGGCACCACCCTCAGCGATGCCGATGCGACCGCGCTGAAGACGAAGGTGCTCGCCAGCGGCCTCAGCGTGAGCGAGCTGGTGTCGGCCGCGTGGGCCAGCGCCAGCACCTTCCGCGGCAGCGACAAGCGCGGTGGCGCCAACGGTGCGCGCGTGCGCCTCGCCCCGCAGAAGTTCTGGGAGGTGAACGATCCCGCGCAATTGAGCAAGGTGCTCAGCGCGCTGGAGAAGGTCCGGTCCGAGTTCAACGCTTCGGGCAAGAAGGTGTCGATGGCCGACCTGATCGTGCTGGGTGGATGCGCTGCGGTGGAGAAGGCCGCGAAGGATGCTGGCCACAACGTCACCGTGCCCTTTACCAGCGGCCGCGGCGATGCCGGCCAGGAGCAGACCGATGTGGAGAGCTTCGCCGTGATGGAGCCCCAGGCCGATGGTTTCCGCAACTACCAGAAGAAGATGATGAGCGTGCCGGCCGAGGAGATGCTCGTGGATCGCGCCCAGCTGCTCACGTTGAGCGCGCCGGAGATGACGGTGCTCGTGGGCGGCCTGCGCGTGCTGGGCGCCAACTCCGGTGGCAGCAAGCACGGCGTGTTCACCGCGCGACCTGGTCAGCTCACCAACGACTTCTTCGTGAACCTGCTCGACATGGGCACCACGTGGACCGCGCTCAGCAACGGTCACACCGGCACTTACGAGGGCCGCGACCGCAAGAGCGGAGAACTGAAGTGGACCGGCACCCGCGTGGACCTCATCTTCGGCAGCAACTCGCAACTGCGTGCGCTCGCCGAGGTGTACGCCCAGAACGATGGCCAGCAGAAGTTCGTGAAGGACTTCGTGAAGGCGTGGGTGAAGGTGATGGAACTGGACCGCTTCGATCGGAAGAAGTAAGCGGGATCGGGAGCTGAACGTGGAGAAGGCGGTCCGCAGGGGCCGCCTTCTCCGCTTCGTCCGGCGGTGGAGCGGACCGGATCGCCGGAAGGGATCGATCTTCGTGCATGCGCGCAGCGCTGATCAACGGTGCGGGTGACCTGGGCGGACGTGGACGGATCGGGATCGTCCTCGTGGGCACGCTGGTGCGCGCGTGGTTCGGTTGGTCGCACCAGCTGTGGGAACTGGCCCCGGACCAGGCCGCCTGGGACCTGGCGTTGGCCGATGTGGCCCGCCACGGTCTGCCCGGGTTCAAGCACCTGATCCACTATCCGCACGAAGGCGGGTCACTGCCGTTATCGCTGCTCGCCTTGCTCTGTGCGGTGATCCCGGGGCCGGTGCCACCCCTGAGCTGGGCGGCCTTGCTCGTGGACGCGCTGGTCCGGTATCTCCAGATCGGCTGGGCCGCCCGCTTGTTCGGGCCGCGCACGGGGCTGGTCTTTGGCGTGTGGACCGTGCTGGCCGTTCCGGCGATGCTGCCGTGGGCCACGGTGAACTTCGGGCTGCATGCCTTGATGGCGTTCGCGCCGTTCGCCGTGGCCGTGATGCTGAAGGAAGGTGCCAGGCCCTTCCGCACGGGTCTGGTGATCGGCGGCCTGGCGTGCCTGGCCTATGACGTGTGGGTGCTGCTGCCGGCCTGCATGGCGTGGTCGCTGATGGTGGATCGCGGACGCTCCCCCCGAGCCTGGGCCGCCCTGCTCGCCGGTGCGGTCCTGGCCTTCCTTCCCCATGCCCTCGTGCGGCTCACCGTCGACCAGGGATTCGGACTGGAGCAGTGGGCAACGCTGTCGGTGCGTGGTGCGGAACGATCGGAACTGGACCCACGCGACTGGCCCGTGCGGTTCGTATCGATCTGGGCGGATGTGATACCGGGTTCGTTCACCATGGGCCCCGTGACCGACCCCGAGGTGCGCACGATCGCGTGGTGCGTGCTTCCCGCGCTCTTCGTCGGAACGGCGGTCTCGCTGATGCGTTCCGGGCGAGCCGCCGCCGCGGCCGGTGCCTTCGTGCTCGCGTTCACCGCGGCCATGGCCGTGCTGCCCTTGTTCACCATCCGGGCCGATGGCGCCGGGATCATCCACTACCGGTACGTTCCCTTCATCCTGCCCCTGCTCGCCCTGCTGGTGGTGGACGGAGCGCACAGGATGGGGCGGTGGTGGAAGGGCGTGGCGTTGGCCTGGGTGACGGGGTGTGCGGCGCTCTCCATCGCGTACATGGCCCGTACCCCGGTGGCGGCCCGTACGAACGATGAGGCCACGGGCTGGGTGCTGGGCCGCAAGTATGGCGAGCGGCCCGGCGACCTCCTGCGGATGATGTCGCTGCTGGATCCCGATCGACGGCCGCACTTCCTCCGGGGCTGCGGCTGGGGCACCGCGGCGGCATTGTTCGACGGACGAGGTTCATGGGACCGGGAGGCGATCGAGCGTGGCCGCGCCCTGCTGTCCGCCTACCCATCCGAGGCACAGGCCGAGGTGTGGCCCGGGGTGGAGCGGGCCTTCGACCCCGCGGTGACGCCGCGGCTGGACCCTGCGATCCTTGAGGCGATCCGCGTGCAGGCGCCAAGGCGGTAAGGTCCGTCCCGCGGATGTCGAGCCCGCGAGCGGAGATCCCCCAGCACGCCATGGACCGCCTGCACTACCTTGATCATCGAATGAACGGAGGCCCGACGATCGCCGCGTGCTGCGCGCGGTCCCTCATGGGGGTATGCATCGGCATCGCCGCCGCCGCCCAGCCGCAGTTCACCTCGTATGTGCACTACGGCTATTCCGGTGGACAGGTCAACGCGGTGATCGAGGCCACCAACGGGGACCTGGTCATCGCCGGCAACGGCACGGAGGTGGGCAACTCCGATCAGGTCGCCGTGCGGTTCACGGCCGGCGGGGCGCTCGCCTGGGGCCTGACCTATTACGGGGGCACCGGATGGTCCGAGGTCATCACCGATGGAGTGGCCGATGCGGACGGAGGCGTGATCCTGGTCGGCCACGTCCTGGAGACGGCGACGCAGCGGATGCACCTGTCGCTCTTCAAACTGGATGCCGCCGGTGACGTGGTGTGGAGCCATCGCTACCGCGCCTACGATCCCGATGAGGCGGTGATCGCACGCAGCCTGCGCCGCGACGCGAGCGGTGCGCTGCATGTCCTGGGCTCCTGCGGCAGCGATCCGGACACGCGCGATCTCTTCCTCATGAAGGTCGACCCGGTGGGCAACCTCCTTTGGGCCCGGGCCTTCGGTTACTCCGGTCAGGACGAGGCCAGGGACCTGGTGCTCATCCCCGGTGCCGGTTACGCCGTCGCGGCGGCGACCAAGTATGAGCTATCGCGCATCGCGCTCCTGGACACGATGTGCGCCGTGCTGCAGGACCGTGTGTGGGTCCTGCCGGATACCACGCTCACCGTGCACAGCCTGCAGCGCGGCCCGGACGGTCGCCTGTCGTGGTCCGGCGTGTACATGGACTCCACGTTTTACAGGGGGGCGTTCCACATGGAGATGGACAGCCTGGGCGGTGCGATGGCGGCACAGGCCTACCGGGACGATGCGGGCAGCGAGCTCTGGATCCGCGACCATGTGCTGCTTTCCGACGGCGACCGCTTCCTGGTGGGGGAGGAGGAGAGCGCATCGGGGTTCGATGAGTCGACCCCGTTGATCCGGATCGATCCGACGGGGGCCGTGGTCTCCAGCATCTACACCGGCGGGCACCAGGAACTGAGCCGATGCGTCATCACCGTCTCAGACGGAGGGATCGCCTGCGGGGAGACACGACGGACCGATGACAATGTGCATCAGGCGTTCCAGGTGAAGAAGCTGGATGCGGACGGCCTTCCCGCTTGCGAGGTGCAGTCGCTCGCGCTCACCCGCACCGCTCACCTGCCCGATACGCTGTCGTTCCCCTTGGAGGCGCTCGGGGCCAAGCCGATGCTGCGGGTCGATCGCCCGCTCACCACCTGGCCCTTGAACATCTTCATGGACGGCTGTTCCACGATCGGCATCGCAGGGCCGGAGAACGTCGCCGAGCCGGGCATCCATCCCGCTCCGGCGACCGACCGCCTCACGATAACCGGCATCCACGGCAACGTCCTCGTCCGGATGTACGACATGAACGGCAGGCTGGTGCTCGATCAGCGGCAGCTCGGATCCACCACCGTGGACGTGAGCGCGCTTCCCGGCGGCTGTTATGCCGTGCACATCAGCGCGGACCAGGTCGTGTGGCGCACGTCGGTGGTCATCGCGCGCGACTGACCGCACCGGCTACTGCTTGTTGAAGCGCACCGACCGGCCCGTGCCGGTGATCGCGTAGGTGCCGGCGGCCAGTCCCGACACATCGAGCGTGCGGAGCGGGGCCCCGTTGACGTCGGAAAGGAGGGCGATGGCGCGTCCATCCGGGCCGATCAGGGTCAGTGGTCCGGGCTCCTGCTCCGGCCATTCGATCATGATCCGGTCGGTGCAAGGGTTCGGGAACACGGACAGGCCCGTGCGTCCGCCGGTCATGGTTCCGATGGCATTGGTACCGCTCACCACCACCGTGAAGTCGTTGAAGTTGCCGTATTGGAAGTTGCCGCACGGGCCATACCCGTTCGTGTTGGTGTCCAGGAAGCCGTCCGATCCCCACGGTGCGATCACGCGCATGCGGTAGCTGCCGGGCGGCGTGTTGGCCGGCAGGCTGATGGAGAAGCTGTACGTGTAGCTGGGCGAACCGCCCACGTAGCTGTAGTAGAGGTTCTCGGTGTCCTCGAAGGCGCCGTTGTTGTCCAGGTCCACCCACACGGCGCAGCCGGTCCAGTTGCCGCTGGTCACGGTCATCGGTTCGGCCACACCGGGCGTAAGGGTCGTGCTGAGGGTCGTGAAGTCGCTGGTGTTGCAATCACTGCCGGCCGTCCAGTTGATGGTGCCGAGGCTGAGGCTCTGGTTCTGCCAGCTGAAGCAGCCGTTCACGAAGCTGGGGGAGCAGTATTGCGCGCCGGCGGTCAACGCACCGAGCAGGAGGGTGAGGGTGGCGTAGCAGTGGTGCATACGGATGGGGTTGTGGGGTGAAAGTACCACGGATCCGGTCACGCGCCAGGGCCATGGGGCGGTGCGTGACGAACGGACCCGGGAGGGATCGCTCCGCTCCCGGGTCCGTGGCGCCGGTCGGCGGACAGGGCTCACTCCACGGCGAAGCGCACGGTGCGCACCCGTCCCTCGACCGAATAGAGCTGGAGCACGTGCAGGCCGGGGGCCAGACCGTGCAGGGGCACCGACAGGCGGCCGCGCGTGAGCGCCAGGCCTTGGTGGCGGAGCAGGCGGCCGTCGGCGGCGGCGATGGACCAGCCCGTCACCTCCAGGTCCGCGGGCAGCAGCACCTCGATGCGGTCGCGCGCGGGATTGGGGAAGACGCTGATGGGCTGTGCAGGCGCGAGTGCGGCCACCGCCGTGGGCGCCGTCACCACCACGGTGGCATCGGGCGTGCGGATGGGCGGGTTGAGGTCGAAGAAGATGTCGGCCACATTGGTGATGGTGGTGCCGACCACGGGCACCTGGTCCGGCGCGATGCGGAAGGCAAAGAGCCCCTGGCTGGCGGCCATGTTGGTGCCGCTGTCGGGCAGCAGGATGTTGCTGAAGGTGACGCGCAGCACGCCCTGTGCGCTGAGCTGGTAGGTGTAGGGATGCGAGGCGCCGAGCACCGTGAAGCTGGCCACGGAGAACAGGTCGGGCAGCGTGTCGGTGAGCACGACGGTGAAGGCCGTGTCGTTGCCGGTGTTCTGGAAGCGGATGGTGTAGTCCAGCCAGCTGTCCTCGGCGGGATAGTACTCGGTGTCGCTGAGCCCGCTGCTGGTGCGCACGAGCTTGTCGTTGGGGTCGTAGCTGCCGGTGATGGTGCGGATCACAGTGGAGCTGTTGTTGCTCAGGTCCACTTCGGCGCTGTCGTGCACCACGGTGACCACCGCGCCGAGCTGGGTGCCGATCAGCAGGGGATCCGGCGGCAGGGTGGCCCCGACCTGGAAGGACCAATACGACATCGCCTGAAGGCCGTCGGGCAGGGTCCAGCTGAGCGTGTTCCCGATGATGCTCGTGGGCGCGGGCTGGATGGAGGTGACCGAAAGCAGGCTGGGAAGCTCGCAGGTGACGGTGATGCCTGCGCTGGCCGAACCGGAGAGGTTGATGGCTGAGCCCAGGAGCGTGGTCGCGAACCCCGGGCGTACCGCGCCCAGCTCAGCGAAGGCCACCAGATCGAGCGTGTCGTTCAATCCGCTCAGGGAAAGTGTCCAGGTCTTGATCGAAGACGTATCCGTGTCGATCGTGATCGTGTTCGTCGCGGCCGGGAGCGTGTTCACCACGATGCTTCCGAACGGGCTTAGGCCGCAACCGGCGGTGAGGTCGGCGAATGAGCTGGAGACATGCGCCACCGATCGCGGTTGTCCCGCCGGTTGACGGACCGCGATGAGGCTGTCGCCTTCGGCGGCCAGGGCGTTCCAGGGGCTGTTGTTGTTCGTCCACCAACTGTTCATGCTGTACCCGTCGGCTGTGAATTGGAGCAGATACCAGCCATGCCTGCCGAGCAGGGTGCCGTCAGGTAGTTCCACCGCCGCTTCCGGCGACTCCCCGAATTCTCGTCGCCAGAGCAGCTGTCCGCTGGCGTCGATCCGCATCAACTCTCCGGTGGCGCTTCTGCCCGAGAGCAAGTGATCACCGTTGGCCAACGGGAGCGCATCATGCATGTAGCCGCCCCAGGGGGACGGCTCCGCGACATGTCGTGCGTACTGCACCGTTCCGTTCGCATCCACATGGAAGTAACCGAAACGTCCGATCGAGAATACCGAACTGTCCCCGAAGTAGCCATGGAACCAGCTGCCGTCCGGGTGTAGCGCGGACTCCCCGTGTTGATGGATCAGGCCGTGATCGATGTACATGCGGCAGGAAAGCGGTATGCCGTTCGGATCCAGCGTCACATGATGCACTTGATGCTCGTTCATGAACTGGCACGCATATCCCCCGGTCTGCAGGGCGACGATGTCCACCAGACGATGACCGTATTGGTCGTTGCCCCACCCCACCCCCGGACTGTTGGTGGTGTCCAGCAGCATGTAGATGCGCGCCCATTGCACCAGTCCGTTCACGTCGAGCTTCACCATGTACTGGTTGTGGTACCTGACCATGGGTAAGCCGTGATCGAGGTCGCCGGCCACCATCAGGCCCCCGTCCGGAGTGGCCACCACCTGTGCGCTCGCCATGCGGATGTCCGGGTTGGTGGGAAGCAGGTGCTTGAACCAGATCATCGCCCCGCCGGGGTCGCTGCGGCTCACGTTGACCCCGCGGGAAGAGCGGTTGCCGTTCGGGTGGATCGGTACACCGACCGCCACCAGCCCGTTGGTCAGGAAGGCCACATCGCCGGTGCCGGTGTTCCGCTGGACGGGGTCGAATCCGAGGTCCGTCTGCACGCATTGGGCGCTGGTGGTGGCCGCGAACAGGAGCGGGGCGAGGAGGACGGAGAGGCGCATGGGGTTCCGTTTGAGGTTCGAATCTAGCCGGCCTGCCCGATCGCTCCGCCCGGCGCGAAGCCTGCATTATCAACAGATCCCGAACACAGCGCGGGAACTGTTGCGATCTTGCGGCCCATGCGGTCCATCTTGTTCCTGCTCGTGGCGGTCGGCGTTCAACCACTGGACGCGCAGACCTTCACCGCGTTGCCTTCGGGCCGGGTGCGTGTGGGCGAGCTGCTGCTCAACCGCGACAGCTGCACGATCGACGTTGAGGCCTTCGCCATCAGCGCACCGGTGGCGGTGGAGGAGTACCGGGCCTTCGTGGCGCACTTCGCCAAGAGCGCTGGTGCGCGGCAGAGCGATGCGGGCGGCGCGGCGGTGAACCTCACCTGGGTGGAAGCGGCGGCCTATTGCCGGTGGCTCGGTCAGCGCGATGCATCCAAGGGCTTCTCCTACCGACTGCCCTGGCTGGGCGAATGGCTCCTCGCCCGGCAGCAGGGCATCATCGCTCCGGAGGGACCGGGATGCTGGCTGCTCAACGCGAAGGACGACAGCGGCCTCACCTGCCAGCGTTTCGGATACGCCTACCAGTGCACCGAGGGCGATCCCTTCTCCCGGCGGCGCAAGATGGTGGCCTTCGGCGATGCGGTGCAGCATCCCGCCTTCGGGGTGCAGGAGGACCGCTGGGACTTCATCGCCTACCCCGATGTGGGCTTCCGCGTGGTGCGTGAGGTGGTGCGGACAGGACCTTGAGCGGGCTGCTTACTTTGCCGCATGGTGCATGTCGCGGTCTTCTGCGGAGCCTCCTCCGGGCGTGATCCGCGCTACGCGGCCGTGGCCGCGCAGGTGGGCACCAGCCTCGCCCGTCGCGGCCTTGGCGTGGTGTACGGCGGCGGCCACGTGGGCCTGATGGGCGCCGTGGCCGATGCGGCGATGGCGGCGGGCGGCCGCGTGGTGGGCGTCATCCCGGGCTTCATGACCGAACGCGAGCTGGCGCACGACCGTGTCAGCGAGCTCATCACGGTGAAGGACATGCACGAGCGCAAGCTGGTGATGCACGAGCGCAGCCAGGCCGTGATGGCGCTGCCCGGCGGCTTCGGCACGCTGGACGAGCTCTTCGAGCTGCTCACCTGGCGCCAGCTGGGCCTGCACGCCAAGCCCATGGGCCTGTTGAACGTCAACGGTTTCTACACGCCGCTGCTGGAGCAGATGGCGCGGATGGAGCGGGACGGCTTCCTGCATGGCAGCACACGGGTGCTGTCGCACGAGGCCGTGGAGCCGTTGATCGACCTGCTGCTGGCCCACATCATCCGGCCATGAGCGGCGGCCAACGACGCACGGCCGTGCATCCCTGGCTGAAGTCGCTCGGCGACCTGTTCGAGGCGCACCGCTGCCCCGCCAACGCCGCGGCCATGGAGGCGTACATGAAGCACGTCGCGCCCTTTTTCGGCATCAAGGCCCCGGACCGCCGCGCGCTGCTGAAGGTCCACACGGCTGAGCACGGAACACCTGCGGCCGCGGAGCTGCCGGCCATCGTGCGTTCGGCCTTCGCACAGCGCGAGCGGGAGTGGCATCACACTGCGGTGGACCTGCTGATGAAGCAGGCCAAGTGGTTGACGCCCGAAGACCTTCCGCTGGTGGAGGAGCTGATCACCACGATGAGCTGGTGGGACACGGTGGATGCGCTCGCCGTGCATGTGGTGGGCGTGATCCTGAAGCGTCATCCGAAGGTGATCGGTACATGGAACAGGCGCTGGATCGGCAGCAAGGACCTCTGGCTCAACCGCACGGCGATCCTGTTCCAGAACCGGTGGAAGGACGACACCGACCGTACGCTGCTCTTCGCGAACATCACACGGCACGCGGCGCATCCGGACTTCTTCATCCGCAAGGCGATCGGCTGGTCGCTGCGCGAACTGGCGGCCACCGATCCCGCGGCGGTGAAGGCTTTCGTGGCGCGACAGCCGATGTCGCCGCTCAGCCGACGTGAAGCGCTGAGGAAGGTCGGTTGATCGGTGGGAGGCCGCGCCCGCTCGATCGGGCGGTGCGACCGCGGATGCGACCGTAGGTCGTTCCGTCAGGATCCTAGCTTTGTCCGGAATCCACCCACATGCGCACTTCCCTGCTCTTCGCCGGCCTGGGGCTGGTGGTCGACCTCGGAGCCCAGGTCACCTACACCCAGACCCTGCCGCTCATGCAGTCGGTCTATTCCTGGACGACGTTCGACTTCACGGCCACACCGCCGACCACCGGTCCGGGGACGCTGAGCTGCCAATGGCTTGCCTGCTGGATGTCCGGCTTTGGCGGCAACGAGATCTGGATCGAGTTCGAAACGGCCGGCGGCTGGCAACAGGTGCTCTATCAGGGGGGCAACGTTTCGGAATGCACCTACCTGCCCGCATCCAGCGTGGTCAGTGCGGCGGTGCTGGGTGAGGCGATCGCGTTCGGCGGAGGGCAGATCCACGGACGCTTGCGGGCCACGGATAACTGTGTGGCCGGTTGGGGCTGTTCGTTCAGCAGCGACCCCAACGTCAACGCCCTGACGCTGGAGTACACCGCGCACGAGGCCGACTTCAGCGTCGTCGATCCGGGGATCTGTCCGGGTTCCACGGTGCAGTTCACCGACGAGAGCATCAATACCCCGACGAGCTATGCGTGGAGCTTCCCGGGCGGCTCCCCGGCGACGAGCACGCTGCAGAACCCGGTGGTGCAGTACGCTGCACCGGGCACCTTCGACGTCACGTTGATCGTGAGCACGGTCAACGGACCGGACACCCTGGTCCGTCCGGGATACATCACCGTCCATCCGCCGCCACTGGCCAATGCGGGCGTGGACGAGGCCGTGTGCGCAGGCGCAAGCGCGCAATTGCAGGCGAGCGGTGGACTCACCTATCAGTGGTTCCCACCCACTGGTCTGGACGATGACCAGGTCGCCGATCCCGTGGCGACCCCCGCCGTGACGACCTCCTACACCGTGCTGGTGACCGATGCGAACGGCTGCCAGGCGAGCGATTTCATGATCCTCAGCGTGCAGCCCCTGCCGCTGGTGGTGGCTTCCGCCGGGAACAACAGCATCTGCCTGGGGGATACCGCCTTCATCGTGGCCACCGGTGCACAGCTTTATCAGTGGTCCCCCAACCTCTTCATCAGCGGCACGAGCGGAGCCTCCGTGCTCGCCTGGCCCACCAGCACCTTCACCTGGGCGGTGACCGGCACGGATGTGTTCGGGTGCACCGGGGAAACGACCGTGACCCTTCAGGTGAACCCGGCACCCGCGGCACCGGTCGTGACCTTGAACGGACCGGAGGTCGCCACCACCGCGGTCGCGGTGGGCTATCAATGGTACCTCAATGGCCAGCCGATACCCGGGGCGGACGCACAGAGCTGGATGCCCGCCGTCAACGGCAACTACAGTGTGGTCATCACCGATGCCAACGGGTGCTCATCGCAGAGCCTGCCGGTGTACTTCGGCACGGTCGGCGTGGAGCCGGCCATGGAGCAGGAACTGCGGCTCTGGCCTCAGCCGGCGGCCGATCGGCTCACGGTCTCGGGTGTGTCCGGAACGTGGCCTGCACGCCTGCTCGACGCCACCGGACGCGTGCGGTGGGAGGGTGTCCTGGAGGTGCCGCGCACCGCGATCGACATCCACGGATGGGCCCCGGGCCTGTACCTGCTGGACGTTGATCGTGCCGGCGGCCGACAGACCCTTCTGGTGCTGGTGCGCTGACGGCGTGACGCCCTGCGGAAGCTCGCGTGATCTTCACCACTTCCGCGAACCGCCCTTCGCCGCGTAGGGCTTGGAGCCCCGGTGGGGCTTCTTCGGAGCGTAGCCCTGGCGCGGTGCTTCGGTGCGGCGGGGTTTGTCGCCACCGCCCTGGGCGCCCTGCGCTTCGTCCACACGCACCTTGCGGCCCCGGTGGTCGGCGCCCTTGAACGCGTTGAAGACCTGATCGAACCAGGCGGGCTCGATGTCGATGAAGGAGTACACGTCCTTGATGAGCATGCGGCCGATGTGCTCGCCACCGATGCCGCTCACCCCGCAGATGTAGCCGAGCATCCGGCCCTTGTCGAAGCCGTCCGCGCTGCCCAGGTTGATGAAGAGCTGCCGGCCGGTGGCGAAGCGTTCGCGTGAGCTCTGCCGCTCGGTGCGCGCGCTGTGGTCCTTGCGGCTCATGTCGATGTTGAGGTCGTACGCCTCGCGGAACTGGTCCAGGATGCGGGCGAACGTGACGCTCATGAACCGCTGCAGGAGCGCGTCGCGGTCCAGGTCCTTCAGTTCCTCTTGCGCCACGGCCATCAGGTCGGCCAGGGCCTCGTGCTCCACATCGGCCTCTTTCAGGCGGCGCAGGAAGGAACGCAACTGGGCCCGTCCGATGTCGGCCCCACCGGGCACCCGCACATAGGTGAAGTGCGTGTTCAGCATGCGCTCGAGCTGACGCACCTTGGGCACATCGCGCACGCCCAGGATGCTCAGCGAGATTCCGGTGCGACCGGCGCGGGCGGTGCGACCGCTGCGGTGAGTGTAGCTCTCGGCCTCGCCGGGCAGGTCGTAGTGGATCACGTGCGTCACATCGTTCACGTCGATGCCGCGCGCGGCGACATCGGTGGCGATGAGGAGCTGCAGCGAGCGTGCACGGTAGCGGCCCATCACGTGGTCGCGCTGGGCCTGGCTGAGGTCGCCGTGGATGGCATCGGCCACGTAGCCCTCCTTCACCAGCTGGGTGGCCAGCTCCTGGGTCTCATGCTTGGTGCGGCAGAACACGATGGCGAAGAGGTCGGGGTCGGCATCCACGAAGCGCTTGAGGGCGGCGAAACGGTCGCGGGCGTGCACCACGCAGTATTGGTGCTGGATGGCGGAGGCCGTCACGTTGCGTTCGCCCACCTGCACCTCCTCGCTGTTGCGCATGTACCGCTTGGCGATATGGCGCACCTCGCTGCCCATGGTGGCGCTGAAGAGCCAGGTGCGCTTCTCGGCCGGGGTGTTGCTCAGGATGTCGGTGAGGTCCTCCTGGAAACCCATGTTGAGCATCTCGTCGGCCTCATCGAGGACCACGGTGGACACATGGGACAGGTCGACGGCCTCGCGGCCCAGCAGGTCGAGCAGGCGGCCCGGGGTGGCCACCACCACGTGGGCGCCGCGCTGGATGGCGCGCATCTGCTCGCGGATGTTGGCCCCGCCGTAGACGGCCACGGGGCGTACGCCGTTGAGCTCGGCGGCAAAGCGCTCCAGGTCGCCCGTGATCTGCACGCAGAGTTCGCGCGTGGGCGCCAGCACCAGGGCCTGCACGCGGCGGAGCGCGGGGTCGATGTTCTGCAGCAAGGGCAGGCCGAAGGCGGCCGTTTTACCGGTGCCCGTCTGGGCCAGCACCACCACATCGTGGTCGCTGTTCAGCAGCAGGGGGATGGCGCGTTCCTGGACGGGGGTGGGGGTGTGGAAGCCCAGCGTGCGCAACGTGGACAGGAGCTCGGGCCGGAGGCCCAGCGCATCGAAGGAGGACATGGGGAGGTGGGGGTTCGCCATCGGCGACGGAACGCCGGAACGGGCGTGCGGACCAACGGCGGCGCGAAGGTACGGCACCGCGCCCGGAGGCCAAGGCCGCCCGGCTATCTTTGGCCGCCATGACCGGCCTGATGCTGTTGAGCGCCACCGGCACCCTGCGGATCATCCTGATCCTGGTGGTGGTGTGGCTGGCGCTGCGCCTGGTGCTGCGCATGCAGCAGGCGCGCCAGGGCCGCCCGCCCGGCACCCACTGGGCCGCCCGCGACGAACGCTCCCGCGGCGACGTGCGTGTGGAACGGGCCGATGATCGCCGAGGCGCACAACACAGCGGCGGCCGTATCGAGGACGCTGACTACGAAGAGATCCGCTGACCCCTTGAACCGATGAAGGACCTGAGGAAATGGCTGCCGACCGGGCTGGCCGTGCTGCTGTTCATCGCTCTGCCGCTGGCCTACTTCAGCCCGCTGCTGGAGGGCAAACGCATGGTGCAGGGCGACCAGCGCAACTGGCTGGGCGGTGCGCAGGAGATCATCGAGCACCGCGAGGCCCACGATGGCGAGGAGCCGCTGTGGACCGGAAGCATGTTCAGCGGCATGCCCGCCTACCAGATCAGTGTGGCGTGGAAGGGCGATGTCCTCAAGTGGGTCGACCGGCTCTTCCACGGCTTCCTGCCGCATCCCGCCGGCAGCGTCTTCCTCTACCTCATCGGCATGTTCATCCTGCTCAGCCTGATGCGCGTGGACCGCGGGGTGGCCGTGGTGGGCGCGCTGGCCTATGCCTTCTCGTCGTACTTCATCATCATCTTCGAGGCAGGCCACAACACGAAGGCCACCGCCATCGGGTACATGCCGTTGGTGCTGGGCGCCACCTGGGCGCTCTTCCGCGGGGCGAAGCTGCCGGCCGCGGCCCTGCTGGCGCTCTTCCTGGGGCTCGAGGTCCACGCCAACCACCTGCAGGTGACCTATTACCTGGCCATGGTGCTGCTCCTGTTCGTGCTGGCCGAGGCGCTGCGCTTCGTGCGCGAGGGCCGCGTGATGGACCTGCTGGGCCGCGCCGGCCTGGGCCTGGTGGCCGTGGCGCTGGCCGTGATGGCCAACGCCGGTGTGCTCTGGGGCACGGCCGAGTATGGCACCCACACCACCCGCGGACCGAGCGAGCTCACCATCGGACCGGGCGGCGAAAGCGCTGCGGACATCCGCACCAAGGGCCTGGACCGCGACTACGTGACCGCCTGGAGCTATGGCAAACAGGAGAGCCTCACCCTCCTGGTGCCCAGCGCCAAGGGCGGTGATTCCGGTTCGCTCATCACCACGCGCGAGGAGCTGGCGGCCATCTCCGACCCCGAGCTCAAGCGCTACCTCAACGAGGTGTACGGCGGGGGCGGCTACGTGAACAGCTACTGGGGCGACCAGAGCTTCACCAGCGGCCCGGTCTACCTCGGCGCGGTGGTGGTGCTGCTCCTGCTGCTGCTGCTCGCCCGCACCGAGGGCCCGGCACGCTGGTGGGTGCTCGCGGCCGTACCGCTCACGGCGGTCCTGATCGGCATCACCTCCCCGATGCTGGCCGCCGCGTTGGTGCTGGCCTATCTGGCCGCCGGGCTGGTGCTGTGGCGCGATCCGCTGCCCTACGCCCTGTTCAGCGGCCTCCTCCTCACGCTGCTGCTCAGCTGGGGCCGCAACTGGATGCCGCTCACCGACTTCTTCCTGGACCACGTGCCCGGCTATGCGAAGTTCCGCGCGGTCACCATCATCCTGGTGATCGTGGAGCTGGCCGCGCCGGTGCTCGCCGTGCTGTACCTGGACCGCCTGGTGAAGGAAGGGCGCTGGGACCGCGCGCGCGAGCGCGCCTTCCTGATCCCGGCGGGCGTGCTGGTGCTGGTGATGCTGGTGCTGGCGCTGATGCCGGGCGCGGTGGTCGACCTGGTGAGCGATGCGGAACGCGCCCGCTTCAGCGCGCAGGCCGAGGCGGGTGATGCGGCCCGGCTCCAACTGGCCGTCGACGCCTTGAAGGAGCATCGCGCGGGCATCGTCGCCGCCGACGCGTGGCGCGGTCTCTTCTTCATCGCGGCCGGTGGCGCGCTGCTTTTCCTGTTCGGGCGCGGTCGCGTGCCCGAACTGGCGCTGGTCGCGGGCCTTGGCGCGCTGGTGCTGGTCGACCTGTGGGCGGTGGACAAGCGCTTCGTGAACAACGACAAGGACGGCGGCCGCTACCGCATGTGGGAGGAGCCCACGGCGAACGCCCTGCCCTTCAAGCCCGCCGCGGCGGACATGGCCATCCTGCAGCAGGAGGAGAACGCCGCCGCGCGCGCCGATGCGGAAGCCACCGTCGCCCGCCTCAAGGCGAGCAAGCAGGGCAACAAGGGCCGCGACCGCATGGTGGGCAAGGACGAGGAGCTGTTCGCCCGCTTCGCCGCGCTTCGCCGCAACAGCCACTTCCGCGTGCTCACCTTCAACAATCCGTTCAACGACAGCCGCGTGAGCTAC
This sequence comes from Flavobacteriales bacterium, assembly GCA_016713875.1. Taxonomy (NCBI): domain Bacteria; kingdom Pseudomonadati; phylum Bacteroidota; class Flavobacteriia; order Flavobacteriales; species Flavobacteriales bacterium. Next base: position 83,024 of record JADJOI010000002.1, read on the forward strand.
TTCCACAAGAGCGTGGGCGGCTACCACGGGGCCAAGCTCAAGCGCTACCAGGACCTGATCGAGTTCCACCTGGGGCCCGAGATGGCCGCGATCGGCGGGGCCTTCGGCGAAGGCGCCACCATGACCTCCGTGAACGCGGTGCTGGCCCGGCAGAACGTGCTGAACATGCTCAACACGCGCTACCTCATCACCGACCCCGCACGCCCTGCGCTGCTCAACGTCAACGCCTACGGCCCGGCCTGGTTCGTGAACGAGGTACGCTGGGTGAAGGACGCCGATGCGGAGATCATGGCGTTGGGCGAAGTGGGCCCGGACACGGTGGCCGTGGTGGACGAACGCTGGCGGTCCGCCCTGGGCGATGCCTCCCTCACGCCCGACCCCTCGGCCTCGGTGACGCTGGACAGCTACGCGGCGAACGCCCTGCGCTACACGGTGCGCAGCGCGAACGGCGGGGTGGTGGTCTTCAGCGAGATCTGGTACGGCCCCGACTGGCAGGCCACCCTCGACGGGCAGCCCGTGGAGCATATCCGCGCCGACTACGTACTGCGGGCGATGCGCGTGCCGGCCGGCGAGCACGTGGTGGAGTTCCGCGTGGCCAGCCGTTCCTACGCCCTGGGCAACACGCTCAGCCTGGCCGGCGGTCTGCTCATCCTGCTGGCGGTGGCCGGTGCGGGCCTGGCGGCATGGCGCAAGGCGCGGGCCGCGGTCGCATGACGCCCGTTCTCTTCATCACCTACTACTGGCCGCCGAGCGGCGGGGCCGGCGTGCAGCGCGGGCTCAAGTTCGTGAAGTATCTGCCGCTGCATGGCGTGCGACCGATCGTGCTCACGGTCGACCCCATGCAGGCGAGCTACCCCGCGGTGGACCGCTCGCTCGAGGCGGAGGTGCCCGCCGATGTGCGGGTGGTGCGCACGCCCTCGTTCGAGCCGCTGCGGCTGCTGGCCGCGCTGGGTGGGCGGGGCGCCGTGCCGCACGCAGGTTTCGCCTCCGGTGGCAAGGAGGGCCTGCTGAAGCGCGCCATGCGCTGGGTACGCGGCAACTGGATGATCCCCGACGCGCGCCGGGGCTGGGTACGCCATGCGGTGAAGGCCGCCATCCCCCTCGTCGAGCGCGAGGGCATCGGCACCGTGGTGATCTCCTCCCCGCCGCACAGTGCCCAGCTCATCGGCCTCCGCCTCAAGCAACGCTTTCCAAAGCTCCGCTGGATCGCCGACCTGCGCGATCCCTGGACCGACATCTATTTCGCCCGCGAGCTGCTGAAGGGGCCGCGTGCGCAACGGCTGGACAGCGCGTACGAGGCCGCCGTGCTCGAACAGGCGGACGCGGTGGTGGTGGTGGGCCCGTCCATGCGCACGGCCTTCGCGGAGCGCCACGGACCTGCCGTGGCCGCCAAGCTGCACGTGATCCCCAACGGCTACGATGCCGACGACCTCAAGAACCTCGCCCGCCATCCGCTTCCGAAGGACCGGTTGCGCATCACCTACGTGGGCACCATGGCGGGCAGCTACGCGCCGCAGGCCTTCTTCGCCGCGGTGGCGGAGTCGATGAAGCGCTCGCCGCTGCCGATCGAGCTGCGCTTCATCGGCCAGGTGGGACCAACGGTCCGCGAGGCCGCGGCACAGGCCGGCGTGCTCGACCGCTGTGTGTGGAACGAGCCGGTGAAGCATGCGAAGGCCCTGGAGGAGATGGCGTCCGCGCATGTGCTGCTGCTCGTGATCCCCGAGGGACCGGGGGAGGAGCGCATCCTCACCGGCAAGCTCTTCGAATACCTCGCCGTGCAACGGCCGATCCTGGGCCTGGGCCCGGTGGACGGGGATGCGGGCCGCATCGTGGCCGCCTGCGGCGCCGGCGCCTTCTTCACGCGACAGCAGGTGGAGGCCATGGCCGCGTGGCTCGTGGCGCGGGCCGAGGCGGTCCGAGCCGGAACGGACCACGGCGTCACGGGCGGACCGCACACGCGCTACGAACGCCGCGAGGCCGCCGCCGAGCTCGCCGCGCTCATCCGACCGGCGGGATAACTTCGGCCCCGATGGCCCGCACCTACATCATCGCCGAGGCCGGCGTGAACCACAACGGCAGCCTGGACCTTGCGTTCCGCCTGGTGGACGAGGCCAAGGCCGCCGGAGCGGACTGTGTGAAGTTCCAGACCTTCAAGGCCCGGCGCATCGTCACCGCCAGCTCGCCCAAGGCCAACTACCAATTGGAGGTGACGGACCGGGCCGAAAGCCAGTTCGACATGCTGCGCAAGCTGGAGCTCGACCGCGACGCCTTCGCGCGCATCCAGGCCCACTGCCGGCAGGTGGGCATCGACTTCATGAGCACGCCCTACAACCCGGAGGATGCCGAGCTGCTTGCTTCCCTGAACGTCGACGCCTTCAAGATCGCCAGCGGGCAGGTGGTGGAACTGCCCTTCCTGCGGCAGGTGGCGCGTTACGGCCGCCGCATGATCGTGAGCACTGGCATGGCGGACCTACAAGAGGTGCGCGAGGCGGTCGACGCCATCCGCGGCACGGGCAACGATGACCTTGTCATCCTGCAGTGCAACACGGACTATCCGTCGCGCGTGGAGGACGTCAACCTGCGGGCCATGCTCACCATGCGCGACGAGCTGAAGGTGCGGGTGGGCTACAGCGACCATGTGCCGGACAACCATGCCTGTTTCGCAGCGGTGGCGCTGGGCGCGGAGATGATCGAGAAGCACTTCACGCTGGACCGCACGATGCCCGGACCGGACCACAGCAGCAGCCTGGAGCCCGCGGCCTTCCGCGACCTGGTGACGGGCATCCGCGCCGTGGAACTGAGCCTGGGCGACGGCATCAAGCGGCCCGGCGAACGCGAGCGCGCCAACACCTATGGCATGCGCCGCAGCCTCGTGGCCGCGTGTGAGCTGCCGGTGGGCCATGTCCTGGCGGAGGCCGACCTCGGCTTCAAGCGACCGGCGAACGGTCTCTCCCCGAAGCACCTCGATGCCGTGGTGGGGCGCCGCCTGGCCCGGGCCCTGCGCGAGGATGAGGCCCTCACCTGGGACCACCTGCACCCCTGAGCCATGGGCCAGCGACGCATCGGTGCCGACGACGGCCTCCTGCTTCAGGCCTTCCTGGACGGTGCCGGCGACGCGCTCCGGAGCTTCCGCTATTTCGCGAAGCGCACCCCGGACGTGCTGCGCCAGCACGCCTGCACCTGGCTGTGGATGGAGGGGGAGGAACCGGTGGCCTATGGACACCTTGATCGCGAAGGCGATGTGGTGTGGTTGGGCATTGCGGTACAGGAAAGGCACTGGGGCCACGGCCACGGTGCGCGCATGATGCGGCTCCTGCTGGACAGTGCGCAGGGCATGGGCATCACGGCGCTGAGGCTCTCGGTGGATGCCGACAACCACACGGCCATCCGGCTCTACGAGCGCTATGGCTTCGTGCACGCCGGGACCGGCGAGGGCATCCTCTTCCTCACCTGCGACCTGATGCCGAAGCGTGAGGCGGTGATGAGCTCGCTGGCCTTCGCAGGCCTGACACCCGAGGCCATGATCGCCGAGGCCGACCGCGAGTTCATGGCGTTGGAGTTCAGCAGCGGCATGCCGTTCCACCCCGACATGGAGGAGCTGTTCCGCACCGCGCCGATGCGGCGCTTCGCGCACAACTACTTCCCCGCGCCGGCCGAGCCCTTCGTGCTCAACCTCGGCAGCGCCGACGACAGCATCCGCGACCGCAGCATCGCCCATTGCGTGCGGGGCATGCAGTTGAGCCATGCGGTGGGTGCGCCCTTCTTCTCGGTGCATGCCGGCTTCTGCGTGGACCCGCGTCCCAGCGAGCTCGGCCGACGACTGGAGCAGGTGGCGCACATCGACCGGGCGCTGCATTGGGCGCGCTTCACCGAGGCGGTGCGGCAGGTGCTGGCACGCACGCGCGATCTGCCCACCGGCCTGCTGATCGAGAACAACGTGCTGGCCCCGGTGAACCGCTACGCCGACGGCACCAACCCCCTGCTGAACGTGGAAGCGGGCGAGCAGCTTCGGCTGCTCGATGACGTGCCGGACGCCCGCCTGGGCCTGCTGCTGGACACCGCGCACCTGAAGGTGAGCGCACGCACCCTCGGTTCCGATGCGGCGGAGGCGGCCGGGCTGCTGCTGCCGCAGGTGCGATGCGTGCATCACAGCGACAACGGTGGCGAGGTCGACGACAACCAGGGCTTCGGTGCCGACTACTGGTTCCTGCCGCTGATGGACCGCGCCGGCCATGCGGTGCATGTGCTGGAGACGCGGAAGACGCCCCCTTCCGAACTTCGCCGCATGGAGCGGCTGCTTTTCCCCGAACGTGCCCCCACGGACCGATGAACGAGACCCTGGCCGAACTGCTCATCCACGATGACCGGAGCGTGCGCGACGCACTGGCCGTGATCGACCGCAACGCGCAGGGCATCTGCTTCGCGGTGGACCACGCGGGCCGGCTCACCGGCGTGCTCACCGATGGCGACATCCGGCGTTCGTTGCTGGCCGGTGGCTCGCTGGACCGGCCGGTGGCCGAGGTGATGCAGCGCCGCTTCACCGCGCTGCCGGTGGGCGCGCCCGCCGAGGACATCCAGGCGCGGCTCGACGGCACCGTGCGGCACATCCCCTTGCTCGATGAGCGCGGGGTGCCCGTGGACTTCGCCAGCCTGCGCCGCACGCACCGCATCCAGGTGATGGCCCCGCAGCTGGACGGCAACGAGCTCAACTACGTCACCGACTGCCTGCGCACGGGCTGGATCAGCTCGCAGGGCGCCTATGTGAAGCGGTTCGAGACCGGCTTCGCGGAGCGCTGCGCCATGCCCCATGCGCTCGCCGTGAGCAACGGCACGGTGGCCATCCACCTGGCCCTGGTGGCCCTCGGCATCGGCGAAGGCGACGAGGTCATCGTGCCGGACCTCACCTTCGCGGCGAGCATCAACACCATCATCCACGCCGGCGCCACGCCCGTCATCGCCGACGTGCATCCGGTCACCTGGACGCTCGACCCCGCCGAGGTGGAGCGGCTCATCACCCCGCGCACCAAGGCGATCATGCCGGTGCACCTCTACGGCCATCCGTGCCACATGGACGAGCTGATGGCCATCGCGCGCAGGCACGGGCTGTTCGTGGTGGAGGACTGTGCCGAGGCGCTCGGTGCCCTGTACAAGGGCCGCCCGGTGGGCAGCTTCGGCGATGCGGCCACCTTCAGCTTCTTCGGCAACAAGACCATCACCACGGGCGAGGGCGGCATGACGCTCTTCCGCGACCAAGCGGTGGCCGCGCGGGCCACGATGCTGCGTGACCACGGCATGGACAAGCAGCGCCGCTACTGGCACCTCGAGGTGGGCTACAACTACCGGATGACCAACATCCAGGCGGCGATCGGCGTGGCCCAGCTCGAGCGGTTGGAGGCGTTCGTGCAGGCGAAGCGTGATCTGGCCGCTGCGTACACCCAAGGCCTGATGGCCATCGGAGACATCAGCGCCCCGCCCGAGGAGCCGTGGGCGCTGAACGGGTTCTGGCTGTACAGCTGCCTCATCGGCAACGATTTCGGTCTGGGCCGCGACGAGGTGATGGACCGCATGGCGCGCAACGGCATCGAGACCAGGCCGCTGTTCCACCCGCTGCACGTGATGCCGCCGTACGGGCGTTACGTGCGGCCTGGGCAGACCTTCCCGGTGAGCACACGCCTGTCGGAGGCGGGCCTGAGCCTGCCCAGCAGTGTCACCATCACCCGGGCGGAGCAGGACCACGTGCTGGAGGTCCTGCACGCCATCAAGCACACGCGGCAGCTGCACGCGCAGGCATGAGGGTCCTCTACCTGATCCCGGCGCGCGGCGGCAGCAAGGGGTTGCCCGGCAAGAACGTGCGCCCGCTTCTGGGCCGGCCGCTGATCGCCTGGTCGGTGACGGCCGCGCTCGAGGCGGCCCGCGTCCGGCCGGGCCGAGTGGTGGTGAGCACCGATGACGCCGCGATCGCGGAGGCCGCCCGCAGCGCCGGTGCCGAGCTGCCGTTCATCCGTCCCGCTGAACTGGCCACCGACACGGCCTCGTCGATGGACGTCGTGCTCCACGCCCTCGACCACCTGGAACGGGAGGGGGAGCCCATCGACCTGGTGTGCATGCTGGAGCCCACGTCACCTCAACGCACCGCCGCCGACGTGCTGGCCGCCATGGACCTGTTGCTGACCACGCCCGGTGCGGAGAGCGTCGTGGGCGTGTGCCGCACCGAGGGCGGGCATCCCGCTTTCCTCGCCCGCATGGACGACATCGGTTTCATCCGGCCCTACGCGGGGGAGCACTTCGTGTTCAAGCGCCGTCAGGAGATCGATGACGTCTACTTCTTCGAAGGAAGCCTGTACATCGCGCGATCGTCCTCGCTGCGCGATCGTCGAAGCTTCTACCACGAGCGCACGCTGGGGCATGCGATGCCGAAGTGGAAGTCGTTCGAGGTGGACGACGCGGTGGACCTCATCCTCATCGAGGCGCTGATGAAGGCCCGGCAGGAAGGAACGATCGACGACCGATGAACTGGAGCGACCGACTGCACGCGGCGATCCCCGGAGGTGCGCACACCTACAGCCGGGGCGATGACCAATACCCGTCCAATGCGCCGCCCATCCTGAGCCATGGCAAGGGTGCGTACGTGTGGGATGCGGAGGGGAAGCGCTACCTGGACTACGGCATGGGCTTGCGGGCCGTGACGCTCGGCTACGCGGACGAGCGGGTGAACGCCGCGGCCATCGCGGAGATCGGCAAGGGCAACAACCTCACGCGGCCCTCGCTCACCGAGCTGGAGGCGGCCGAGCGCATGCTGTCGCTCTTCCCCTGGGCGGGCATGGTGAAGTTCGCCAAGAACGGCAGCATCGTCACCACCGCCGCGGTGAAGCTCGCCCGCGCCTTCACGGGCCGCACGCACGTGGCCATCCCGGCCGAGCAGCCCTTCTTCACCTACGACGACTGGTTCATCGGCAGCACGCCCATGGACCGCGGGATCCCGGAGGAGCACAAGCGGCTGACGTTGAAGTTCAGCTACAACGACATCGCTTCGGTGGAGCGCCTCTTCGCCGAGCATCCCGGCCGCATCGCCTGCGTGCTGATGGAGCCGGCCACCTCGCTCTCCTCGTGTCCCGCATCCTGTGGTGGGCTGCTCGAACAGCGTTCCTGCGCGGGCTGCCCACAGCGTTCGCTCAACTTCCTGCAGCAGGTGAAGGCCCTTTGCGCGAAGCACGGTGCCGTCTTCGTGCTGGACGAGATGATCACCGGCTTCCGGTGGGACCTGCACGGAGCGATGAAGGGGTACGACATCGAGCCGGACCTGGCCACCTTCGGCAAGGGCATGGCCAACGGGTTCGCGCTGGCGGCGCTCATCGGCCGGCGCGAGATCATGGAATTGGGCGGCATCCGCCAAGCCGGCGCCGAACGCGTCTTCCTCATCAGCACCACGCACGGTTCGGAGATGTCGGCCTTCGGGGCCTTCAACCGCACGGTGGAGATCTACCAAAGCGAGGACATCACCGGCCACCTGTGGCGGTACGGTCGTCGGTTGATCGAGGGCCTCAACACCCTGGCGGCAGAGGCCGGCGTGGCGGACCGGTTCGAGGCGCACGGCTTCGGCTGCTCTCCCTACTACACCACCCGTGATGCCCAAGGACAGGTCTCCCTGCCCTTCCGCACGCTGTGGAGCCAGGAGATGATCCGGGGGGGTGTGCTGATGCCGTGGGTGGCGCTTTCAGCAGCGCACGGCGATGCGGAGCTCGACCAGACCCTGACGGCAGCGCGCAAAGCCCTCGCCGTGTACGCCGCCGCACTGAGCGACGGCATCGACAAGCACCTCGTGGGCCCGGCCGTGAAACCCGTCTTCCGCAAGCACAACTGACATGGGCCTGCTGGAGGACAAGGTGGTGGTGATCACCGGCGGCGCCGGGCGCTTGGGCCGGGTGTTCACCGAGGCCGTGGTGGGCGCGGGTGGCCGGGTGGTGGTGGCGGAAGTGATGAACGCGCGCACCACGGAGGCCATCGAGGCCCTTCGTGCGGCGCATGGCGATGCCGTGGCGGGGGTCGAATGCAACATCACCGATGCGGACTCGCTGGACCGCCTCATCGCCGGGTCGGTGGAGCGCTTCGGTCGCATCGATGCGCTGGTGAACAACGCCTATCCGCGGAACGCGGCGTACGGAAGGCGGTTCGAGGAGGTGGCCTATGCGGACTTCGTGGAGAACGTGGGCATGCATGCGGGGGGCTACTTCCTCGCATCGCAGCGCTTCATCGCCCACTTCCGCCGGCAGGGCCACGGCAACATCGTCAACATGGCCAGCATCTACGGCGTGGTGGCCCCGCGTTTCGAGGTATACGCCGGCACGGACATGACCATGCCGGTGGAGTACGCCGTGATCAAGAGCGGCGTGCTGATGCTCACGCGCTACATCGCTGCCCATTGCGCGGGCATGGGCATCCGCTGCAACGCCATCAGTCCGGGCGGTATTCGCGACGGACAACCCGAGGCCTTCCTCGAGCGGTACCGGGCGCACGCGCTCACCAAGGGCATGCTGGACGCCCAGGACGTCACGGGCACCCTGCTGTTCCTGCTCAGCGACCTGTCCGCCTACATCAACGGCCAGAACATCGTGGTGGACGATGGCTGGACCTTGTGATCAGTAGGGCACGCAGCGCTCGGCGAAGACCTGTTCGATGAGGGGTTTCAAGGCGGCGAAGTGCCGCTTGTACATCGGTGGGGCCTGGCCGGTCCACCGCTCCATCCACGACGTGGAGTAGTGGTACGTGATGTGCGGCGACCGATAGAGCCGGGACAGGTAGAAGCAGGCCGAGGAGAAGAGGCAGAACACGTGGTCGGTGCGGTCGGCGTAGGCGGCGAACAATACTTCCGCGGCGATGCCCATCTCCTTCGGGTCGGTCATCAGGGTGAAGGACAGCCCGAGCTCCGCGCACCGACGGACCGTGGCCTCCAACGACGCAGGTGACGCTGCCGGGTGCGGCTTCAGGAGGAAGTGATGGCCTTGAGGGTCGGGCAGCGCGGATAGGACATGATCGATGTACGCCCCCCAGAAGGCAGGCGGGACCACGTACATGTCGACGGCCTCCAGCAGCACGAGCACCAACCGGCGATCGGGTGGAACAGGGGTGGGGGGGAGGTCAAGCTCCTTCAGCAGGCGGAGCATCGGGCCATGGAGGTCCGCAGGAAGAAGGATCGGACGAACCTCCTGGTCAAGCTGCCCCTGTCGCTCGAGGAATGAGGCGAAGCGGTCCGCGAAGAGGGCGACGAACGGGCCGCGCATGCGTCCGTGCTCCAGCAGATAATGGTAATCGCCCAGGCCATGCTCGAAGAAGGCCGGCCGGGCCTCCGGGAACAGGGAGCGCAGGGGTGCCTCGAGGTGGTTCTGGGTGTGGAGATGGAGCTCCACGGCGGTGTGGCCGGTGCCGAGCGGAGCGAGCAGGTTCCGAAGCATGCGTTCGTCGCGCTCGTGCCGGCGATGCGTGTGCCTTCGCAGCAGCACGCCATAGATGGACCGTAGGATCGGGGCCTCCTTCCATTGGCGCGTCAGGCGCTTGAGCAGGGAGGGTTCCGGGCCGTGGTCATCCACCAGTTCGGTGGAACAGCTGTGCATCAGGGCCCAAGGATGGAGCCGCGCGGTGCATCGGATCGCCTCGATCACGGCACGCCGGCGGGCACCGCCGTCCACGAGCAGCACGTCCACGTCCTCCGACCGATGCGTGGCGGCCGCGTGCAGCGTCATGAACACGCTGCTGATGTGCGAGGTGGTGAGGAAGATGCGGAGGCGGGCCATGCGCTAGGACGTCCGAAGGAATGGCAAGCGCTTGCGCCAGGTATCCGGGATGTACCTGTAAAGGTCCGAGGAAGTCCTCAAGCCCAGGACGAGCAGGATATAGACGGTTGTGATGAGCAGGCTGCGGAAGGTGATCGAGAGGACCGCACCGCCGGGCATGGGAAGGAGTACGCCGATCGCGAAGACCATGGAGACGACCAGGATCAGCTTTGCGGTGGATCCATCGAAGGGCTGCATGCCGAACACTCTTCGGATGAACTCGAACTTCAACCCATTATAGGCCACGGAAGCAATGCATCCCGCTATGGCGGCCCCGAGCATCCCGAGCTTTGGGATGAGTATGATGTTGCCGACGATGGTGAGTACGAGCAGGACCACAAGGAATACGGACCCCCAGATGTACCGATGCGAATTGGCGAGGATCGGGTAATTGACACCGGTCCCCATGTTGATGAGCGCCCCGAGCGCGATGACCTGCGTGACGATCACACCCTGGTCGTAGTCGTCGGGCAACAGGGTAAAGAGATCCGCGGCGTTCGCCGCCACCAGGAGGAATAGCCAACCACCGATCAGCAGCAGCGCTCTTGCAGAGTCCCGGTAAATGGTCCTGACCGTGGAAAGGTCGCCGCGGGCAAGCGCATGGGCGACGCTTGGATTGGCCACCCGCTCCAAGGCGTTCAGGGGGATCTCGACCGCCAGCCCAAGGAACGCCGACACGCTGTAGACGGCGACCAGCTCCAGCGAGATGGTGCCCACGAACATCGTGTCCACATACTTCAGGGTCACTGAGTTCAATGCCGTGAGCGTGATGATGAGGCCGTACCTGAAGATCGGCCGAAGCCCGATCGACCCGCGGAAGAAGTTCAGGTCCGGCTGCAGGCCGGGTCTATCGCCACGATGGATGGCGAGCAACAACACCAGGGCCTGGATGGCATAGATCCCACAGAACGCCAGGAGGAACGACTCGCGATCGAAGAACCCGCTGTACCGAACGAAGATGATGGCGATCAGGAGCAGGCGGACCACGATGTCGTTCAGTACCGTGGTGATCACCGTGCGCATGAGCGCGATGCAGTACGCGTTCAGTCCGAGGACGAAGGCAAGGATGATGGTGAGGATGAGAACATAGTTGAAGTGCTCATTGAACACTTCGGCACCGGAGACGTAGGATCGGAGAATGAACCCTTTCGCCAGGTGAAGCACCAAGGTGCCGGCGATGATCCCGGCCAGCGTGTAGGAGAGCAAGAAACCGAAGAATCCTCTGTGACGGCTTTCCGGATGGAACGCCTTGGGAAGGTACCGGATGGTGACCGCGCTGATGCCAAGGGAGAAGAGGATCGAGAATACACTGGAGAACGCGAGAATCAACCGGGTGAGCCCGAGTTCCTCTTTGCTCAGGAAGTGAGGCTGGACAACGACCAGGCTCAGGAAGCCGATCGCCGTGCCCGCGTAGACCAGGAGGGTGTTCGAGAGCCCTTGCCTCTTGACGATTCCCACGTTGTTTACTGGATCACGCCGAGCTTTCGTGCCATCCGCGCCAAGGCACGCCTGGTCGCGAACAGGGGATCAGGGCGGCCCATGCGTCGGTAGACCTGTACTTGGATCTTGGCCAACGAGCTGTCCGGCACAAGATCGCGCACCAGGCCGGGTCGACAGAAGGTGAAGACCTCGTTCCGGGCATGTTGATCCCCTTCGTGGATGCTCTCAATGGCAAGACCCGCGGCTTCACACATGCTCCGCAGGGAATGCTTGCTGAAATAACTGATGTGGACGACCCTGAAGAAGTGTCCATGAAGAGGTTTGGTGGGATGCAGGGCATCCGGCACTGCGAGGTACAGAAGACCGTCCTTGGCCAGCGCCTGCCGCACCTTTCTCAGCACTGAGAGCGGGTCATGGAAATGCTCGAGGACATGCCGCATGATGATGAGGTCGTACCGACCTTCTCGGCTCTCTTCCCAGTTACTGTATACGTCCGATGCGACCAGCTCGATGCCGTTCGTCCGCAAATGCTTGATGCATTCTGAGGAGGGTTCGATGGCTTCATACCGGCTGTTCGGCCACTGGTTCTCGCGCAGGTAAGTGAGCGCATGGCCCATGCCGGAACCGAGATCGAGCACGCGCTCCGGTTCCCTGAGGAGCTGGCGTTCCTTCAACCGTTCGATGATCTGCTTGACAGGTACGAACCTGGTCCGCAGGTCATCCTGTGCGGCGATCTCCGGCCTGTAGAGCGTGTCATACTCGTGCACGTAGAATGCAGCGTAGCGTTCCTTGCTCCAGCGGGGGTCCAGATAACTGAATCCGCAGCGTTCGCAGACCACCACATGGGTCGGCAGATGGAACTGGCCATGTTCCGCGACCGCGATCGGGCTGGAGGCGCCGCAGAGCAGGCAGGTGCTCCGTTCGAACTCCGGGTCGTTGGGTGTTCCAGTCACCGTTGTGTGGTGTGTGGCCGGAATGACGATTACAGCGTGCGCGGCGCCTTTCCTAGCTTTGGTCAAAGATATGTCCAGGTCATGTGCACCAGGTTCCTTCGCTTCGTCCAGCTGCTCGCCTTGATCGATTGCACCGCTCTTCAGGCGCAATACAGTTCCGTACTGACCGCCGCGGGTACCGGCAGCGCGGGATACGTCAATGGATTGGCACAAACGGCCCAGTTCGATCATCCATATGGCGTTTGTCATGACCCCGCGACCGGGGATATCTACATCGCGGATGCCTTCAACCATGTCATCCGGAAGTTGAGCAATGGTTCCGTGTCGCTCATCGCTGGGACACCTGGTGTGTCCGGCGACATTCTAGGTCAGGCGTTGAACGCCAGGTTCGATACGCCCACCGGGGTTTTTTTCAAGGATGGATACCTCTACATCTGCGATAACCTGAACAACAAGATCAAGCGGATGGACGGGTTGGGGCAGGTCACGCTCGTGGCGGGCTCCGGGATCTCCGGTGGTGCTGATGGGCCGGTGAGCCAGGCGACCTTCTACCAACCGAAGAGCATTGCCGTGGATGACTCTGGGACGGTCTATGTGGCCGATTATGAGAGCCACAAGATCCGAAAGGTCAAGAACGGTGTGGTCACCACCGTGGCCGGTACCGGTACGCCGGGCAGTACGTTCGGGCCGGGCACCTCCTCGCAACTGCACCGCCCACGTGACCTGTGCATCGCCCCGGATGGAACGATCTACTTCGTCGACCTGATGAACCACCGGGTGAAGAAGCTCACTCCCTCAGGCATGGTCGAACCAGTTGCGGGGAACGGGATCCCGGGATGGCTGGACGGTTCCGGCAGTGCCGCCCGGTTCAATACACCGGTGGCCATCGACTGGTTGGATACCAGCACGTTGCTGGTCCTCGATGCGGTGAACCCTCGTTTGAGGATGGTCGCCATCACCGGCGATGTGGTCACCTTGGCGGGCAGCGGGAATGCCGGGTTTCAGGATGGAGCCCTGATGTCTGCGGAGTTCGCTCTGCCTCAAGACATCTGCCTTGACGGGGAGTGTAGCATCTACATCGGTGACAGGGACAACATGAGGATCCGGAAGCTCCGTCGCGATGGCGAATGTGTGCTCCACCTCCCCGACCTCTCCTCCTCGCAGATCGCTCTCTCCATCCGCCCCAACCCCGCCTCCACCACGGCCACGCTGCTTTGGCCGGGCCCATCGGCACCCACGATGGTGGAGCTGATCGATGCCCGCGGCGCGCGGGTGCAGGCCGATGTGCGGCGCTTCGCGGATCGCGTGGAACTGGACGTGGCCGCCCTTCGGGCCGGGCTCTATACGGTGCGCGTGAGCGGCGACGGACGGGTCGGCTCGGCTCGGCTGGTACGCGAATGAACGTCCGCGCTCAACGTCCTGCTGACCGCACCCAGGTCTGCGTGCGATAGAGGAACGCGATGTAGCCGCGCACCTTCAGGGTGCCGTCCTCCACCCACAGCTTGCAGTTGTACTCCTTGCCGTTCTCGGGGTCCAGGATGGTGCCATCGTCCCACTCATCGCCATCGGCCACCATGTCGCGGATCACCTCCAGGCCCAGGATGCGCTGGTCCTTGCGGTCACCCGGGCAGAGGTCGCACACCGCCTCCATCTTGGTCTTGTCGTAGAGCTCCACGATGCGGCCATAGGCCTTGCCGTGGCGTACAGTGATCTCCACTACGCTGCGCGGCTTTCCGGTGATGTCATCGACGGACGACCAGCGTCCGGTGATGTCCGTTCCGGGGCGCGGTGGTTGGGCGGCCAGCGGCAGGGTGGCCGCCAGCAGGGCGGAAAGGAGCAGGGCACGCATGGGTCAAAAGGTACGGCCGATGCCCACCACGTAGCGGAAGGCGACATGCTCCGACTCGCCGACCGGGATGGAGGAAAGCACCAGGGGCATGTCGAAGCGGAGGGTGAGCGGCTCCAGGTCGACCAACGGCCCCCAACGTTTGATGGTGAGGGCGGCGCCCAGGCCCGCATCGGCGCGGGGCGTGGCGAGCTCCAGCCGCTGTGCATCCCCGTCGATGCGGCGGTAGCCCATGCTGCCCACATCGCCGAAAATGTAGACGTCCAGGTGCAGGTAGCGACGCAGGCCCTTGGGGCGGAACCGGACCAGCCCATCGAGGTCGAGCTCGGCGTTGACGGCCAGTCCGGTGTTGCCCCGATAGGTGAGCACCTGGGTGCCGTCGGCCGTGGTCTCGGGGGCCAGGTAGCCCGCATAGCCGCGCAGGTTGAGGCCGCCGCCGTGGTGGAAGTGGTTCACCTCCGAACCGTAGGACCCTGCCCAGTCGTTCGGCACTGGACCGATGCTGCGGGTGAACTTGTTCTCCACGAGCTCCTCGGGCGCCGCACCGGAGAGGTAGAGCCCCGTCTCGAGGTTGTTGGAACCGCTGCCGTATTGGGCCATCCCGCGCAGGTGCAGGTCCAGGTCGCCGATCCGCAGAGTGTTGCGGGTGGACAGGCGGACATGGGCGCCCTGGTCGACCGAGCCCACCATGGGCTGCCGCAGGCGAAGTTCCGCGCGTCCGCGCAGCGGCCCGGCCCGGTAGCTGCGGTCCACGGCCAGGTCCAGCAGGCCGGAGAGCGCGTTCAGCGTCCACTCGTCCGGATAGAGGAGGTAGGTGAGGTCGCTGGTGTCCCGCCGGATCATGTAGCGCAGGTCGCCGCTCACCGTGGTGCGCTCGTCGGGCGTGGTCCAGCTGACACCGCCGCCATACAGTTCCAGGCCGTCCAGATGGCGGGCCTGCAGGCGGATGCTCGATCCCTTCAGCAGGCGCGTGGTGCCGGTGCTGTAGCGCAGCACATAGGAGAGGGCGTCGTGGCGCGTGTCCACCCCGCCACCGGGCAGGGACTGGCCCAGGCCGGTGTTCACCCAGGCGGACAGCCATAGCTGGTGCGTCTGGCGGAAGTAGCTGCCATGGAGGTGGGCGCCCACCTTCAGGCCGTCGAAGCCGTTCCACCACAGGTCCGGACGGCCGAAGGCTTCGTAGTGGTGGCGGTCGGGCGGGTTGCGCACATGGTGGTCGAAGGCGATGCTCACCGCGCGGGGAAGGCTGTTGTCCGGCTGGTAGGCGTCGGCGAGGCGGAGGCTGGTATCGATGCGCACGGCGGCGATGCCGGTGGGCACGTCCACCCGGGCCACGTAAGTGCGGCGCAGCTTGTCCCAGCTGGTCCAGCGCGGCAGCACGGTGGCCGTGGTCGGCTTCACAGACCAGCTGGTGGGGATGTGGAAGTCGTGCACCGTTCCATCGCGCGCCGTCACCTGCAGGTCGATGGGCATCGAAATGCCGCCACGTCGCCGCAGGCGGATGGTCTGCCCTTCGCTGCGCATCCGGCGGGTGATCCCGCACACGCGATAGTCCACCAGCTTGTCCGTCGTCAGCCAGGCGTCGAAGAAGGGGTTGAGGTCCACACCGGTGCTGCGTACGAAGCTCTGCCGCATGTCGGCCACGGTGGGGTGGCAGAGGGTCCACTGCCGGACGTAGTGCTGAAGAGCGGCCAGGAACACGCTGTCGCCGAGCAGGTATTGCAGGTTGTACAGCATGGTGGCCGTCTTGAAATAGACATGGCCGTAGCCGCCCCCACGCCCTTCCACCGGAGCGAAGCCGTCGCTGTGCGTGTCGATGGGCGGCAGCTCATTGCGCACGGCATCGCGCATGTAGCCGCGGTACACTTCGGATTCGCGCACGAGCTCCGGCCGGGTGAAGCGGGACACATAGCGGCCCTTCGGAGCCTCCTCCACCAGGGTGTCGCCATCGATGTGCTCCAGGCCCCAGCTGGTGAGGAACTGGGTGAAGCCCTCGTCCAGCAGGGCGCGGTAGGTCTCGTTGTTGCCCACCATGCCGTAGAACCAGTTGTGGCCCACCTCGTGCACGAGCAGGCCGCGGTACTCCGGATCGCGCCCGCCGTCGAGCGTCAGCATGGGGTATTCCATGCCATCGCGCGCATCGGCCACCACCATCTTGGGGTACACGTAGGGGCCGATGTCACGGCTGAAGGTCTCGATGATGCGGGCGGTGTAGGCGGCGGCGTTCTGCCATCCGGCGGCGTGCGGTTCCTGGGCGAGGGCGATGCATTGCACGCCGTTCCACCAGGCTTCGCCGATGCGGTAGGTGGGGTCGGCGGTGAAGGCGAAGTCGTGCACGTTCTCCGCGTGGTAGCGCCAGCGCTTGCGGCGGCCCGGCGCGTAGGGCGTCACCACGCTCGGGGCCTCGTTCCACGGCTTGTCGGCGAAGCGGGCCAGATCGAGCCGGTCGCGCAGGTCGCGGGGCAGCACCTCGTCCCGGTTCTGCAGCCAGCCGGTGGCCTCCACCACCATGTCGTTGGGCATGTCCAGCGTCACGTCGAAGGTGCCGAAGTCGCCGTAGAGCTCGTTGCCCAGGTGCTGCTGCGTGTCCCAGCCCATGTGCGCGTCGTACACGGCGATCCGCGGGTACCAGTGCACACCGTCGTAGTGCTTGAAGCCCCAGGCGTTGAAGAGCTTCATGCGGCGCTGCACGTCCATGCCGTAATGGGTGGTGAAGGCCATGCTGAAGGTGACACGGCCCCCTGGGGGAAGCGGCTCGGGCAGCCAGGCCTTCAGCACCGTGTTGTCCATCTCGATGCGCAGGTCATCGGCCCCCACGCGCAGGTGGGCCAGGGTGGTGCCGTGCTCCGCGGTGTCGCCCGGGGTCGCGCGTCCGTTCTCCATCAGGTCGGCGTGCGAACCGGCGTTGTACGCGTTCTGGTAGAGGTGGAAGAAGACGTGGCGCAGCGTGTCCGGGCTGTTGTTCCAGTACACCAGGCTGCCCTCGCCCTCGATGCGGTCGCCCACCTCGTCGAGGCGTGCGCGCAGGGTGTAGTGCACGTCCTGCTGCCAGTAGGCCTCGTGCGGTGGGCGGTTTCGCCAGTAGTGCGGGTTGTCGGCGTTGCGGTAGGTGTTGGGCGGATGCAGGGCGTCGAACCGCTGCGCGGACGCCGGGCCGGCAAGAAGCAGCACGAGGGCGAGGGGAAGGGTGCGGGGCTGCACGCTCCGAAAGTACCGGATCGCGATCAGGCGCGGCGCACGGGGCGCAGCTCGCTGGTGTGGGCGTGGCGGGCGCGCGAGATGCTGATGTTGAGCTCGTAGCCCACCAGCAGGGCGATCATGTTGAGGTAGATCCAGAACTGGACCGCGAGGATGGCGCCGATGGAGCCGTAGAGCGCGTTGTAATCGGTGATGTTGCCGAAGATGAAGGCCAGGGCCTGCGAAAGGACGAGGATGAGGACCAGGGCCACGATGGCGCCCGGGGTGATCAGGTGGAAGCGCTTGCTGCTGGGGTCGCCGGCGTTGTAGAGCAGCGCGATCATGGTGAGCACCAGCAGGGTGCTGATGCCCCATTTGGCGGCGAAGAGCCCGGCCACCTCGAACCATCCGGTGACCAGGCCGTGCGTTTCCAGCCAGGCGATCACCGTGTTGCTGAAGGTGAGCACGGGGATGGCGATCACCACCAGGATGGTGAGGGCCAGCAGAAGGCCGAGGCTGAGCAGACGCTGCTTGAGGGCGCTGTGCCATTGGGTGAGGTTGGTGCTGCCGCTGAAGCCGTGCAGGATGGCATCGATGCTGTTGCTGGCCAGGTACACCCCCACCACGAAGCTCACCGAGAGCAGGGCGCCGTGCTTCTTCACCACCAGGTCGTGCAGGGTGCCTTCGATGAAGCGGTAGACCTCCAGCGGGAGCATCTCCTGGAAGGTGGCGAGCAGCTTCACCTGGAAGTCGGCGATGGGGATGAAGGGGATGAGGGTGAGCAGGACGATGACCGCAGGGAAGAAGGCGACGAAGAGCTTGAAGGCGATGGCTGATGCGCGGGTCTCCAGCCGACCGGTGGCCAGGGCCAGGAAGAAGAAGCGTGAGATGGCGTACAGGCTGAAGCCGTCGAAGCCGGGCAGTCGCACGCGTTTGGCCCAGCGCACCACCTGCCGGAAGGAGCGGGAGAACAGGAGCTTCCGCTTGAGGCGCTCCATCATGGCGCGTCAGAGGGCTTTGAGGCTCAGGTCGAGGCTGGTGGCGCTGTGGGTGAGGGCCCCCACGGAGATGAAGTCGACGCCGCATTCGGCGGTGGCCCGGGCGTTGGCCAGGGTGATGCCGCCGGAGGCCTCGGTGCGATGGCGCCGCCCGATGAGGGCCACGGCCCGGCGCAGGTCGTCGTGCCCGAAGTTGTCCAGCATGATGCGGTCGGCGCCCCCATGCGCCAGGATCTCCTCCACTTCGCGCAGGGTGCGGGCCTCCACCTCGATGGGGATGTCCAGCGCCAGGGCCTTCACATGGTCACGCGCGGCCTCGATGGCCCGGCCCACACCGCCGGCGAAGTCCACGTGGTTGTCCTTGATCAGGATCATGTCGTACAGGCCGAAGCGATGGTTCTCGCCCCCCCCGATGCGCACGGCCCACTTCTCCAGGGCGCGCAGGGTGGGCGTGGTCTTGCGGGTGTCCAGCACGCGGCAGCCGGTGCCGTCGAGGGCGTCCACGAAGCGCCGGGTGAGGGTGGCGATGCCGCTGAGCCGCTGCATGAAGTTCAGCAGCACCCGTTCGGTGGTGAGCAGGGCCTGGACGGGTCCGGTGAGGGTGAAGGCCACATCGCCGGCCTTCACGTGGGCGCCATCCTCCAGCAGGGGGCGCATGTGCAGGTCGGGGTGGGCCTGGGCGCAGATCGCACGGGCCAGATCGACCCCGGCGAGCACGCCGTCCTGCTTCACCAGCAGGCGCATACCGCCCCGGGCTCCGGGGGGAATGGTGCTGCGGGTGGTGTGGTCGCCGTCGCCGATGTCCTCGGCAAGGGCGGCGGTGATGAGGGTCTCGGTCCCGGGGGGCAGCACGGTCAGTGGTCGCTACGGCCCGCCTCGATGCGCAATTGCTTGACCTGCAGCTGGTCGCCGCTGCGCTTCAGGAAGAAGGTCACCCGGAAGTGGCCGGTGCGCGAGCGCAGGATCCCGATGTAGTACTGGTCGCCGAGCTTGCTCTGGCCCTGGTGCTCGACCACCATGCCCACGGGCGGGTTCTCATCGAAGAAGCGCCGCAGGATCTGCTCGGCCTGGGCCTTGCTGTACACGTCGCTCGAGCCTCCGACGGTGAGGTCGATGTTGGGGATGAAATGCTGGGCCAGCTCCTTGGAATTGCCCGTGCCGAGGGCGGCCACCACGCGGTCCTTCACAGCGTCCTGCGCCAGCCCGGGCAGGGCGTGCAGGGCGATCGCGAGGGCCAGGGAAAGGTGCTTTAACATGTCCGGCGGTTCAGGATGTCGGGGCCAATTTCGCAAACATCGGGCCAGCGTGGCATCTTCGGGGCCTCGTACTTGTCAACACCCTGGGGATGCGTATCCGAATGGTCATGGTGGGGCGCAACGCGCCGGGTCCGGTCACCGAGGCCTTCGAGGAGATGCTGGGCCGCCTTCAGCGTTCGTTCCCCGTGGACCAGGTGGTGGTGGCCGATCCGCCCGGCACCGACCCCGAGCGAAAGCGGCGCGAGGGCACCGACCGGTTGTTGAAGGCCGTGGAGAAGGACACGCTGGTGGTGCTGCTCGACGAACATGGCGAGGGCCTGAGCTCCACGGCGTTCGCCGCGCGTCTGGGGCGATGGCGCGATCAGGGGTTGCGCCAGGTGGCCTTCGTCATCGGCGGCGCGTACGGGGTGGACGATCGCCTGCGGTCCCGCGCCACGCACGTCATTGCACTCTCCCCCATGACCTTCACGCACCAATTGGTGCGGTTGGTGCTGGCCGAGCAGCTGTACCGCGCCTCGGAGATCCTGCGCGGAAGCGGATACCATCACTGAGCAGGTCGTTCTCCCGGAGAGAGGGAGTACGGTGTCGCCCACCGTCGCGCACGATGAGGTGGGTGCAACTATTGGCGGTTGACGACCTTTGGCCCATGTCGTTGGTCTGGACCTATTACTACGGGGAGGTCGACATCGCCTATTGGGAATACCTGGTGGGGTCCATCTATCTGGTGGTGATCTATATCTACTTCTCGCGGGTGAAGACGATGGCCATCAAGAAGCACCCGGAGTACAAGCATTTGCTGTGGGGGTTTTTCGCCAAGATCATCGGCGGGCTGGGTTTCAGCCTCATCTACTTCTATTACTACAACGGGGGGGATACGATCATGTATTTCTATTCCGCAGTGGCCATGAGCAACATGTTCTGGCTGGACCCGATGACCTACTTCGACATCGTGACCGGCCCGAACAGTCCGGAGAACCTGGCGCGGTTCAGCATGGAGACGGGCTATCCCATCGGCACGATGTTCTTCGAACCTCGGGCCTATTTCGTCATCCGATTGATCAGTCCCATGGTGATCATGACGTTCAATAGCTATATGATCACCACGGTCGTTCTTGCCAGCATGTCGTACGTGGGCATCTGGAAGTGCTTCCGCACGTTCTCCTCGATGTTCCCCTCGCTGACGGACAAGTTCGCGGTGGCTTTCCTGTACATGCCTTCGGTGGTGTTCTGGGGCTCGGGGATCATGAAGGACACGTTCACCATGAGCGCGGTATGCTGGTGGATCCACTGCTTCGTGCAGTTCTTCTTCAAGCGAAGGTCCCTGGTGGGTAATTTCTTCGGCATGGTGCTGGCCGCCATCATCCTGGTGGTGATGAAGCCGTACATCTTCATGTCCATCTTCCCGGTGTCGATGATCTGGCTGATGTTCAACCGGGTGGCCGGCATGAAGAACGCCCTGATCCGCTTCGTGCTCCTCCCGCTGGCCCTGACCACCATGCTCTTCCTCTCGGTCACCGTGCTCAGTTGGTTGGGCGACAACCTGGACAAATTCTCCTTGGACAAGGTGGTGGACACGGTGATGGTGCTCCAGGAGGACATGTCGCGCGCCGAGCAGTACGGCAACAATTACTTCGACGTGGGCCCCATGGACGGCACCCTGGGTAGCCTGCTCTCCAAGTTCCCGGTGGCCACCAACGCGGCTCTGTTCCGTCCTTACCTGTGGGAGGCCCGCTCGGTGGTGGTGGCCCTCAGTGCCTTGGAGAACCTCTGGTTGCTCGGTCTGACGCTGTTGATGCTCTGGCGCACACGGGTCCTGTTCTTCCTGCGCTGCATCGGCGGTAACCCCGTGGTGCTGATGTGCTTCGTGTTCACCCTGCTCTTCGGTTTCGCCATCGGCATCTCCACCCCGAACTTCGGCGCCCTGGTCCGCTTCAAGATCCCGCTGATCCCCTTGATGGTCTCCGCCCTGTACATCATCGGCTATCTGAACCGCGAACGGATCTGGGCCAAGGTGCGCAACCGGGTGTTCGACCTCAAGAAGTACCGCACGGGCGAAATGGGTGCGGAGGGGCTGATCAGCAGGGAAGCAGTGGCCAAGCGGAAGCGCACCCCACAACAGGCATGAGGAGCACGCAGAGGAGCCGGGCCTGCGCGCTGGTGGTCAGCATCCAGAGCATCCGCGATCCGCTGATGTCCACCCTGATGCTGGACTACGCGCTGCGTTTGCAGGAACGCGGCACCGACCTCGACATCCTGTTGGTGACCGAGGAGCCCGTACCCACCTCGTTGGATGCCGCCTTGGCCGAGCGGTTGCGGCGGGCACGCATCACCTGGCGCCCGCTGCGCTATGACCTGAAGGGTGCCCAGTTCCTGCAGCGCATCCGGAACATCGCCCGGCTGGCCTGGTGGTCGTGGTGGTTCACGCGCGGCTATGCGGAGCGCACTGTGGTGGGCTTCCTGTCCATGGCCAGCGCCTACGCCACGCTGGTGCGGCCCTTCGGTTTCCAGCGTCTCGTGGTGGTCAACTTCGAGCCGCACAGCCAGTACATGCGGGAGCTGGGCCTGTGGCCTGAACGGTCCATGAAGTACCGCGTGGTTCGCTGGTCGGAAGACCTCGAAGTGCGCCGTGCGGACGTGGTGGTGGCACCGGCCACGGCTGTGATGGATCATGTGCGGGCCCTTCGGCCCGGGGTGGAGATGCACCTGCAGGGCGTCACCATCGACGTACCGGCCAACGCAAGGGACGAGGCGGCCGGGGCGGAGGTGCGCAGGCGGCTGGGGCTCGACGGTCGGACGGTGGTGCTCTACATCGGCAAGTTCCAGGGCATCTATTACAGCGAGGCGGAGTACGTGGCCTTCATGCGCACGGCCTGTGCCGCCGATCCCACGGTGCATCACCTGATCATCACGCATGAGGAGCACACGGCCCCGCTGCGCCGGTCGCAGGGCTGGTCGGACGTGAAGGCCCGCACCACCGTACTGGGCCCCATGGCGCCCGAGGAGTTGCGCCCGTACCTCTCCGCCGCGGACCTGGGTGTGATCGCCGTTCCGCCCACGCCTTCGCAACGCTTCCGTTCGCCGGTGAAGACCGCGCTTTACTGGGCCGCGGGCGTGCCGATCTTGATCCCTGAAGGGGTGGCGGACGACTGGTGGATCGCCCGGGACGAAAAGGTCGGGATCGTGGTGAAGGACCTTCCGGCCGTGAGCATCGAGGAGCTCAGGGCCGGCCTGGACCACCTTCGCACCACGCCGCTGGACGAGTTGCGCGCGCGGTGCGTGGACGTCGCCATGCGGCTTCGCGACACAGGGCACATGGTCGACCTGCTGGCGCGGATCATCCCCGTGCGGCACGGGCGCCAGCGCCCGTGAGCGGCTGCGATGTGCGGCTATCTTTGGCCGCCGCACCGGCCCGTGGCCGACCACCGCGCACGAATCCCGATCCGCATGGCCAACGCCCGCCGCAGGCTCATCGACCGGTACAAGGTCCAGCTCACCATCTCGGCGTTGATCCGCAACGCCGGATGGCAGGCGCGGCGCATCCCCTCCGGCAAACGTTTCCTCGATGTGGGCTGCGGGACCAATACGCACACGGAGTTCGTCAACCTGGACTACATCTGGAACCCCGGCATCGATGTGTGCTGGGACATCGTGCGGCATACCTATCCGTTCCCCGACGGACGCTTCGAAGGCATCTACACCGAGCACTGCCTGGAGCACATCCCGTTGGAGGCCTGTGAGCGCAATCTGCGCGAGTTCCACCGGATGTTGAAGCCCGGCGGCCGCGTGCGGATCGTGGTGCCCGATGGCGAGATGCTCATCGACATCTACAAGGACCGCAGGGGGGGCGGGGCGCGTCGCATGCCGCATGAGGACGGCTACGACACCATGATGCAGTGCATCAACGGGGTGTTCCGGAACCACGGCCACCTCTTCATCTACGACCTGGAGACCATGAAGCTGTTGCTGGAGCGCAGCGGGTTCCGACAGGTGGAGCGGATGGCGTACAAGCAGGGTCGGGATCCGGCGTTGATCAACGATTCGGAGGTGCGTAGCCGCGAGTCGCTGTATGTGGAGGCCGTGAAGTGACGGTTCAGCGCAGCAGGGCCCTCAGGGCCATCCCATAGCGCCCACGCTGCCGAAAGGAGCCGAACATCATCCGTTTGCGCCGCAACGTGTATACCGTCAGCTCAAGGAAGGAGGCGAGGCCCCGGCGGCGGAGCTCATGTCCGATGTGGATCAAGGAGCGTTCCATTCCTTCGAGGTTGGTGGTCATCGAGCTGTGACCGGTCCGGCGGTAGAACAGGATGTCCTCCTTCGTGAACCCGTACCGTCGGCCCTTGCAGAAGCGGAGGAAGAAGAACAGGTCCTCGGCATGGGTGATCCCCTCCTCGAACCGCAGGTTCCTGTCCAGGTCCCAACGCAGCATCCAGCTGGGGCCCATGAAGCAGCGGCCGCTGAAGGTGATCAGTTCATGGAACGCATCGTCCGTGCGTTGCGGCATGAACACGCGACGCTCACTCTCCAGCGTGGCGTCCATCACCCGCACCCGGCCGTCCACCATGCCGAGTCCGGGATCCTTGAGGAACTCGGCCACACGCGCTTCCAGGCTCCGCCGCGGCATCACATCGTCCGCGTCCAGGAAACAGAGGTATGTGCCACTGGCCACTTCCAGGGCCTTGTTGCGCGCGCTGCCAATGCCGCCGTTCGGCTTGTGCAGGGCGATGATCCGGGGGTCGTCGAAGGCATCGATCACGGATGCGGTTCCATCCGTGCTGCCGTCGTCCACGATGATCAGCTCCCAGTCCGTCAGCGTCTGCGCCAGCACGGAACGCACGGCCGCTTCGATGTAACGCTCCGTATTGTAGGCGGGCATCACGATGCTGACGAGCGGTGTCATGCGGCCGGTCATGGATGGGCGAGCCGCTTCACCACCTGGGCGAAGCGTTCCGTGATGCGTTCGATGTGCAGGTCATGGATGAACGCCTTGTCGGGATGGAGCGTGCACCGGCCTTCGAGCAGGTCGATGATGCGGTCGGCCGCAGCCGCAGGGTCGTCCGGTGGGCAGGCGATGGAGAGCCCGGTGCGCTCCAGCAGGTCGCGTTGGGCACCTTCGCACACGAAGGCCAGCATCGGTTTCACCTGGGCGACATACTCGAAGGTCTTGCCCGCGATGCTGTAGTCGCGCCCGCCCACCACCTTGGAGGAGGTGATCAGCAGGGCATCACAGTCCGCTTGGAAGCGGATGGAGCTGGCGTGGTCCACGCGGCCGTGCAGCTTCACCTTGTCCTGGAGCCCATGCTCCTTCACCATGTCGATGAGCCAGGGTGGCACATCGCCGATGAACTCCACGCGGAGCAGGTCGAAGAGGTCCGGTCTACGCAGGCGAAGCTCCTTCAGGGCAGCGAAGAAGGCCCATGGCGACCGGTAGCGCCAATCCTCACGGCGCGGGGCGTATTGCAGCCATTGCCAGGGCTTCTTGCGCCAGCAGGGCTTGAACATCAGGTCGCGCTGGTACGGCGTGTAGTAGAAGCTGCCGACGTAGCCGATGGTGAACGGCCGCTGCGGTGTGGCCGGTGGCAGCTGGATGCGGTCCGGTACGACGGGCGGTGGCTGGTCATACCCGTTCGTAACAAGGTGGAACCGATCGGCCGGGACCATGGGGTGCAGCGCCTGGAGGTCGGCGATGGTCTGCGGGGAGGTGACGGTGATGGCGTCCGCCGCGCGCAACAAGCGCCGTTCGTGCGCCCGGCGCCACAGGAAATGCAGGCGGCTTACGTACGGGGTGATCAGCCAGAGGCTCCAGGCATCGCGCAGGTCCACGAGCAAGGGCAGTTTCAGGCCGTGCGCCACCTCCACGCCCAGGGCGCCGGTGCTGAAGGGGGGGATGGAGATGATGACGGCCTTCAGCTCATGGTCCCGCGCGGCCTGTTCCGCGGCGGCCAGCAGGTGCCTGCGCCAGCGCCGTCCCTCGGGATCCAGCGTGTTCAGGTAGTACGAGCCGCGGACCCGGTCCGCCCAGGTGGGCGGGTCCACCGGCGTGCGGATGACCACGGCATGCCCGTCGAGGCCGGCCACTTCCTTGTCCAGCGACGCTCCGCGATGTGCGGCAGGCTCCGGGGTGATCACCACCGGGGTGATGCCGGAACGGTGCAGGTGCTTGACGAACTTGAACGGACGGTGCGAGCCGCCGATGTTCAGCGGTGGGAACTGGTGCGTGATGAACAGGACCTTCATCGCTCGGTCGCGTTCCGGTCCGACGGACCTGCTGCGGAGCGCAGCACGGCGGCATAGCGCTCGGCCACCAGCCGGGCATCCACCAAGGGCCGGATGGCGGCGGCCAACCTGTCGCGGTCCAGCATCAGCAGGCGGTCCCAGTCCTTCTCCATGGCGTCGCACCAGGCCTCGGCGGTGTTCTCCATCACAGCGGTCCCCAGCGCCGGGGTGAGGTACTCACGGATGCCGCCGACATGCGAGGCCACCACGGGCGTCCCGCAGCAGAGCGCTTCGGCGCAGACGGCCGAGAAGGTCTCATAATCGCTGGCATGCAACAGGGCATGGGACCGGCGCATTTCCTCGGCGGCGGCTTCGGGTGTGGCCTGGCCGATCAGGGTCACATGCTCGTGCATCCCGGTGCGGGCGATGGCCTCCTGGATGGCCGGTATTTCGGCGCCTCCTCCGGCGATGCGCAACCGGGCATCGCGGCCGTGGGCCCTCAGGCGGGCGATGGCCTCCACCAGCAGCACGGGCCTCTTGGGGTAGCGCCAGGTGGCGATGGCGAAGAAGCGTCCGGCTTCCCGTTCCACCGCGGCCGGGGCGAAGAGCTCCGTGTCCACGGCATTGGCCACCACGTACACCGGTGGATGGGGCGGTCCGGCGAAGTTCAGGATGTCGTCGGCCAGCGCACGCGACACGGTGATCAGCGGCACGCCGAGGTGGAAGATGCGGCGGATGCGGTCCAGCCCCTTGGCGCCGGACTTGAAGCCCAGGCGGTAGATGCTCCAGTGCTCGGTGATCACCAGGGGAAGGCCCATCACACGGCGGAGCAGCCCGAGCCGTGCGCAGTTCGGATAGGCGATGTGGAAGTTGATCACGTCGTAGCGATGCCGGCGATCGCGCGTGAGCCAGGCCCAGAGGATGAGCCCCGTGGCCGACCATTCCACCAGCAGCCACCGGCGGAGGGGCGTGGTGAGGATAAGGGTCCGGTCGGCCTTCAGGCTGCGGCGGTGGAGCGACCAACGCTCGCCCTGCCGCACGTCCAGCTGCCACACCGTGTTCGTGCAATGGGGGGCCAGTGCGCGCACATGGCGTTCGATGAACGGGGTCTCGAAGGGCTTGAGGTGGTTGGGATACCAGCCCACGATGTGCAGGACGTGCATGCGGGCTCAGGGTTGCGGAACGCACACCATGATCTCCGCCGAGACCCCTTCGCGGCGCAGGCGGACGAGGAGCAGTTCGAGGGGATAGACCGCCGCCGCCAGGGCCCCGCCCACCCGCGGGTGCAGCTTGCAGGCGCGCATCACCAGCCCCCACCAGCGGTGCAGGAGCGGTGAATCGGAATCCAACGGCCGGTTCAGCAGATGGAACACCGGGTGGCGCCGGACCACACGCAGGCCATTGCGTTCCAGGGCCGCGGTGTAGGTGGCCAGCGAACGGGTGGTGAAGTGCTCCTGCTTGTGGTCCTGGCCATGCACGAAGATGTCCGAGAGGAAAAGCACACCACCGGGTCTCAGCAGCCTGCGCAGGTTGGCCAGGGCCTGGTCCAGCTTGGCGTCGTCCACCACATGGAACAGGACATCCATGCAGGTGATGGCGTCGAACCGGTCCGTCGGCAGGTCGGCCGCATCGCTGATGTCCATTCGCAGCATGTGCACGCCCGGCATCCCGTTCCTGAGCCGCTCCACGGCGGTGGTGGTGAGGTCGCTGCCCACGATGCGGGCGGCACCGAGCCGCTTCCAGGCCTCCAGGTATTGGCCGGTGCCCGAGCCGACGTCCAGCACATGAATGCCGGTAGTGACGGGCAGATGGGTCCGGGCCACGCGGGCGAAGACCGCCTGGCGCACACGGTACATCCAGCGGTTGAAGGGTTCACCGAGGCCCAGGTAGCCCACGCCGGTCAACCCGGTGCTCGTGCGCAGACGCTCCTCCCAATACGCACGCGGGTCGAACTGCCCCATGCGGCCAAAGATAGCCGCGGCCCTTCACGGGCCTCAGCCGCCATACAGGGGGAACCAGCTACCCAGCACGGCGAACCGCAACGCGGCCATCGCCGCCGCCGCCACGGCGAGCAGGGCGGCGTATTTCAACGTGATCCGGAGACCGGCGAGCCCCACGGAGGACAGTAGCTGGGTGGACAGCACCATGTAGCCCACCATGCTCACCAGCGCGTAGCTGAGCATGATGGCCCCCGAACCCAGGCCCATCGAGCCGACGGCCACCATGGCGGCCACACGGGCCACGGTGAGCACCACCTGGAACATGAGGTTCACATGCTCGCGGCGCTGTACATTGAAGAGCGAGACCATGGGGTCGCTCAGCAGGCGGAAGAAGAAGAAACCGCCCATGTACGCGGTGAAGGCCCCCGCATCACGCCAAGGACCACCGAAGAGCAGACCGAAGGCCGCATCGGCGAAGAAGGTGAGCAGCAGGAAGGGCAGGATACCCACCCCGTAGAGCCGTTTGTACAGGCCCAGCGTGATCCGGCGCAGCTCGTCCGTGCGGTCGCTCAGCTCCGAGGCCTTCTGCATATACACCGTACTGAACGAGAATCCGAAAAGGCGCAGGGGGATCAGCAGCAGGTTCGCCCCGAGCGAAAAGTGCCCCACCGCTGCCAGGTCGCTGCTGAGGGCGAACACCGGCAGCTGCAGTCCGAGGCTGGCCACCCAGCGCTCCGGGAACACCATCAGCGGGTAGCGGCGGTATTCGCGCAGGGTGCTGCGCATGCGGTGCCACGACCAGTTCGTGAACACCTCGCGCATGCCATGGCGCATCAATGGACGCACATAGACCGGGATGATCGCCGTGCGCACCACCGCATCGCCCAGGATGAGGCCCAGCGCCCGGGTGCCGCTCACCACGCCGTAGAGCAGGTTGAACAGGCGCGTGCTCAGGTCCAGCGTGGCCCCGGTGAAGGCGCTCACCTTGAAGAGCTTGGCGCGCGTGAGCCACTGGGTGAAGTAGACGCTGAGCGCGTACAGCACGGCGGCCGGCCCCACGAAGTGCACCCAGCCCCCCAGGGCGCTCCAGCTCGGCACCAGCGTGTAGAACTGCTCGGCGAAGAGCGCGGCCACCGCGGTCAGGGCGCAGATGCCCAGGGCCGTGATGAGGTTGATGCGGAACAGGTCGCGGAACGTCTCCTCATCCCGAGGGAGCACGTATGCCGTGGACAGGCCCATGTCCGCCACGTACGACAGGTTCATCATCAGCGCCATGAAGATGCCGTAGACGCCGTAGGCCTCGGGTCCGTAGATACGGCCCAGCAGCGGGGTCAGCACCAGCTGACTGGCCATGGCCAGCGCGTTGCCGGAGAAGACCTGGAACGAGTGCCGGGCGAAGCTGCCCTCGGTGCGGATGCGGCGCAGGTCCTGACGGAACTGATGGACGGCGCGACGGAGGGGCACTGCGGTGAGCTGGTGCGGCCAAAGGTAACCGGGCCCGTGCGCCTGCTTCCGTGATGCCCATCTTCGCAGGATGAAGCTTGTTCTGTGCACACGCAACCCCGGCAAGATGGCCGAGCTGGCGGCCCTGCTTCCTCCGACCTTCCACGTGGTCGGCCCGGACCAGGTGGGCGTGGAGGAGGAGCTTCCGGAGACGGGTGACACCCTAAAGGCGAACGCCGTGCAGAAGGCCCGCTGGGTGCACGACCGCTGCGGCCTGCCCTGCATCGCGGACGACACGGGGCTGGAGGTGGATGCCTTGCGCGGAGCGCCGGGCGTGCACAGTGCACGCTATGCCGGCGACGACCGCGATGCCCGCGCCAACATGCGCAAACTGCTCGATTCCTTGGAGGGCCGCAACGATCGGACGGCACGCTTCCGTACAGTGATCGCCTTCCTGAAGGACGGGCGTGAGCACCTGTTCCAAGGCGTGGTCGAAGGCCGCATCCTCGTCGCACCGCGCGGTACCGGCGGATTTGGCTACGATCCTCTCTTCGCACCGGAAGGGGAGGAACGCAGCTTCGCCGAAATGACCACAGAGGAGAAGAACCGGATCAGCCACAGGGCGCAGGCGACCGCTGCGCTGCTTGCCCACTTACGCGAGCGCTAGCCCCGGGCGAGGCACTCATCGAGCAGGCCGTTCACCACCGCTGGCACGCCCATGCCGCTCACCTCCAGCATCTTGGGGTAAATGCTCGCCTGACTAAAGCCCGGGGTGGTGTTCACCTCGATGGTCACCAGCTCGTCCGATACGGCCTCCTCACCGCCGCTCCAGAAGTGGTCAACCCGCACCATGCCACGCAGGTCGAGTGCCGCATAGATGGCGGCGGAACGCTGTTGCACCAGGGCGGTCACCGCTGGGCTCAGCGGGGCGGGCACCAGCTCCTCCGTGTCGGCTGCGTGGTACTTGGCCTCGTAGTCGAAGAACTCGCGCGGGGTGCGGATCTCGCACACAGGCAGGGCCTGTACGCGCCCATTGAGCCGGATGACGCCGCAGGTGAGCTCACGGCCTTTCACCGCAGCCTCCACCATCACCCGGGCGCATTCGCGGAAGGCCGTCGACAGCGCGGCGGGCAGCTCTTCGGGCCCTTTCACCTTGGTGACGCCGAGGCTGCTGCCGCTCTCGTCGGGCTTCACGAAGCAGGGATAGCCGATGCCCGCGGGCAGTTCGGGCCGGTCGCCCACGAGGTCGCGGTGCCACAGCACCGAGGGCGAGACGCGGAAACCCAGCTGGCGCAGCAGGGCGGTGGTGCCGTACTTGCTGAAGCTGAGCGCCATGGGCAGCACGCCGCCGGTCTGGTAGGGCACGCCCAGCATGTCCAGGTAACCCTGGAGCTTGCCGTCCTCGCCGGGCGGACCATGGATGGCGATGAGGGCCACGGCGAAGCGCTCCAGCCCGTTCCCCCGGTCCAGTCGGAAGCCGGCCCGGTCGAAGGGCAGGGACGCACCGTCCGCGCGTTCGCAGCTCCACCCGGCGTGGGTGATGGTGACGAAGACCGGGTCGAAGCGCGTGGTGTCGATGGCCGACAGCATGCGCTGGGCGCTCTGATGGCTGATCACGGATTCGCCGGAATAGCCGCCGCGCACCACGGCGATGGGGGGACGAGGGTCCATGGCGGACGAAGGTAGCTGCCCGTTCCGCCCGGTGGCGAACGTCTATCTTCGCCGCGCTCCGCGCGGCCGGCAGGCCGCGCCGTCCGTGATGCGCCGCGCCCTCCCGATCCTCCTGCCCGTGCTGTTCAGCGCACTGCTCCTGCTGGGCGGCTGGTCCTGGGTGCGCCACTACACGCGGCACGGCATGGTGGTGGACGTGCCCGATCTGTCCGGGCTCACCATCGCCGAGGCCGAGGCCATCGTTGGACCGTTGGGCCTGCACGTGGAGGTGGTGGACTCGGTGCACACCGACGGGGCGCCCAAGGGGGCCGTGGTGGACCAGGACCCCGATGCCGGGTCCGGGGTGAAGCCCGACCGCACCGTCTACCTCATCGTCAACGCCACCCGGCCCAAGCTGATCGACATGCCGGCGCTGGTGGACCTCAGCAAGCGGCAGGCGATCAGTGTGGCCGAGATCGTGGGCCTGAAGGTGGCCGAGCTGCGCTACCGGCCGGACGCGTGCGTGGACTGCGTGGTGGACCAGTTGCATGAAGGCCGCACGATCATCGCCGGCACGGGCATCGAGCGGGGCGCCACCATCGTGCTCGTGCTGGGCAGCGGCGATGGCGGTGGGCGCGTCCCTGTTCCGGACCTGATCGGCTGGACCCACGCGGAGGTGGCCGCGATCCTGAACATGGCCTCGTTGAACCTGGGTGCGGTGGTGGCCTGCGAAGGCTGCAATACCAAGGCCGATTCCACGTTGGCGAAAGTGTTCAGGCAGACCCCGGCACCCAGCGCCAACAGCAGCATCATCATGGGCGGGCTCGTCGACATCTGGCTCACCGCCGATACCACCGGACTGGGCGCACGGCGCAACCTGCCCGACACCTCCACCCACGAACCGAACGCCCCGGATGCGCAACCGTGATCGAGCCCTGCGGGGCGTCTGGCTCCTCGCTGCCTTCGTCCACCTGGCCCCTGTGGAAGCCCAGCAGGACGCCCTCTTCCCGCTCAACGGGCAGGCCCGTCCGGAGAACGAGCGCGCCCTGCTCCGGGCTGCGGACAACACGTTCTACATCTACGAGAACGCCATCCAGCAGCTGCCGTTGATGGATGATCTCTCCATCGACCGCACGCGGCACCTCAACGCGGCGCCGGACGACCCCGGCGTGGTGCTCACCGATGTGGTGTACCGCATCGCCGTGGGCGGGGTGTCCACCCCGGACATGGCCTTCTATGCCGACACCACGTTCCATTTCTACACCGATACAGTAGGGGTGGACACCACCTGGCGCGAGGCGAACCCCTTCACGACCATCGAGCTGTTCGACCTCGGGGTCTACCCGTCCACCTCGATCACGCAGTCGGCCTGGCCGGCCTACACCATCTACGACACCATCGGCGATGCGTTCAGCGACACGCTGGCGGTGCCCGCGGCCGACCTGATGCAGGATTCGCTGGAGGTGTACACCGTGCCGCCCGACGCGCGCACGTACGTGCAGAACGGGGTGGATGTGCCGCTCATCCTGTGGGCCGACGACGATGCGCACATCAACGGCACCTACCCGATCGATCCGCCCACCATCGGTGTGGCCACCTTCGACGGGGTGGACCGCACGGGACTTCCCTATGTCACCAATTCGCCCACGGCATACGGCATCAACGACCACCTCACCACGGTGCCGATCAACATGGCCTACCCGCCTGGCGATTCCATCTACCTCAGCTTCTTCTACCAGCCACAGGGGCGTAGCGGCGACACCGAGGTGCAGACGCAGGACAGCCTGGTGCTGGAGTTCTATGCCCCGGACGATGACGAGTGGATCCGCCGCTGGAGCACGCCCTACACGGCGCTGGCCCCCTTCGAGCAGGTGATGCTGCCCATCACGGACTTCCGCTTCCTGAAGCCCGACTTCCGCTTCCGCTTCCTCAACTACGGCACCCGCAGCGGGGCGCTGGACCATTGGCACATCGACTACGTGCGGCTGGCCCGTCAGCGCGCCTACGACGACACGCTGCTGGTGGACGTGGCGTGGGTGTACCCGGGCAACACCCTGCTGAACACCTACACGTCGGTGCCCTTCACGCATTTCAGCAACACCCCCGCGGCCTTCATGGCGCCTTCGGTGGACCTGCTGCAGAAGAACCTGGCGGACCAGGACCGCTTCATTACGTGGGAGGCGAGCTCTGGGCTGGACGGTGGAGCGCCGGTGGCCACCTTCGGCGCGGGAAGCAACATCATCAACAACGCCGGCAGCACCTACACCAGTACGCACGCGGTGGCGCCCTTCGCCTACGACCCTTTGCTCAGCACCGGGGCGGCGTTCTGGCGCAACACCTTCGCCATCGACGTCACGCCCGACATCAACCGCTACAACGACACGATGCGCTTCGTGCAGGAGCTGAGCAACTATTACGCCCTGGACGATGGCAGTGCCGAGGCGGGCTACGGCCTCACCAACGCGCCGGGCGGCAAGGTGGCGGTGCGGTTCGACATGCAGCAGGCCGATTCGCTGCGGGCCGTGCGCATGTACTTCGATCCCATCTTCTTCCCGGCCAACCCGGACAACGCCGGTTTCCTCCTCACGGTGTGGAGCTCGCTCAACCCGGAGACGATCATCCACCAGAACTTCAGCTTCAGCGATCCGGACTACCGGCCACACGGCCTCAATAAGTTCGTGGAGTATCCGCTGGACTCCACGATCTGGGTGCCGAACACGTTCTATGTCGGCTTCGTGCAGACCACCGCCACCTTCATGAACGTGGGCTTCGACAAGAACACGAACAACCAGAGTCGGATCTTCTACAACACCACGGGCTCGTTCACCAACACCACCCAGCAGGGTTCGCTCATGATCCGCCCGGTGCTGGTGGCCGATGTGGACCCCTTCACCAGCATGCCCCCGGAGCCGGAGAAGGCGATCGGCCTGTGGCCCAACCCGGCCACCGATGCGCTGTGGGTGCGCATGGAGGGCGTGACGAACGGGCGTGTGGAGCTGTGGGACGCCACCGGTCGGCTGGTGCTGCAGGCCCCCTACGCGCCGGACGCGCCCATCGCGCTGGATGGCGCGGCACCGGGGTCGTACGTGGTGCGCCTGGTGGATGCAGAGGGTGCGATGCTCGGCCATGCGCGACTGATGCTGCAGCGGTGATGGCGGAGCCTGACGCGCTGGAGCCCGAAGGCGGTGAGGAGCAGGAGCTCTACGAGCACCACCGCATCGTATGCGATCCGGGCCAGACACTGGTGCGGCTGGACAAGTTCCTCTTCGACCGCTTGGCCAACACCTCGCGCAACCGCATCCAGGTGGCCGCGCGCGCCGGCAATGTGCGCGTCAACGACCGGGCGGCCAAGCCCAGCCAGAAGGTGAAGCCCGGGGACGTGATCAGCATCGTGCTGCCCTATCCCCAGCGCGAGGTGGAGCTGCTGCCCGAGGACATCCCGCTGCGGATCCTCCACGAGGACGAGCACGTGGTGGTGATCGACAAGCCCCCGGGGCTCGTGGTGCATCCGGGCCATGGCAACTGGACGGGCACCCTGGTGAACGCGCTGCTGTTCCACTTCGGGCGGCTGCCGGCGGTGCCCGGTGCGGAGATCCCCCGGCCCGGTCTGGTGCACCGGCTGGACAAGGACACCAGCGGCGTGATGGTGGTGGGCAAGAATGAGGAGGCGCTCACGCACCTGGCCCGGCAGTTCTTCGAGCGCACCAGCGATCGCCGCTACCAGGCCCTGGTGTGGGGCGACTTCGCGGAGGACGAGGGCGTCGTCGATGCGCACATCGGCCGCAGCCCCAAGGACCGCACCGTGCAGTATGTCTTCCCCGAGGGGGAGCAGGGCAGGTCGGCGGTGACGCGATGGCGTGTGATCGAGCGCTTCCGCTACGTGACCCTGGTGGAGTGCAAGCTGGAGACCGGCCGCACGCACCAGATCCGCGTCCACATGCAATGGGCCGGGCACCCGCTGTTCAACGATGCGGCTTACGGCGGTGACCGTGTGCTGAAGGGCACCACCTTCACCAAGTACCGGCAGTTCGTGGAGAATTGCTTCGCCCTGCTGCCGCGGCAGGCGTTGCATGCCCGTACGCTGGAGTTCGATCATCCCGCCACCGGGGTGCGCATGCGGTTCGAGAGCCCGCTGCCGGCCGACATGGAGGCCGTGCTCGCCAAGTGGCGTACGTACACCGGGGCACGTCCCCTGGAGGAGGAGGAGGCCGGTGAGGAGGGGCTCAACGCCTGATCTTTCCGCTGACGGTGCGCTCCAGGCGCGGCAGGGTCCGGATGTGGCGCGGCATCTCGTGCGGATGGAGGACAGGGAGCAGCCGGGCCATCACCGCAGGTACCACCTCCTGCTGCGGGCGATCCGTCTCGATCGTCAGCACCACGGCCTGCCCGAGCAGCGCGTCCGGTGTACCGCTGAAGAAGTGCGGCTCGGGGATCACCGTGGCCGTGCGGGCCTCCAGCTGTTCGGGATGCACCTTTCGCCCACCGCTCAGGATCACGTGGTCGTGGCGCCCCAGCCAGCGGAAGTGCGTGTCGTCCACCCGCTCCACCAGGTCGTTGGTCACCTGCTGGAAGGTGCTCAGGTGCGGGGTGTAGATCACCAGGCAGCCGCGCGGGTCGCGCGCGAAGTGGCAGTCGCCCACAGCGGTGAACACCGGCGATGCTTGCGCTCCGTTGAGGTGGCGCAGCGCCACATGCGTCACGGTCTCGGTGCTTCCATAGCCCAGGACCACGTCCGTCCGCAGGTCGGCCACGTGTTGCTCCAGCGCTTCGCTCACGGGCCCGCCGCCCAGCAGCACCGTGTGGATCTGGGCCTCCACCCGGGCCCGGTCCTCCTCCAATGCGCGTGCAAGCTGCAGCGGCACCATGGCCGCGAAACGGAACCGGTCCCGTGGATCGAGCTTGGCCAGCACGCTGCCCCGCGCGCCGATGACGTGCAGGTCGAGCCCCAGCACGAAGGCCCGCACCAGCATCATCTTCCCGGCCACGAAGGCGCCGGGCAGGCAATGCAGCACGCGGTCGCCGACGTTCAGGCCGAACGCGCGACCCGTGAGCCGGGCGCTGGCCACCAGGTCCTCCACCGGCACGGTGATGCGCTTGGGCGGGCCCGTGGTGCCGCTGGTGGTGGCCTGCAGCCCTTCGCCGCGCAGCAGCTCATGCACCGTGCTGCGCAGCGCCAGCGCCCCCTCCGGATCGTCGCCGTGCCGGTCCACCAGGGTGTCGGCCCAGCGCAGCAGGGCGTCGCCCTCCAGGGTGACGCCATCGACCGTGAGGTGGGTGAAGGGGTTCACATCAGCGCGCTGAGGTCCCACTCCGCCTCGGGCCTGTAGCGCAGCTCACCGTGTTCGGCGAACAGGGGCGAGGGGATGTTGTTGGCGTAGACCCTGCCGGTGCCGAGGCCCTGGGCCATCGTCACGTGCAGGGTGGCCGTGTACTGGGCGATGGCATTGAGGCCGATGCTGCTCTCCAGCGCCGAAGTGATCCACCAGCCGATGCCGCGGGCCTTGGCCAGGTCGATCCACGCCTGCGTGGCCGCCCAGCCGCCCACCAG
The DNA here is from genome assembly GCA_016713875.1 of Flavobacteriales bacterium. Taxonomy (NCBI): domain Bacteria; kingdom Pseudomonadati; phylum Bacteroidota; class Flavobacteriia; order Flavobacteriales; species Flavobacteriales bacterium. Next base: position 119,315 of record JADJOI010000002.1, read on the forward strand.
GCTCGGCTTGATCACGATGTACTGCGGGCGGATGTGGTCGAGCAGGTCCACCTTGCTGTCGTGCGTGTTCTGCCCGATGAGGTCCTCGTCCAGCGCGATGGGGATGGGCGTGTCCGCACAGAGTTCGGCCATCACCTCGTACTGACCGGGCGGCACGGGCTGCTCGATGCTGTGCACGTGCAGATCGGCCAGCCGCTTCAGCACCTCCGGGGCCTGCATCGCGGTGAAGGCGCCGTTCGCGTCCACGCGCAGGGTGATGTCGGAGGGCGCGTACTCCTTCCGCACCGCCTTCAGCAGCTCGAGCTCGTCGTCGATGCCGATGGCGCCGATCTTCATCTTCACCGTGGTGCGGCCGCCGTCGAGCTGCTCGCGGATGCGCTGCTTCATGGTGGCCTTGTCGCCCATCCACACGAGGCCGTTGATGGGGATCGCCTGCCGGCCGAGGGTGAACTCGGAGGGGAAGAGCGTCTTGGTGCCGCCGGCCTCCAGGTCTTTCAGGCACTGCTCCACGGCGAAGCGCACGCTGGGCACGTCCACGAGGTCATCGTTCAGCCGCCGGTCCCAGTCGCTCGTGTCCATGCACAGCTCCAACAGCTTGGTGCGCACGTCGGCGGGGAACTCCTTGCTGTGCCCGGGGAAAAGCGCGGCCTCGCCGATGCCCATCACCTCCGGACGGTCGGCGTGCCAGGCGATGAGGTACCACACGGTGCGCGTGGTGATGGGTCCCTTGCTGGTGCCCAGTTCGAAGCGGGGCTCCAGGGTGCGTTCGGTCCAGCGGGCGCGCAGCATCACGCAAGGATAAGGCCCAGAGAGAACAGCAGCGCCGTGAGGAAGGTGCCTATCGCCAACACCTTGAGCTGGGGGTCGAGGTCGCGGGGTTCGGCGGTGGTCCACACGCGCTTGAGGTGGATGAGGAAGGCAGGAACAGCAAGCAGCGATATCCAGAGCATTCGGGATCCATCCACCAACCAGCTGCCATCGAAGAGCAGGATGAAAACTACCAAGAAGATGATCGCTGCGGTGATGAGGGAGGTGTGGTAGAACTTGGCCTTGGAGCTGCCCATGCGCACCACCAGCGTGCGCTTGCCGCTTGCCGCATCATTATGGATGTCGCGCATGTTGTTCACGTTGAGCACTGCGGTGCTGAGCAGACCGAAGGCGACAGCGGGCAGCAACACCGGCCATTCGAGCGTTCTCGTGTGCAGGTAGAAGGTGCCGCACACGCCGACAATGCCGAAAAAGAGGAAGACGCTGATGTCACCGAGCCCGGCGTAGCCATACGGGTTGCTGCCGAAGGTGTATTTCACAGCTGCTCCGATGGCCGCAAGACCGAGGAGCAGGAAGAGCAAGGTCGTCAGTGTGAAGCCGAGCGCCACCGTGATCAGCGCGCAACCGCTCAGGAAAGCGAACGTTCCGCACAGGAGCATGGCACGTTTCATCTGTACCGGTGTGATCACACCGCTCTGCACCGCGCGCTGCGGACCCACGCGATCGGCGTTGTCCGTACCGTGCTGGTGGTCACCCAGGTCGTTGGCGAGGTTGCTGAGGATCTGGAGGAGCACAGCTGTGACGAGTGCGAGCAGCAGCACGATCGGCCTGAAGGATGATGGCCCGCTGTATCGCCAATTCTCCGAGAAGTAGGCCAGCGCGCTCCCCACGATGATGCTGCTCACCGCCAAGGGGAGTGTGCGCAGGCGGAAGGCGGAGAGCCAGTGCTTCATACGCCGCGAAGGAACGACTCAGGGCACATCAGGCACCTCCCGGATAGACCTTCTTCACCGCCTCGTGCCGGCTGTTCACCTGCAGCTTTTCGTAGATGTTGCGCACATGCACCTTGATGGTGCCGGTGGTGCAACCCAAGCGCTCGGCGATCTCCTTGTACATGAGACCTTGGGCGAGGCCGTCGACCAGTTCGCGTTCGCGGGGAGTGAGGTCGTGATCGGCGATGCGTGCGCGGGTCTGTGATTGGAACGAGTCCACGACCAGTCGGGCGATGGCCGGGCTCATGGGTGATCCGCCTTCAATCAGTTGGTGGATGGCCTCTACCAGTTGCTTCGCGCCGGTGTTCTTCAGCAGGTAACCACTCGCACCGGCGCACAACGCTTGGAAGATGTAGGCCGGATTCTCGAACACCGTGGTGATCATGAACAGGGTGGCGGCCCGCTTGGGTTTGGCCTCGGCCACGCACTCGATCCCATTCCTGCCAGGCATGCCTATGTCCATGAGCACCACGTCCGCTTCCACAGCCGGCCACTCCTTCAGGAAGTCCTCGCCATTCGCGTAGCTCTTCGCTACGAAGAGGTCCGGCTCCTTCTGCAGGATCAATCGCGTGAGCTCGCGGATCTCCGCATCGTCCTCGACGATGATCACACGGACGCGCTCGGATGCCGACATGCGACCAAGATAGCGAGCGCCGTGGTCAGAAGCGGCCCTCACCTGTGATGCGCGTACCCTTGCCAGGTTCGCTGCTGATCCGCAACTTGCCTTCGTACCTGGCCGCGCGTTCTCGCATGTTGCGCAGTCCGTTACCCGCGCCATGCACCAGGCTCGGGTCGAATCCGATGCCATCGTCCTCGATGTCCAGCTCGAACAGGTAGCTGTTCAGCTTCAACCGGGTGCGCACATGCTTCGCTTTGGCGTATTTGAGGATGTTGTTGTAGGCTTCATTGATGAGCAGGTGCAGGTCGCGCCGCAGATCCGGCTCCATCACGGCGATCCCAACGGTACAGGACAGGTCGAGGTCGAAGGTGATGCCGTTGTCGCCCAGAAGGCGGCGGCTGAGCTCGCGCACGTGATCGAGCATGCCCTGGTGCGTGTCGCGCGCGGGATCCACGGCCCATACGATGTCGCTCATGGCCCCGCTCACATGCCGCACATGCGCGCCGATGCGCTGGAGCGAGCGTTGCGTGTCGGGCAATTGCTCCGGCGTATTGGTCGCGGCCACGTCGCTGAGCAGACGGATCTTGGTGAGCGTGGCCCCGATCTCGTCGTGGATGTCGCGGGCGATGCGCGTGCGCACCTGTTCCGCCTCGCGCCGCTTCTCGCTGGCCACAAGCTGCGCCTGGGTGCACTGGATCTCTTCGTTCTTCACCCGCAATGCTTCGGCTAAGCGGCTCTTCACCTTGAAGGAACGGTACCAGACGAAGGCCAGCAGCAGCGCGAGGCCCCCGATGATGACCGCGCCCCATTTCTGCAGTCGCTGCCGCGCGTAGTCGGCGCGTCCCAGGGCAATGGTCTTCTCATGCTCGAAGTCGCTCTGTGCCTTCTCTGTTGCACGGATCTTCTCAAGGCCCATGTCCTCGGCGTGCGCAGCGATGGCGGCCTGCTGATCCAGATAGGCATCGCTGATCCGGCCCGCCTGGACGCGGGCCAACGACCGCAACTGCAACAGGTGCAGCTGCGCGTTGTGGTCCTCCATCTGCTTCGCCAAGCCAAGGGCACTGTCCAGCAGATGGGTGGCTTCCTGGTGCTGCCCTTGGCCGATGAGCATGCGCGCTTCACCGGCCACCCACCGGTTGTAGATCATGGGATCGGAAAGAGCAGGAAGGAGTTCGTGCGTTGCGCGTTGAACCGAGTCCGCTTCCGCCCACCGGCCCGCCTTGTGCAGCGCCTCACCCATATTGATCAGCGCATTCACCAGGTGATGGTCGTTCCCCTGCGCTGTGTACAGCTCTGAAGCCTTCCCGTACCAATGGAGCGCGCTGTCGGTGCGGCCCAGGTCACTGTGAAGAGCGCCCAGCTCGTGGTACGCGTTGGCGATGTCCGGCCCAGGCGGCAACGTGTCCAGCACGGCGATCGCCCGCCACACCATGTTCAACGCACCCGGCTGGTCGTCTATCTCGCGCAGCGCGAAGCCCTGGTAGGACAAGGCCGCGCCCATGTCCTTGGCGATCCGCCGCTTCTCCGCGTAGCGGTACATGTTCTGGAAGGCGACGATGGCCGAATCGAACCGGGAGGCCGAGTACCAACCCATGCCGCGTATACGCCAGAGCTGGGCCAACCAGAACTCCTTCCGCGCGTCGGGATCGCCTCCCCGCAGGCAGCGCTCGGTGCCGAGTTCGCCATACCTGCGCACACTGTCCATTTCCCCCAGGAAGTAGTGGTTGCGCGCCAGGTAGTAGCTGGCCCTGGCATAACTCGTGTCGTCCGTTGCGGTGTGCAGGGCGAGGCGCAGGCTGTCGATATCCATCTCCTGTGCACAGCACAGCCTGGCGGGGAGAAGCAGGAGGGCGAGCGCGTGCGCTCGCAGGCGAACGTCGATGCCCAATGATCGGGGTGCACAGGTCATTCTGTTCGAATTGCTCAATGCAAGCTGCCGTGCGCTTCCACGCGCGTTCCCTGTCCGTGCGATGATGTGATCTCGAAGCCACCGGCGTGGCGCATGGCTCGTTCACGCATGTTGCGCACCCCGTTCCCTGTTCCGCGCTGCTCGCCCGGTTCGAAGCCGATACCATCGTCCTGGATGCTGAGCTTGAAATCCCGCGCGTTCAGGAGCAGGCTCACCTTGACATGCCTGGCTTCCGCATACTTGAGGATGTTGTTGTACGCCTCGTTGATGAGCAGATGCAGATCGCGGCGCAGGTCGGGTTCCATCACCGTGGCGCCCGATGTGCAGGATAGATCGAGGTCGAAGGTGATGCCGTTGTCGCCCAGAAGGCGGCGGCTGAGCTCGCGCACGTGATCGAGCATGCCCTGGTGCGTGTCGCGCGCGGGATCCACGGCCCATACGATGTCGCTCATGGCCCCGCTCACATGCCGCACATGCGCGCCGATGCGCTGGAGCGAGCGTTGCGTGTCGGGCAATTGCTCCGGCGTATTGGTCGCGGCCACGTCGCTGAGCAGGCGGATCTTGGTGAGCGTGGCCCCGATCTCGTCGTGGATGTCGCGGGCGATGCGCGTACGCACCTGTTCGGCCTCGCGCTGCTTCTCGCTGGCCACAAGCCGCGCCTGGGTGCGCTGGATCTCCTCGTTCTTCCGGCGCAGTTCATCCGCCGCCCTGCTCTTCGCCTTGAAGGAACGGTACCAGACGAGCGCCAACAGTGCGGCAAGCGCACCCACGACCAAAGCGCCCCACTTCTGCATGCGTTGCGCCGACAGCTCTGCTTGGGCGAGGGCTTGTTCCTTTTCACGTTCGGCATGCTGGCGGATCGCCTCGGTGGACCGGATCTTGTCGTAGTCCATGTCAGTGGCGTGGGCATCAAGGCTGGCCATCATGTCGATCATGGCCGCGTTCCACGCGCTCTGGTTCGCATGGGCCATGGAGCGGATGAAGAGCAGGTAGTGCTCGCTGTGCTTCTGGTCCATCTCCTTGCTCAGGATGATGGCACTGTCGAGCATCTGGATCGCTTCCGTCACGCGGCCCTGCCGAAGCAGCATACGAGCCTGGCCCCCCGCGAAGTGCATGTAGGCCATGGGATCCTCAAGGCCTTCCGGAAGTTGCGCTGCCAGCATCCATACCGAATCCGCCTCTTCCCAACGCCCGGCAGTATTCAGGCATTCGCCCATGTTCACATATGAGTTGAGCAGGTGATGGTGCTTGCCCAGCGCGGAATACAGAGCTGCCGCCTTCTGCGACCAGTACAACGCGCTGTCGGTGCTGCCCAGGTCCAAGTGGATCATACCCATGGCGTGGAAGGCATTGGCCATGTCAGGCCCTGTGGGCAAGCTCTTCAAGATCCCGATGGCCTTGCGCGTCATGGCCAATGCATTGTCATTGTCGACCATTTCACGGAACTGGTAACCCTGATAGGTCAGTGCGGCTCCCATCTCCGGCACGAGCCTCAAACGCTCCGCATACGTGTGCATGCGCTGGAACGCGAGCAGGGCTGAATCATACCGAGCCTGGTTGTTGTGGGCGATGCCTTTCAGCTTGTGCAGCTGCATGAGCCAGCGTTGCTTCGAGGGCTCCGATCGTCCCTCTCCTTCCAACGCTCGCATGCCAATACGGATGTGGGAAAGGGCGCTGTCCAGCTCGCCAATGCCCAAGTAGGCTTCGGCCAGATCACTCGCGGCCTTCGCGCGAAGCGTATCAGCGGTGGCCGCGTGGAATGCGGCGCGCAGGCTGTCCAAACGATCTTCGTGCGCATGGCCCTCCCCGGCACTGATCGCCACGAGCAGCGCAAGGAACGGACCCAGCCCATGTGATCTCATCTCAACCAGGTTGAACGGTGTATGTGCGAAGGTCGAGCAGCAGCCGCTGTTCCAAGGTCGCGATGGGCCCGATGCCGGTGATGTGCTTGATGAGGTCCAACGCCGCGATGTTGGCCATGATGGCATTGCTGGCCGCCATCGTGGGCGCGGCGGCTCCTTCGTTGAAGCGCTTGATCGCTTCGGATTGTGCATCGATCACCGGTCCCCAAGAGTCGAAGAGTTCCTCATAGCCCTTGGTATCCGGACCGAGCAACGGACCGATGAGCCCTTGCGTGTTCATGTACCCGCACTTCGTGAAATGGTAGTTGGAACGCTTTCGCTCATCGCTGATCCAGTTCACGAGCTGCACGGGCCGGTCCGCGCTGATCATCACGTAGCGCACATCGGGCATTGCAGCGATGAGCGAGCGCCAATCGTCGGCTGAACGCACCATGAACTGCCTCGTCCGCACCGAACACTCAGGCGCAACACGGCGAAGTCCATCCGCAGCGGCATCCACTTTCGGTCGACCGGCATCGGAAGCCGCGAAGAGGATCTGCCGGTGCAGGTTGCTCTCCTCCACCACATCGGCATCCACCAACGTGAGCGCGCCGACACCGGCCGCCGCGAGCGACAACGCCACCTGGTTGCCGATCCCGCCGAGACCGAGGATGAGCATATGCGCCTGGGCGAGGCGCTGCTGCCGGGCGATGTTCTCGGAATGCTCACGCGTAGGCTGGAACGCATCGAAGAGCAAGAGTTGGCGGTCGAAGCGAGCGTACGTGCCGTCGTCCGGATCGTAGCGTTCGATCAATCCGGTGACGAAAAGGCGCTCAAGCACCGCATCGGCCAAAGCAGGTTCACCGAAGGCCGCAGCAAGGTCCATTCGCACATCCTGCTCCGGCCTTCCCAGGCCGATGGCTCGGAGGGTGACCTCGAAGACCACACCCCCGGGCAGGTCCACTCCCTCATCCAGTGTGCGCAACGCCCGCACCAAGCCTTCCTGCTGCAGAAAGCGAACGTGCCGTTTGAATCGGATGTGTGCGGACATGTCGCGATGTTACTCGAGAGGCACTGATCCGCATAGAACGGTCAGCTCAATTGTAGTCCCAGCCTCCTGTCCCGCCGAAGCGCTTCTTGCCACCTGGTCTTGGCTTCTGGCTTTGCGGTTCCCCTTTTGAGGCCTCCATGCTTTGCTCCTTGCTTGGTCGGGGATCCTGCCTCGGAGCCGGATCCGCGGTGTTGATGCCCATCAGAAAGGCAAGTACTGCGATCGGGTTCATGGTGCTTGTGGTTGAATTTGTTCAGTTGAGGTCCCAGCCGCCCCCCATCCGCTTGGTTTGTCCACCGCCCTTGCCCGGGTCAGCGGGTTTGCTGCTCTGTTCCGTGGTCGGCTCTTTCTCCGCAGGTTTCGGTTGGGGCGGTGTGGCCGTGCCCATTCCGGTGAGGAAAGCGAGGATGGCGATGGGGTTCATGATGCTCGGTCTTGCGTATCTCAGTTGTGATCCCAGCCGCCACGCTTGGCTTGGCCTTGGTCCTTGCCGGAATGGGTGGGTTTCTCCTGCTGGTGGGTCTGGTCCTTCTCTGTCGGCTTGGGCGCCGGCGGTGTGCTCGTTCCGATACCGGTGAGGAAGGCGAGGATGGCGATGGGGTTCATGGTGCTTGTGGTTGAATTTGTTCAGTTACGGTCCCACCCGCCACGCTTGGCTTGGCCTTGGTCCTTGCCGGAATGGGTGGGTTTCTCCTGCTGGTGGGTCTGGTCCTTCTCGGTCGGCTTGGGCGCCGGCGGTGTGCTTGTTCCGATGCCGGTGAGGAAGGCGAGGATGGCGATGGGGTTCATGGTGCGTGGATGGGGTTTGCGTTCGACAGGCCAAAAGTGGCGTGTTGCCCCAGGGGTTAACCATACCACCTTGGTGGTGGATGCCCCCGGTAGGCCGCAGGTACCACCGAGGTGGTATGGCGCGACCATCCGGCATGGGCAAGGTTTGCGGCACCAATACGGACCATCCATGCGCCTCGCACTGTTCTCCTTGTTGTTCATACCCAATGCTGCGAACGCCGCGAACCTGCTTGTGGCCCCGGGCGGGAGCGGAACGGTCTATCCGACCATCAACGCGGCCATCGCGGCGGCAGCCCCGAATGATCGGATCATCATCGCTCCGGCCGTTTACAACGAGAGCCTCAGCATCAATAAATCGTTGGAATTGGCGAGCAATTCCGGGAGTGAGCGATTCACGGTCTCAGGAACAGTGGGTTTCAGCTCGACCTCGGCCAACACGCGCATCACGATCATCGGAATGAACGCACAAGGCTTGGTCAGCGCAACCAGTTCGGCCGGTGCGGGCAGCGTGTTCACCTTGGCTGGATGCAGGACCGCCGATATCGAGGTCCTGAACGGACAAGGCCGTACCGTCCTTGAGAAGGATAGCATATTCGGTAATGTGATGATCGATCGGGGTGATGTGATCGGCTGTGTGGTCACCGGCAAGCCTGGCGCCCTTGGGATCTATGTCTCCGGTGATTTCCAGCCGCCCATAGTCAATCGCGTCATTGGAAACGATGTGGGAAGCGCGATGACAAGCACATCCTTCTCGCCCATCGCCATCTGGGCCGATGCCCCGTTCGTATGCGAGAACAACCTGCTCCGCCTCAATATGCCTACATCAAACGCGTTCCCACTGATCATCCTCAACCAGTTGACATCTACCACGGTCACCTGTACCATTCGCAACAACACGTTCCTGTGCCCCAACCTCACCGGCATCTATCTCATCAAGGTGGAAGAGACGGATCCCACATTCTCATTGGACATCCGCAACAACCTCTTCGTTGGACCGGGCTTGGTCGACCCTATTTGGGTTCTTCCAGGATCGAACACCACGGAAGGCTACAATATCCTCACGACCACCTTGTCAAGTGTTCAGCTCGCGAATGGCGCTCCCACCGCAGGTTCCCCGGCGATCAACGCCGGAGACCCTGGTGTGGAATTCACCGACCTGGACCTCTCTCGCAACGATGCCGGATGCTACGGCGGCAGTTTCAGCCGCGACAACTTCGATGATCCCTTGCCCACCACAGCCATCGTGGGTATCGTGAACGCGCCGCGTCGGACACAAGCGGCGTTGAGCGTGCCCATTACGGCCGATGGATTCGATCGCTAAGCCCACGACCATGCTACGAGCTTCTATGTTGTTCCTTTCAGTGGCCATGCTGCCATTGGCCCTTTCCGCCGTTGACCTGCACGTGGCCATGGGCGGCACGGGGAGCATCCACCCGAACATCGGTTCAGCCATCGCTGCCGCGGCCAACGGTGACCGCATCCTTGTGCAACCGGGGGTGTACCCGGCATTCACCGTGGACCGTTCCGTCGAGATCCACGCACTGAGCCCCATATCCACATTCACGGTTGCCGGGGGTATCCTCATTCTTGCCATCAACCCGATCCAAGTAACGCTCACCGGAGCTGATGTTCAGGGTACGCTGGTGTATGATCCCGTCCTGAACGTGAGTTCCATTCCGATCACGCTCCACATCAGCGGGTGCTCGTTCACCGCCGTGGAATTGGTCGGCGGCAGCGCGTACCTGAACATGTTCGATTGCACGATCCACGGATCGTTGTCATTCGCCCGAGGAACGGTGACGGGTTGCAGGATCAACGGCGAGGCCGCTCACATGGCAGCTGGTGCATCCGTGTTATCGCTCACCTCGGGATCATCGCCCGCAGGAACGCTGTTGCATCGTTACGTCGTGGGGAACATCATCGGGTCCGGTCTCAGCGCCAGCTTCCTTCCGAATGTGGTCACCTTGGAAACCGATGCACCCTATACACTGGCGAACAACTTCATCCACGGTAGCGCTTCGCCCAATGCCAAGCCCGCTGTGAAGAAGAAGAAACCCAAGGAGGTGTATCTGCAGGTCACCTTGGTGGATTGTATCATATCCAGCTGGAGCTTGCGCGTACCGGGTGGTGGTCAAGTGCCTTGGCTGGAGGACTCCGTATCCATGTTCGAGCCCGCCTTCACGTGCTTGCTGCACAACAACCACATTGTGGGAACGCTCCCCTTCATTGGGAACGCGCTCAATTTCCCGCAGCTATACAATGTGGTGAGTCCTTCACTTGGCGGGATGGATCCAGTAACGGGTTCCCCGACCACCGGTTCCATGGCCATTGATGCTGGCGATCCGTCAACGGCATTCCTCGACCTCGACCTGACACGCAATGACGCTGGCTGCACGGGCGGCTCATGGGCCATCTCCAATTTCCAAGGACCCTCCACGGCGGCGCGCATCGGCGTGGTGCACGCGCCGCGTACCACCGCCGGTAACGCGACCCTTACCATTTCGGCAACCGGCAACCAACGCTAAGGGAAATGGACCCGCGCACCGTGATCCTCGCCGTTGCGGCGATGCTCTTGACGACAATTTGCCAGGCACAACCCGCGCTTGTGCAAGCTGAGTACTTCTGGGATACTGACCCAGGAGCAGGGAACGCAACACCCATGTCAGCGCTGGACGGCAACTTCAACAGTGCGTTCGAGCAGATCATGGCGTCGAGTGCGGCGCCGAGCGTCGGGTTGCACAGGCTCGGTGTGCGTGTAAAGGGCTCCGACGGCGCTTGGGGCCCGGTGTTCAGCACCGTGGTGGACGTGGTGGCCATGCGCGAAGTGAAAGTGGTGCAAGCAGAATACTTCTGGGACGCGGATCCCGGTACGGGAAACGGAACGGCCATGCTCGCTTTCGATGGCAACTTCAACAGTGCTTTCGAGCAACTGAGCGCCGGTGCGACAAGTCCTGGTGCCGGGCTGCATAAGCTCGGCGTGCGTGCAAAGGGATCGGACGGCGTTTGGGGTCCGGTGTTCAGCACGGTGGTGGATGTAGTGGCCCTGCGAGAAGTGAAGGTGATGCAGGCAGAATACTTCTGGGACGTGGATCCCGGTGCTGGAAACGGCACAGCCATGCTCGCTTTCGATGGCAACTTCAACAGTGCCTTCGAGCAACTGAGCGCCGGTGCGACAAGTCCAGGAGTCGGGCTGCATAAGCTCGGCGTACGCGTGAAGGGAGCTGATGGATCATGGGGTCCGGTGTTCAGCACGGTGGTGGATGTATTGAACCTGCGCCAGGTAAGCGTGATGCAAGCGGAGTACTTCTGGGACGCCGATCCCGGTGCGGGAAACGGAACAGCCATGCTCGCCCTCGATGGCGGCTTCAACAGCGCATTCGAGCCGGTGAACGCCACGGTGCCAACGGGAACGCTGCTGCCTGGACCCCATGTGCTGCATGTGCGCGCGCAGGGATGGGACCTGTCATGGGGCCCTCCGTTCAGAACCGTGGTGCATGTGGATCCACAACCACCGATCAACGTGAACCTGACACTGCGCGCCGCGCTTCAGGGCTGCACACCCACTGCCGGTGGGAACATGAACGACAACCTGCGCGCGGCAGGTCTAATTCCCACCACCGAACCATACAGCGCGTTGGGCTACGATCTCGGCCAGAATGCTGGTGCCACCATCGACCCTGCCCTGCTCAACAGCCAAGGCTTTCCGTTCCTCACTAACGTGGTGGACTGGGTGCTCGTGGAGTTCCATCCATCGGCCGCGCCGCAGCAGTCCATTTTATCCGTTCCAATGCTGCTTCGCCGAGGGGGCACCATCGCTGACCTGTCCGGCACGTTTCCGTTCTGGATCAGCATAATACCCGGGAACTACTACGTGGTTCTACGCCATCGCAATCACCTGCCCGTGGCCACCGCCGCGCCTATCGCCATGACCGCCGACGGCGCATCGCACACGGTTGATTTCATCGCTGCTGCGGGCGCGGCCTACGGAGCGGATGCCACCGTGCAACTGGGGACAAAGTGGTGCCTGTGGAGCGGGGATGTGAACCACGACGGACAATTGAAATACACAGGCGTTGCGAACGACCGTGACCCTATTCTCGTGGCCATCGGCGGCACAACGCCGAACAATACGATCACTGGATATCGCAGCCAGGATGTGAACATGGACGGTACGGTGAAGTACACCGGCGCCAACAACGACCGCGATCCCGTCCTCGTGAACATCGGCGGTACCACACCGAACAATGTGCGGCAGGCGCAGTTGCCGTGATCGCTCACGGGAACTTCGGGAACTTCTGGAAGTCCGGCGCCCTCTTCTCCAGGAACGCATTACGCCCTTCCTGCGCCTCGTCCATCAGGTAGTACATGAGTGTGGCGTCGCCGGCGAACTCCATCAGGCCGCGCTGGCCGTCCAACTCGGCGTTCAGGCCGCGCTTGATCATGCGCAGGGCAAGTGGACTACGTTGCATCATGATCTTGCACCACTCCACGGTCGTGTCCTCCAGTTCGGCGAGCGGAACCACCTTGTTCACCATGCCCATGTCGAAGGCCTCCTGCGCCGAATACTGCAGGCAGAGGAACCAGATCTCGCGGGCCTTCTTCTGCCCCACGTGCCGCGCCAGGTAGTTGCTGCCGAAGCCCGCATCGAAGCTCCCCACCTTGGGACCGGTCTGCCCGAAACGCGCATGGTCCGCGGCAATGGTGAGGTCGCACACCACGTGCAGCACGTGGCCGCCGCCGATGGCATAGCCGTTCACCATGGCCACCACAGGCTTGGGCAGCTCGCGGATGCGCTTGTGCAGGTCGAGCACGTTCAGGCGCGGGATGCCATCGGTGCCGATATAGCCGCCGCGGCCTTTCACGTTCTGATCACCGCCGCTGCAGAAGGCCTTGTCGCCCGAACCGGTGAGCACCACCACGCCGATGTTCGGATCCTCGCGCGCGATATCCATCGCGTCGATCATCTCCTTGTTCGTGTCCGGGCGGAAGGCGTTGTACACCTCCGGCCTGTTGATCGTGATCTTGGCGATGCCTTCGAAGAACTCGAAGGTGATGTCCGTGTATTGCTTGATGGGGGTCCAGTTCCTGCTCATGCGAATGCGATCGGACCGCAACGACGCGACGGACGCAACGAATGCGCAACGGTCATGAGGTGCGGAGTTGGGTGAAGTAGTCGCGCAACACCTTCGGTGAAATAAGCGCGTCCGTGGTGATGTGGAGCACGGCAGGCCTGTCGTGCTCCGCGTACAGCTTGTCGAGACCGGCTTCCAAGGAAGCCTGGTCATTGGCGTGGTAATACGGCAGGTCGTAGCTCGTCACCAGCTTCTCGATGCTGCGTACATACGGCGCTTCGAACCACTTGAGCAGCTCGGGGTCCCTGTCGGGCCCGTCGATGTAGCGGAAGATGTTGCCGCCGCCGTTGTCCACCACGATCACCTTCAACAACGGGGAAAGGTGGTTGTTCCAGAACGCATTGCTGTCGTAACAGAACGCGGTGTCGCCCGTGATGAGCGTGGTGAGCTTCTGCGTTGCGAAAGCCGCGCCCACGGCCGTGCTGGTGCAGCCGTCGATGCCGCTGGTGCCGCGGTTGCTGAACCAGCGAAGGCCCCGCACCCGGTCGAAGAGCTGCACATAGCGCGCGGGCGTGCTGCTGGCCACGTGCACATCGCTGTCGCCGGGGATCCGGTCGTTCAGCGTGTTGAAGACGGCGAGGTCGCAGAAGGGCGCTTCGCTCACGAGGTGGTTGTGCAGGCCGCGCGTGCGCTCGTCCACCATGCGCCAGGCCTCGCCGTAGAAGCTGTCCACCCGGTGGGTTGACGCTACAACGGGCTCGGTGATCTGCGCGAAGAAGATCTCGGGGCTCACAGCGATGTCGTGCGTGAGGCTCTGGTACGTGTCATAGTGTCGCTGTCCGGCATCGACGTTCCAGTGCTGCAGCGGACGCCATGTGCGGAGCAGCGACTTGATGCGCTTGCTTACCACCGCGCCACCGAAGGTGATCAGCAGGTCGGGCCTCAGGTCGTTCTCGTTCGCCGCGCCCACGCCCTCGATCGCCCGGTCGATGCAGGTGATGAAGGCGGGGTCGTCCAGGTTGCTCGTGGCCTCGGTGTGCACCGTTACCTGCGGTAGCGTTGCCAGGCGTTGCAGCTGGGTCTTGAGCCCCTGACTCCACCGGCCCTGACCGGCAAGAACCATGACCTTGAGGCAGGCGCCGAGCTGCCCGATGAGCCAGCGCGAATACTCGGGCAGGATGAAGGGCTCCGTCATGATCGGAGCGATAAGGCGGCCTTGCGTCGCCTCTTGAGCTTCAGCCTGGCCGTAGAGCGGTTCGGCGAAGGGCACGTTCACATGCACCGGTCCCGGCACGGGAAGCAATGTGGCATCGATGGCCTCGTTGATCAGGCGACCACAATGCCAGCGCCCGAGGTCGTCCGTCGGGTTGCGCGGCAGCTGCACACTGCGCTTCATGTGCAGAGCGAGCACGCCTTGCTGGCGGATGGCTTGTCCTTCGCCCTGGTCCACCCATTCCTCGGGACGATCTGCGGTGATGACGAGCAATGGCACACGCTGGTAGAAGGCTTCGGCGATCGCCGGACCGTAGTTGAGCACCGCGCTTCCGCTGGTGCAGATGAGAGCCACGGGCGCGCGCAGCTGCTGCGCCATGCCCAGTGCGAAGAAGCCCGCGCTGCGTTCATCGATCACCTGCAGGCAGGTGATGTCGGGGTGCCGGTGGAAGGCGATGACCAACGGGGCACTGCGCGAGCCGGGGCTGATGACGGCGTGTCGGACACCCTTGGCGGCACAGAGCCGGGCGAGCTCGGCCGCGGCGAAGTGGTCGGAGGTCATCGGGCCGGTGAAGATACCCGGGCGCTGTGCAGCGACCGGATCGCGGCGGTCCACGCCGCTGCCTTGGCCTCCGTCTCCCGCCATTCCGCCTCCGGGTCGGACCCGTCGGTGACCCCGGCGCCCACGTGCAGGGCCACCGCGTCGTCGAAGGCTTCCATGCACCGGATGTTCACGAAGATCTCCGTGCGGCCGTCGGCGTTCCATGGTCCCCAGAAACCGGTGTAGAGGCCGCGCTCGGGACCTTCGTGGCCGGCGATGAAGGCGTTCGCCGCCGGCCGCGGTGTGCCGCACACGGCCGGTGTGGGATGCACGGCCACCAGCACTTCGTCGAGCGAACGGTTCCCGAGGTCGGCCTCCACCTCCGTGCGCAGGTGGCTCACCCCACCGGCCTCCACCGGCCGCGGACCGTGCAGGGTGATGCGCGGCAGTCCGAGCTCGATCAGCTGGCCCACGATCTCCCGGGTGACGAGCGCCTGTTCGCGGCGCTCCTTGGGGCTCCATTCCTCGGCGAGGGCCGGCGCGTCCGACCGGGGCCGTGTGCCCGCGAGGGCGTCCAGGCGCACCAGCTCGTCCTCGGCCGTCAGCAACCGCTCGGGCGACGCACCGAGCCAGGTGCCGTGCTCCGGGGTGTTCAGTAGGGCCACGAACGCATGGGGCATCCGGTCCAGCGCATCCTCGAAGAGCGTAGCCAGCTCGGAGCGGTCCAGGGGCATCGTCACCGTCCTCGAGGCCACCACCTTGTCGAGCGTGCCCTCGGCGATGGCGGTCTTGGCGCTCCGGACGAGGTCCTCATACCCCGGCCGATCGGCATCATGGGGCCGGGTGCGCGTGATCGGAGGGGCCCCCTCACAGCCATGAAGGGGTTCCAGCGACACGGGAAGTTCGCCGAACGTCAGTTCCACATCGTTGCGCACGAAGTGGGTGGCCTGCGGTTCGTAAGTGAAGGGAGCCACCAGGAAGGCCTCGTTGAGGCGACCGAGGTAGGCGGGGTCGATGGGTTCCAGTTCGGGGTTGCGCTGGGCCCAAAGGGTCACCGGGCCGCCGGGGACGCGGAACGCGGCGAAGGTGATCCGCCGATCAAGGCAGAGGCTGAGGGCCTGATGAAGGGGGCTGGTGGTGCTCATGCGGTGGGCGGTATCGGGGCGCCGGGCAACACCACGTTGGTCAGTCTGCACACCGCACAGAGCTCGCTGGCGGCGTTGCGCACGCGGATCTCCCACACGTGGGTGGTGCGGCCCAGATGCAGTGCCTCGGCTGTGGCGGTCACCCGGCCGTCGCGGACCCCTTTCAGGTGGTTGGCGTTCAACTCGATGCCCACCACTTGCCGGCCCTCGGGCAGCACCAGTAGGGCCGAGGCCACGCTGCCCAGTGTTTCGGCCAGGGCCGCGGTGGCCCCGCCATGGAGCAGGCCCATGGGCTGCACGGTGCGGGCGTCCACCGGCATGGAGGCCGTGAGGTGACCGTCCGGATCGACCCCGAACCGGATGTCGAGGTGTTCGGAGAGCGTGCCGGCGCGGAAGCGGTCCGCCTGTTCCGCGTGTGCCGGGGTGAAGCGCATGGGCCAAAGGTACCCGTGCCGAACTTTGTACCCCATGCAAAAGGCCACCAAGCCCCGCGTGCTCCTCGTCGAGGATGAAGAGGGCCTGCGCCATACGCTACGCCTGAACCTCGAACTGGAAGGCTACCATGTGACCACCGCGGCCACGGGCCCGGAGGCCTTGGAGCGGTTGCGCGGCGCCCGGTTCGATGCGGCGGTATTGGACGTGATGTTGCCTGGGATGGACGGGTTCACCGTGTGCGAAAAAGCCCGGCTGGGGGGCGACCGGACGCCGGTGCTCTTCCTGACGGCGCGCACGGCTACCGCCGACCGCGTGCGCGGTCTGCGGACAGGCGACGACCATTTGGGCAAACCCTTCGACCTGGAGGAGCTGATGTTGCGCGTGGCCAAGTTGGTGGCGCGATCGGACGAACGTCCAACCGCCGCCGTGCCGGACAAGATCCGTTTCGGGCCCAATGAGGTGGACCTGGTGGCCTTCGAAGCGCGCGGTGTGGGCGGCTCGCGCACCCTCTCCCAGCGCGAGGTCATGCTCCTGCGGCTGCTGATCGAGCATGCCGGCGAGGTGGTCTCCCGCGAAGAGATCCTCCACAAGGTCTGGGGCTACGATGTCTTCCCGACCACCCGCACCATCGACAACTTCATCGTGGCCTTCCGCAAGCTGTTCGAGCCCGACCCGCGCAACCCGGTGCATTTCCTCAGCCACCGCGGGGTGGGGTACAAATTCATGTTCTGATCACGAAGGGAGGCAACCCTCCGGACCGACCTACGTCTTGTTGGTGTCAGTGGGAACATCTTCCACCCCTGACGTTGGTTCCATCCTATTCCTTGCAGGTTTACCGCGCAGGGGCCCACACCGGGCCCCTGTTCGGTTTTCCAGGGGTGCGTTCATGTGGTTTCATCGGCTGATCGTGACCGGTCGGCGTGATCCACGCGTCCTTTCGTGGGGTGCGCTTGCGCAAGGCATCCCCTTCGCCTTACTTTCGTCTCGTCCTTGGGACCGACACAGTTCCGGTCACTGGAACAGATCAACTCCAGAACACGCAAGCGCATGAGCACCACTACCCTTCGTTCCACCGGCCTGGCCTTGATGCTGGGGGCCGCCGCCATGGTCCAGGCCCAGAGCCCGGTCGATATCGGCCTGTTCGCCAACAACGGCCAGCTGGAGGTCCGCGTCCGCCCCACGGCGGATTTCGACGGCATCTTCAGTTCGCTGGTCTTCACCTTGCGTTGGGACCGCAGTGCCAACGTTCAGTTGGGCGACGCGACCCAGCCGGAGGGTCCGCGGACGTACATCCCGATCGCCCCTTCGGGCGGTGTTCGCGAAAGCGGCTCGTTCAATTACCAAGTGTATGCGGGCTTCGGTTTCGAAGCCATCCGCAACACCGGGGTCAACTGGGAAGGTGGCCGGGAGTACACCCTGCTCAGCATCCCCTTCACCGGTGAGGCCGCCGTGGAACTGATGAACGACAGCTGGACGGGTGAAACGCTCAACAATGCGGACTACTACCTGTCCCTGGGCGGCCTCGATCGCACTGGCACCATCTATCAGAAGTCGATCAACGCGAGCGAGCTGGACGGCGCGGTGACCATCCTGCCGAACCCGAACGATGGGCAGTTCGTCTTCTCCTTCCTGGTGGCCACACCGTCCGACATCCAGGTGGAGGTGGTGAACACCTTGGGTCAAAGCGTGTTCACCGACCTGCTGCGCGGCTTCGAGGGTACCTATCGCAAGGAGATGGACCTGCGCACCTCCAGCAACGGCATCTACTACCTGAAGATCACGCGCAAAGGCACTACCGACGTGCACAAGATCGTCTACCGCTGACCGGTCCCCTGACGGCATGGACAAAGGGTGCTGCGGCACCCTTTGTTCGTTCCGGGCTCAGCTGCGGCAGATGGTGCAATAGGCGCTCTTCTGGCGATGGGCGAACACCGCTCCGGGATCGAACAGGTCTTGGATGAGCGATCCCAACGCCTCCTCGATCAGCGACAGGTCCTGCCGACGCACGATCGTTCGGTCGTTCAGGATCAGCGGCAGGCCTTTGACGGCCTCGGTGCTGCGCAGCGGACGCAGCTCGGCGGTCACCGCCGGGCATTCCGGGTCGTTGCGGAGCCACAGCCAGGCATAGGTCAGCAACTGCACGGCCTTGCCGTGGTCGGCCTTCAACGGACCAGGCAGGGTGAGCTCGAGATCGCGCGGGGCCACGCGACCGGTCTTCAGGTCCACGAGATGCACATGGCCATCGCGCCGGTCGATACGGTCCACGCGGCCGTGCAGGCGCACCAGATGCCGCTGGCCATGGGCGACCTCGGGCAGCTCGGCGGACAGAGGTGTCTCCAGGCCCAGAAGCGTGACGGCGGTGCCACTGCGCAGGCGCGCCACCTCGTGACGCACCGCTCGCTCGATCGCCTGCCGGGCCATTCCCAACTGAAGCAGCACGGGGCCTTCCTCGGCATGGAGCCCTTCCGGCATCCGGTCTTCGAGCACGCGCAAGGCCGCCGGAAGACCGGCGGATAGGGCGTCGGGCTGGATGATGCCCCCTACGAACGGGCCATAGAGGGACTCGAACACGGCGTGCACCAGGGTGCCCAGTTCATGGTCCTCCAGCGCGGCTGAGGGAGGTTGCTCCTCCTCGACACTCCACCCATGGCGGAAGACGAAGTTGAGCGGGCAGGTGAGCAGGTCGCTGAGCGCTGTCGGGCTGAATCCACGCTCGGCCTTGCGTTGGAAGCGATGCCGCAGCTCGGGCGTCATCGTCACGTGCAGGCGCGCGTCGGGGCGTCGCGGCATGGACGGACGCAGGCTGGACCGGCGCAGGACACCGGGAAGCTCGTGCTCGAGCTGAAGGATGAAGCGGCTGCGCTCCTGCTCCACATCGCCGCCCGAGACGTGCAGCAGGGTGATCTCCCGGGCGTGATGCAGCAGCCGCATGAAGGTGTGCGCCACCACGGTGTCGGTGTCGGCGCGGAGGGGAAGCCCGAGCGCGTGACGCAGTTCACCGGGGATGAAGCTTTGCGGGGGCTCGGCCGGAGGCAGGCTGCCCTCGTTGGCCCCCACGACGATCACCCGGTCATGATCCGTGGCCCGCGATTCCAGCATGCCCATCACCTGAAGGCCGGCCATCGGCTCGCCGCGCAGGTCCACGCGGGCCTGCCGCAGCAGGCGTTCCTCCAGGCCGAGCGCGCCCGCCTCTCCGGGCTGATGGCCGCTCCCGGCCAGGGCGGTGGCGGCCTGGCCGAGCACCTGTCCGATGCGTTGGGCCTGCTCCTGCACGAAGGGGTCGGGGTTCGCCAGCACCACCGCTTCCACTAGGGCCGTGCGGGCGGCCGTGCCTTCGGCCGATAGCGCGCGATGAAGCGCCAGAAGGACGGCATCGTCACCCTCCTGGAACAAGGCAGCGATCGGAAGGTGGGCACGGCGCTCGTTCGCCGTTCGCTCGCGCAGCTCGGTGATGGGCCGTGCATCCGCCCAGGCCGGATGGTCCAGAAGGGCCGAGAGTTCGCGGGTGCGCACCGAGCGTCCATCGCTACCGCTGTGCAGGCGAGCATGTTGGACGAAGAGGCCGTGCAGGGGCAGCTGGGTCAGCGGAAGGCCCATGGTCACGTTCACCGGAGCGCAGGAGGCCGGAAGAAGGCTGAGGAAGGGCAGCAGGGTGTGCGGGTCGGCCAGCAGCACGCAGGTGCGCGCCCGTTCCTCCTCGCTCAGCTCGATCACCTGTTCGACGGCGGCATGGACCATGGCCATCGTGTTGGGCAGGGCGATGGTGTGCGCCGAGGGTGGGTCATTCCCGATCCGGGTGCTGACGGGCAGTTCACCGGGACCGTGGCGCCCGATGGCACTGCGCAGGGCACGACCGGCCTCCTGCAGCGGGTCGTTCAGGTAATGGCTGTCGGCATCCCAGGCGAAGCGGGCGATGCCACGGTGCCGGAGCGCGTCCAGGACGCGATGCATCGCGGGAGAGAGCGCGTTGAGTCCGGCGCACCATACCCGCGTCCACGGCAGGGGGTGGGTTCCATCGGTGATGCGTGACGCCGCCGCGCGGGCGATGAGGCCGCGGGTGCCCGTACCGGCGGGCAACAGCCGTTCCTCCAGGCCCTGGTGCAGCCCGGCATGGTGCGCCCAGTGGTGTGCCAGGCGCTGCTGGCCTTCGCTCAATGCGCCCCCCCTGAAGCTCCAGGCGTCGATCTCCTCGATGTGCCGCAGGTCACGGTAAGCGACCTCCCGGTCCAGCAAGTGCTCGTCCACCTCGTTCATGTCGTGCAGGGCCGTGGGGGCCCAACCCAGGAAGGTGTGGAGGTCGTCCGCTGCGGCGCCCTTCAGGTGGCGATGCACTGCGTGCATATCGAGCAGGGTGAGGTGGACGGGCTGTTCGCGCAGGCCGGACAAGCGTTCCAGGAAGCCGTCGGGCGTGAGCAGGTCGGGGCTCCAGAGCGGGGCTCCATGCGCGTGCGCCAGGTGCCGCTGGAGGTGAAGCCCCGCGCGCCGGCTGGGCAGCACCACGGCCACGCGCGCCAGGTCCGTGCCATGATCGTGCAGAAGCCGCTCGGCCAGGAGGCGCAGGAATGCCATCGGGGCGTGCAAATTAGCGGCGCGAACGGCGCCCCGGGCATGCACAGCGACTTTCCCCAGTACCGGCGTTCGGCCCACGGCACGAACTACTACCGCATCGATGCGGCGGACCGTTTCGAGGAGCTGCAGCTCATCGGCAGCAAGGTCCTTCGGCACACGGTGGAGGCCCGGGCCTATCCCGAGCGGGTGCGGGTGATGGACATGCTGTGCGGGTCGGACGGGGCCTACTTGCCGGTGTCCGTGAAGGAGTACGAGGCGGTGGCCGCCCGGTCCGCCGGCTGAACCCGTTCCTCGTTCGATCGGTCCGTCCGAACAACCCGGGGGCTTACCTTGTCGTCATTCCCACAGATGATGCGCACCCTGGTGCTGTTCGGGATCCTGTGCAGGGCCGCTCCGGCCCTGGCCACGCACATCATCGGTGGCGAGCTCTACTACGTGAATCAGGGGGGCGACAGCTACCTGTTCACCCTGCAGCTGTACCGCGACTGCGGGCCCAACAACGTCAACGGGACCGGTTTCGACGCGCAGGCCGAGCTGGGCATCTTCGATGGGTCGGGGACCTACCTGTTCTCGGAGTTCATCCCGTTCCCGGGCTCCACGCCGGTGCCCGTGGTGTTGAACAACCCCTGCCTCACGGCGCCGCCCACCATCTGCGTGGAGCAGGCGGAGTACAGCATCGTGCTCGATCTGCCGCCCATCCCGGGCGGTTACGTGGTGAGCTATCAGCGCTGCTGCCGCACGCCGAGCATCCTCAATGTGGCCAACCCGGGCGACGAGGGGCTCACCTGCACGGTGGCCGTGCCCAACGCCAACCAGACCGGGGCCAACTCCAGCCCGGTGTTCAACGCGTATCCGCCGATCGCGCTGTGCGTGGGACAGAACATGACCTTCGACCATTCGGCCACGGACCCCGACGGCGATCTGCTGGTGTACGAGCTGTGCACCCCGTTCACCGGGGGTGATCCGTTCAACCCGCTGCCCTCGCCGCCTGCGGGGCCGCCGTATACGCCGGTGCTCTGGGCGCTGGGCTATTCGCAGGCCTACCAGATGGACGCGAACCCGCCGCTGGCCGTCGATCCGGTCACGGGCCAGCTCACCGTGACGCCCAGCCAGGTGGGCAGCTACGTGGTGGGGGTGTGCGTGAAGGAGTACCGCGGGGGCGTATTGCTCAGCGAGGTGCGGCGGGACTTCCGCTTCGACGCGGTGCCCTGTGTGGTCACGATCCTCAGCTCCATCCAGCAGCAGCAGGTCTTTTGCGACGGCTACCAGGTGAACATGGTGAACCAGAGCATCGGCGGCAGCAGCTATTTCTGGGACTTCGGCGATCCGAACAGCAGCACCGATACCAGCAGCCAGTTCGCACCCACCTACACGTACGGCGATACGGGCGTGTACAGCGTGATGCTGATCGTGAACCCCGGATGGCCCTGTGGCGACACCTCCTACGCTTCGTTCGAGATCTATCCACCGCTTCAACCGGCCTTCACACCGCCGCCCATCCAATGCCTGGGCGCAGGCGCGGTGCCGCTGACCGTCACGGGCAACTTCACCGCACAAGCGAGCGTGTTGTGGGACCTCGGGCCCGGTGGGGCACCGCAGCAGATGAGCGGACCGACCATCGGAGCCACCTTCGTGCAACCGGGCGATCAGGTTATCACGGTCACGTTATCGGACCACGGCTGCACGGACAGCTACACGGACACCGTGGAGGTGTTCCCACCGCCGGTCCCGCTATTCACCACGGACACGATGGGCTGCCTGCCCCTGGAGGTGCGGTTCAACAACCAGAGCACCGCCTGGACGCCCATGAGCTACGCGTGGGACCTGGGCGACGGCACCACGAGCACGGACAGCCTGCCGGTGCATACGTACACCGTGGAGGGCCAGTACGATGTGCGGCTCACGGTGATGACGGACAGCGGGTGCATCGACACGGTGAGCCTCCTGCGCCCCGCAGCCGTTCAGGTATGGGTGCCGCCGACCGCAGGCCTGTACACCAGCACTCCGGTGGTGGATGTGCTGAACCCCGACGTGACGATCAACGACGCCTCGGTGGATGCCGACAGCTGGCTGTACACGGTGGAAGGAAGCACCTTCACCACGCCCACCTTCACGTACGTGTTCCAGGAAGCGGGCACGTTCGAGGTGGTGCAGGTGGTGACGAGCGGACTGGGCTGCAGGGACACCACGAGCATCCGCGTGATCGTCACCGGGTCGCTGTTCCACGCACCGAACGCGTTCACACCGGACGGCGATGGCCTGAACGACCAGTGGCTGCCGGTGGTGATCGGGGCGCGCGAGTACGATCTGGCCATCTTCGACCGATGGGGCACGCGCCTCTTCCACACGCAGGACCCCAAGGCGGGTTGGGATGGCGCCGGGCTGCCGATCGGGGTGTACACCTACAAGGCGTGGCTGGCCGAGCACGGCCCCGAGCGCTACGAGTTCGTCGGTTCGATCACGCTGGTGCGCTGAGGCGCATGGCGATGTGCGGAATGCCGTCCAGGTCGAAGACCTCGCCGTGCCGCGCGTACCCGTGGGCGGCATAGAAGCCCTCCAGGTGGGCCTGCGCGGACATGCGGCTGTCGATCCTGCCGTAGGTGCGCTGGAGCACGGTGAGCACTTCGCGCATCAGCGCGTGCCCGAGGCCGGTGCCGCGTTGTGCGCTGTCCACCACCACGCGGCCCACCGCCGGCAGACCGTCCTCGCCAGGCGGAAGGATGCGCGCGTAGGCCACCACCCGGTCCGATGCATCGCGGCCGATCACATGCAGGGCGCTCCGATCGCGGTCGTCCAGTTCGGGATAGGGACAGTTCTGCTCCACCACGAACACGTCGGTGCGCAGGCGCAGCAGCGCGTACAGGGTGTCCACGTCGAGCGCGTTGAAGGGGAGGGTCCGCCAGGTGACCGCGGTGCTCATGCGATGGGTTCGAGGGTTCCGGAGGCGAGGTAGAGCAACGCGCCGTGCACGGGTGATCCGGTGACGCTGCGCAGCACGTTCATGTACCCGCGCACCTGTTCGGCGTGGGCGGCGTGCGGATGACCGGTCTTGATGTCGAGCACGCCCCAGCCGGCGGCGGCGCGCACCAGACGGTCGGGGCGCGCACTGCGCCCGTCGCTCAGGATCAAGGGCGTTTCGGTGAGCACATCGAGCCCCGGTCCGAACCACGGTGCGAGGTCCGACCGGTCGAACAGGGCCGAGAGCCGGGGCCGCCATTCATCACGGTCCTCCGGACGCAGGTCGCCGCAGGCCACGGCGGTGGTCAATGCCGCGTCGAGGTCCGCCGCCGTCCGCACCCGCGACAGCAGATCGTGCAAGGTTTGGCCGGTGATACGCCGTGCATCCGCCCCGATGGGCGCGTCATCGCGCAGGGTGTCGCGCACCAGCAGCTGCACGCCACCACCGGGAGGCAGGGAGCGCAGCACCGGATCGTTGACCTGCTGTGCTGAAGATGCCCTCGCAGCGGTCCGCTCCCCGATGGTGAGCCCCGTCTCCAGCGTGCCGCCCAACGTCACCAGATGGACCAACAGGGCTTTGGTGATCGCGTCGCCGTGTTGCTGGGGAACGGCGGCGTACAGACGCTGTTCCGGCCGGGTGAAGGCCACATAAAGTAGATCGAGCGCGTCCAGGTCCTGCATGGCCAGCTCGTTCTCGACGGCGGGGATCCCGGGGGCCTTGCGTCCCTTGAAGGTGAGGCGTGCGGTGGGGAGTTCGGGTGCCACATCACCGGGCGGGGTCCACACGCTCGTGCCCTTGTTGCCGCTGCCGGACATCCTGGTGAAGGGTACGAAGACCACGGGGAACTGCAGGCCCTTGGCCTTGTGGATGGTCATCACCTGGATGGCGTTCAGCCCGGCGGGGGCTGTGATGGATCGTTCCGAATAGCCCCGTTCCCAGTGGTCCAGGAATCCGGACGGGTCGTGACCATGGGCCTGCTGGTGTTCGCGCACGGCGTCCAGCAGCGCGTTGAGGAAGGCATCGGTCGCGGGGTCGAGGCCGCACCGTTCCACATGGCCCAGCACGCGGTCCAGGAGGGTGGCGGGGGGGCGTTTATTCGGGGGAAGGCAGGCGTTCAGGCGCTGGAGCGCGGTGCCGGGCGGTGCGTCCTCCGGAGGGTTGATGCGATCCATCGGCAGCACGCCGGCCGCCACGGCCGCGGCCAGGGCTTGCAACGCCGTGTGGTCGTCCGCCCGCCGATCCAGCCGCAGCAGCGACAGCACGAGGTCCACGGCCGCGTCACCCTTCAGGCGCAGACCGTCGGGGCTGATCACCGCGTGCCCGGCACGGCTTAGCGCGCGGGCCACTTGCGAACCCTGCGCACCGGTGCGCACCAGCACGGCGATGTCTCCGGCGCGGTGACCGTCCTCCAGGCATCCGGCCACGCCGTGCAGCAACCAGGCTTCGATCCATGGCATCTCCTCCTGCTCTTCCTTCGTGACCGGCACTGCCTCCAGGCGCACGAGCCCGCCGGCAGGCTTGCGCGCGGTCTGCGCCTGTTCATCGTAGATGGGGCGCAGGGCCTCGGGCATCAGCGCGTGCAACCGGTCGAACAAGGCGTTGTTGAACCCCACGATGGTGGCCGACGAGCGGTGGTTGTCGCGCAGCGGTTCGATCGGGACGGCGGAGGCCATCAGGAAGGCTTCGCGACGCGTACCGTCGGAAAGCTGGTCGCGCCCGTGCAGGGCGGGCAGGGCCTTGAACTGGCGGACCTCACCATTGCGCCAGCGATAGATCGCCTGCTTGGCATCGCCCACCAGCAGCACCGACCCACCGTTGGCCAGGGCGTTCTCCGCCAGCGGCAGCAGCGCGTGCCACTGCATCACCGAGGTGTCCTGGAACTCATCGATGAGGAAGTGCTGGAAACGCTGGCCGAGGCGTTCGTACAGGAAGGGCACGGGCTCTTCGCGCACCACGCGTTCCACCGCGCGGGTGAGGTCTTGGAAGAAGGTGACACCATCCTCGTCCTTGGCGCTGCGCAGCGCATCGGACAGGGCGCTCATGGCGCCCATCGCCATCAGGTCGCGGCGGATGAGGAGCCGCAGCCAGTGGTCGGTGAAGCGGCCTTCCTCCTGCCAGCGCTGCACGGTCGTAAGGACCTGCTCAAGCTCCGGGGCCAGGCGTTGCAGGGCTTCGCGTGCCGAGGCGGAGGCCTTGCCGCTCCACCACACGCCCGTGGCCAGTGGCTTCCCCGCGTTGGTGCCCACCTCGAGCGGGTCGTCCTTGAAGTCGGCCAGCTTCGTTAGAACGGAATGGAATCCCTTCGTGGTGTTCGCCAGGTCCGCAGCCTCCAGCTGGGCGGCGGCCAGGGCGTCCAGGGCGGTGCGGCCCAGGGTGCGGGCCTCCTGGCGGAAGTCGCGGATCGCGGAGCGCAGCGCCGCATCGGTGAGCAGCAGCGTTCCGGCGCTCACGGCGGCGAGCTGCTCCAGGTGGCGTACGCTCTCCTCGTCGTCGAGCATCTTCACCAGCTCGGAAAAGGGGGCGGCCGGGTTCCACCGCGCCTCGTCCTCCACCAGACGGCTGCACGCGGCCACCAACACCTCGGTGAGGGCGGGGTCGCGGCCGGCAGCCTGCAGCAGCAGGTCCACCGCACGGTCGCGGTACCACTGCTGGTCGGTGGTCATGCGCAGCTCGTGGTCCAGTTGAAGGTCGCGCGCGAAGGGGCGCACCAGGCGGCGCACGAAGGCGTCGATGGTGGTGATCGAGAGGTCGGACCAGTGGTGCAGCATGTGGCGCAGCACGGTGTGGGCGTGTGCGGCCGCGGCATCGGGTGCAAGACCGTGCGCGCCCCGCAGGGCGTCCAGCAGGTCGGCGATCCGGGCGTCGTCGTGCGTGCGGTCGGTCAGCGACCGCAGGTAGTGCAGCACCCGCTCCTTCATCTCGCCGGCGGCCTTGTTGGTGAAGGTCAGCGCCAGGATCCCGCGGTAGGCCGTGGGCCGGTCAGGCCGCAGGGCCAGCACCAGGTAGCGCTTCACCAAGGCGTGGGTCTTGCCCGAACCGGCGGAGCTGTGCAGCACCTGGAACATGGGGTTCGAAGGTAGAAGGCCGGGGTGTTGAAGGGCCACGGAGCAGTGGTCAAATTGGAAGGAGGACCATGGATGAATAGAACAAGATGGAAGACGACCTGACCAAAGTGATGGTCAACGCCTTCCCACGAACCGCACCACCCGGCCAGCCGTTCCAGGTAGGGATCCCTGAACGTGACCAAGCTCACCCTCCGCAGCCCGGTACCGTCATACATTTGAGCGCCAGGCAACGGACCGCTGCCCGAAGGCATCCATTCACCACACCCGAACGCCCATGCTCCCCATCTTCCGCACGACCGCGCTGCTGACCGTCCCGGCCGCCCTGCTGGCCGGCTGCCACAAGCCTTATAATGTGGATGGCCCCGAAGGCCACGTTCGCCTGAAGGTGGAGGCCACCTGGCAGGGGCAGCCGCTTCAGGCCGGGCAGGTGAACCTGAACGTGAGCAACTACCGCACCCAGGTGGAGGTGCTGAAGCTGTACCTCGCCGAACTGCGCTTGACCGGACCGGGCGGCGCATCCGCGCTGACGGACATCGCATTGTTCGACGCCCTCAATGGAGGGGACAGCGAGGTGTACACCGCCGAGGCCGGCAGTTACAGCGGCCTGCACCTGGGCTTGGGCGTGCCGCAGGACCTGAACACCTCCGACCCCGTGCTCTATCCGGTGGGTCACCCCCTGAGCGTGAGCAACGGCACCTATTGGACCTGGGCCACCGGCTATCGCTTCGTGATGTTCGATGGCCGGTACGACACCGATCCGAACAGCACCGGTGCACCGATGAGCCTGTTCTCCATCCATACGGGCATGGAGCCCTGCTACCGGGTGCGCGACCTGGACTTCGCCGCGCCATTCACCGTGGTGGGGGGCGACACCACCGAGCTGGTCCTTCGCTTTGAGGTGGACCGGTTCTTCCATGACAACGGGGTCGTGATCGACCTGGCCGTGGACCATCAGGCCCACGGGGACAACCTGACGCTCGCCATGCGCTTCACGGACAACGTGGTCAACAGCATCGTGGTGGAGTGAAGGGACGGGTGGGCATAGCGGTGCTGGTGATGGCGCTGACGGGCTGCGGGAAAGATGAATTGATGCAGCAGGACGGCGCGGCCGAGCCCTTCATGCTGGACCTGCCTGCTTGGATGCCTGCTCCTCCGGTGCCGGCCGACAATCCGCTATCCAGGGCCAGCGTGGAACTGGGCAAGCAGCTCTTCTTCGAGCCCCACCTCTCCCGAACGGGCACCTTGAGCTGCGCCGGTTGTCATTTCACGGACCGGGCCTTCAGCGATACGGTGGCGCTCAGCCTCGGGGTGTCTCAGCAGCCTGGACTGCGGAATTCGCCTACGCTGGCCAATGTGGCCTACCATCCGGCGCTCTTCCGCGATGGTGGGGTGCCCACCTTGGAACTGCAGGTGCTGGCGCCCATCCACGACGACCTGGAGATGGACCACAGCATCATCACGGCGGCCGATGACCTGCGCGAGGTGGAACCTTATCGCAGTCTGAGCCAGCAGGCCTATGGTCGTCCGCTGGACCCGTACGTGATCACCCGGGCCATCGCCAACTACGAGCGTACGCTCATCAGCGGCTGGTCCCGCTTCGACCGCTACCTGTACCAGGGCGAGACCACGGCGCTCACCGACAGCGAGGTGCGGGGCTGGGAGCTGTTCTCCGGACCGGTGGCGGGCTGCACGGATTGCCATGGGGGATTCGACCTCAGCGACCACAGTTACCGCAACGTGGGCCAGTACAGCACCTACGCGGACCCTGGGCGGGCGCGGATCTCCCTCGATCCCGCGGACGAAGGCAAGTTCAAGGTGCCCACCCTGCGCAACATCGCCCTCACGGCGCCGTACATGCATGACGGGGCCATGGCCACGCTGGAGGAAGTGGTGGACCACTTCGCGAGCGGTGGCCTGTCGCACCCCAACAAGGACCCGCTGATGACCCCGTTCACGCTTTCCGCGCAAGAGCGTGCCGACCTTCTGGCCTTCCTGCATGCCTTGACGGACGAACGCAGCCTGGACCAAGTGCCATGATCGGAACCCGCACCCGCATCCTCGCAGCCATCGCCTTCGGCGTGATGGCCATCGCCAGTTGCCGCAAGCCCGGCCCGGACCCGCCCTCGGGAGGTGGGGGTGGCGGCAGCAACGGGCCTGTCTATGACCCAACGCCCTACCCACTGGTGACACCCGCGAACTTCCCGCCGATGCTGATCCCGGCGGACAACCCGATCACGGTGAAAGGGGTGGAACTGGGACGCTACCTGTTCTATGAGGAGCGCCTGAGCGGGGACAACACGCAGAGTTGCTCGAGCTGCCATGCGCCCGCCACGGCCTTCAGCGACGGTCCGAACGCCTTCAGCCTGGGCATCGATGGCATCGAGGGCCGGCGCAACAGCATGGCCCTGATGAACCTAGGCTGGGAGACGAGCTTTTTCTGGGATGGTCGCAAGGCCACGCTGGAGGAGCAGATCCTGATGCCCGTGATCGACCCGGTGGAGATGCACGAGATCTGGCCGAACGCGGTGGCGAAGCTGCAGGCGGACAGCGCGTACAGGGCCTTGTTCATCGAGGCGTTCAACACCGAGGTCATCGACAGCACGCTGGTGGCGAAGGCGATCGCGCAATTCCTGCGCACCATGATCAGCGCCAACTCCAAGGTGGACAAGGTGGCGCGAGGCGAGGCGGTCTTCACCCAGCAGGAGCAGCGCGGCTTCATCCTTACGCAGCTCGAAGGTGGTGATCCCGCGGCGGGCCAGGGCGGCCAATGGGGCGCCGACTGCTTCCACTGCCATACGCAGGTGGGTGGCCTGTTCACGAACGGCCAGTTCGAGAACAACGGACTGGATTCCATCTTCACGGACCTGGGGCGGTATGAGGTCACCGCCGATCCGTTGGACCGGGCCAAGTTCAAGGTGCCCACCCTGCGCAACGTGGCGCTCTCGGGGCCCTACATGCACGACGGCCGCTTCCAGACCCTGGAGGAGGTGATCGGGCACTACAACTCGGGCGGCATCCCGTCGGAGACCATCAGCCCCTTCATGAAGCATACGCAGGGCGGTCTGCAGCTGCCTGCGTCGGACAAGGCGGCGTTGGTGGCCTTCCTGAACGCGCTCACGGACCACGACTTCGTGAACGATCCGCGCTTTCAGGACCCCGGCACGCCCTGATCAGGCCGCCTGTTCCACCGCCGAGGATGGGCGCCACGTGCGGCTCAGCATGCGGTCGCCGAACACTTCCGGCTTGAAGATGCTGGTGCCCATCAGGATGCGGGCGCATTCCTGCACCCCCTCGGTGATGCTGGGGTGCGGATGGACGAGTTCGGCCAGGTGCTGGATGCCCTGGCCCATATGCATCAGCAGGGCCACCGCCTCGATGGCGCTGGAGGCATGCTCGCCCACGGCGCGCATGCCCAGGATATGCATGTGCTCATCGTCGGTGACGATCACCTTGAAGAAGCCCTGGGTGCGCCGCATGGCGATGGCACGGGCCAGGCAGCTATAATCGATCCGGGCCACGCGGTGCGCGATGCCCTGGCGGCGGCACTCCTGTTCGTTCAGCCCCACCCCGGCCACTTCCGGATCGAGGAACATGATGCTGCTGACCTGCCCATAGCTGATGGGTTTGGGTTGCCGGCCGGCGATGAGCTCGGCGGCATGACGGCCTTCCAGCTCACCGAGGTTCACCAGCATGTTGCTGCCCGTCGCATCGCCCACCACCAGGATGTGGTCCTGTGCGGTGCGGATGCCGTCCACGGCCAGGGCTCCGGTGCGCGGGTCCACGGTGAGCCCGGCCTGTTCAAGACCAAGGCCGTGAAGGTTGGGCGTACGTCCCACGGACAACAGGGCCTTCTCCACGGTGACGCGCTCGGTGCCGCCGTTCGCGTAGCTCAGGTCGTACTCCACCCCGTGGGGCATGGCTTCCAGGCGTTCGAGCTTGGCGGAGCGGTGGATCACCACACCGTTGCGTTCCAGGTTGCCGGCCACCAGCTCACTGATGTCGGCGTCCTCGAAGGGCAGGATGCGCTCGGCGCGGTCGATGAGGTGCACGCGGGTGCGGCCCAGGTGGCTGAGGATGGTGGCGAACTCGCAGCCGATGACGCCTGCGCCGACGATGACGATGCTCTCCGGAAGCTCATCGAGCTGGAAGATGCCATCGCTGGTGAGGATGCGTCGTTCATCGGCCGCCAGGCCCGGAAGTGAACGGGGCTTGGAGCCTGTGGCGATCACCACATGGTCCGCCTCGATCACCCGGCGCTGGCCGGCCAGGTCGATGGCCACGAGATGCGGTCCGATGAAGGACGCGTTGCCACGGGCGTGCTGGAACAGGCGGCCTTGACTTTCCAGCAGCTGCATGTGGCATGCATAGAGGTATTTGCGTTCGAAGACGGCCTCGTTCACCGAGCGGGTGATGCCCGACCACGACGGTTGAAAGGGCGGGATGCCGCGGGTGCGGACCATGGCGTTGGTGCTGGCCACACGTTGGGCGATCTCCCACAGCGTCTTGGACATCAGCGCGCCGTTGTAGATGCCGGTGCCACCGATGCGGTCCTTCTCCACCAGCAGGGTGCGCAGGCCAAGATCGATGGCGCGCATGGCGGCCGCATAGCCGGCGGGCCCACCACCGATGACGCATAGGTCGAATCGTTCCATGGGGGAAGGGAAGTGGTCGATGGCCGTTGTACGCCGGTCGAAGGCCAGGGTTCGCCGGTATCCTTCGCGCCAGGGATGCCGTAGGAAGGGGCGGAATGATGCGGACCCCGATGAGCTTCGTGCGCGTGGCCGGCCTGCTGGCGGCCCTGTCCCTGGCGGGCCGGGGGCAGGCGCAATGCCCGCAGCTCTACGACTATTGGGGCAACCCGAGCGATACCGCCGAGTGGTACAGCTGTTCCGGTGGTCCGTTCACGCTGGTGATCGCCTCCCCGCAGAACATCGTCGGCGGCTTCACGATCAACTGGGGCGATGGCAGCCCGCTGCATGTGGGCGGCTCGCTGATCGCCCCGGGCACGGTGACGCACGTCTACGCCCCGGCCGTGGCCGAGTACACCGTGACCTTCACCGAACTGGTCAGCGGCTGCGTGGTCACCGGCACCGTGATCATGGAGGAGAGCACGAGCGCCTCCATCCAGATCCCTGTGGGCGGCCTCACCCAGGTCTGCGCCCCGCAGGCGGTGGACTTCATCAACTCCAGCACCAACGTATCGCCGAACACGGTGTTCACCTGGGATTTCGGCGACGCGAGCACCCAGCTGGTGTACGACCACACCAACCTCGGGCAGACGGTGACGCACACCTACATGCCGGGCACGGTGAGCTGCGAGACCACGGTGCGTCTATATGCGGAGAACACCTGCAACACGCTGCAAGGTGGACCGAGCGTGGCCACCTTCAACCCGATCCGGGTGTGGGACATCGACAGTGCGCAGATCGCTCCGAGCGCCACGCTGCTGTGCTGGCCCGACCGGACGGTCACCTTCCTCAACGTCACCGACCGAAACTGCCTTCAGCAGGGCAACATCTACCAGCGCTTCGAGTACTGGAACTTCGGTGACTACTGGGGGCAGGGCCACGATTCCATCATCAACTGGGCCCCCTGGCCACCCACCTTTCCGCGCACCATCCAATATCCGGGCATCGGCACGTACGAGGTGATGCTGCTGGACAGCAACTACTGCGGCATCGACACGGCGTACGTGCAGATCACGATCGTGCCGCCGCCGAACGTCTCGCTCAGCGCCACGCCGGACACCGTGTGCGCCGGAGGCACGATCGCCTTCGATCAGACGACCGGTGGCGGCGCGAACTTCTTCGAGTGGGACTTCGGCACGGGAGCCGGCTTCCAGTGGACCGGCGCAGGTGATCAGTCGCACACCTATGGCACACCGGGCACCTTCGTGGTCTCCTACGCCGCCAGCATCCAGGGCGCCACCGCGGGTTGCGCCGATACCGCTTCAGTGACCGTCGTGGTGCTGCCCAGCCCCACGGCGGACTTCACCGTGGACCAGGACGCGGCCTGCGACTCGCTCACGGTGACCTTCACCAACACCTCGGTGAACGCGGTGAGCCATCTGTGGGACCTGGGGGACGGCACGATCATCGCCGCCTTCGAGCCGACACCGCACTTCTATGGCACACCGGGCACCTACACGGTGACGCTGACGGTGACGAACTCCGACGGCTGTCAGGACACGCATACGCACGATATCCACGTGTATGCCCCGCCAGTGGTGCAGATCGGCGCGCAGAACGTGTGCGAGGGTGTGGCCGCCCAGTTCTCGGACCAGACGGTGACCGAGCCAGGCAACCCGGTGGTGCAGTGGGCCTGGGACTTCGGCGATGGCGCCACCTCCACGCTGGAGGATCCCACGCATCTCTATGCCGGCAACGGGGGCCATACCGTGACCCTGACCGTGACCACGCCCTATTGCGGCGGCACCGGGGTGCAGAACGTGCTGGTGGAAGCCCTGCCCACGGCGGCCTTCCTGCCGGTGCCCAGCATCGGTTGTTCGCCGCTGGACGTGCAGTTCACCAACACGAGCTCCGGGGCGGTGAGCTACGCCTGGGACTTCGGCGATGGCACCACCAGCACGGCCACCGCGCCGTCGCACATCTTTCAGAACGCAGGCCCCACCGATGTGGTGGACACCGTGATGCTGATCGCGAGCACATTGTTCGGCTGCTCGGACACGGCCACGGCGCTCATCACCGTGGCCCCGCCCGTGGTGGCCGGGTTCACCCACAACGCCCTTCCCGGTTGCGCTCCGCTCGATGTGCAGTTCACCAACACCAGCACGGGGGCCGGTTCCTACGCCTGGGACTTCGGTGATGGCGGTACGAGCACCGCCGTGTCCCCGGCGCATCAGTACGTGAACAACACCTTGCTCCTGCAGACGAACACCGTGCAACTGATCGCCACCTCGGCCGCGGGCTGCGTGGACACGGCGAGGACGACGCTGCTGGTGTACCCGATGCCGCAGTTCACCTTCGCCACCCAGCCGGACAGCGGCTGCTCCCCGCTCACGGTCACCTTCCCCACGATCGTCGGGGCGGTGAGCCACCAGTGGGATTTCGGTGACGGTGCCACGGGCACGGGTCCCTCGCCCACGCACACCTACCTCAACATCACGGGAGCCGTGGTGACCTACCCGGTGACAATGATCGGGGCGAACGCCTTCGGCTGCGTGGACACCACCTATGACCAGGTGACCGTGTTCCCCATGCCCACGGCGGCCTTCACCACCGATCTGCTGCAGGGTTGCCACCCGCTCACCGCACAGCTCACGAACACGAGCCAGGGGGCGGTCGCGTTCAACTGGAGCTACGGCGACGGCGGTACCTCGGACACGTCGGCCGCGGTGCATGGGCACACCTGGTCCAACTTCCTGACCGCGCCGCAGACGTTCACCATCGGGCTGACGGCCGCGAACGTGCATGGATGCAGCGCCACGGCCACAGGCCAGGTGCAGGTGTACCCGGCGGTGATCGCCCAGTTCACGGCCGACACGGTGGGCTGTGCGCCCTTCGATCCGGACCTCGCGAACCTCTCCATCGGTGCCACGAGCCACTTCTGGACCTTCGGGGACGGTGGGGCCAGCTCGCAACCGAGCCCGGCGCACACCTACCTCAACCAAGGCCTCGCCGATGTGGTGTTCACCCCCACGCTCGTGGCCACCTCCTCTTACGGATGCAGCGATACGGCCCAGGTGGACGTGTTGGTGCATCCAGCGCCGATCGCCCAGTTCGTGCCGAGCGCGCTGGCCGGTTGCCAGCCATTCCCACTGAGCGCGCAGGACCTGTCGATCGGGGCGACGACGATCATCTGGACCTGGGGTGACGGCACCCAGCAGAGCGGAGCTCCGGGCAACGTGGCGCACACCTATGCCCATGCCGACAGCGTGCCGGTGTCCTTCACCATCACCCAGGTGGGCACGAGCGTACACGGTTGCATGGACACGGCGCAGGCGGTGATCCAGGTGTATCCGGCGATCACGGCCGCGTTCACAGCCCCCGCCGACGGGTGTTCGCCGCTGGCCTATACGCCAGTGAACATGAGCACGGGGGCCTCGAGCTACCTGTGGGACATGGGCGACGGCGTCACGCTCGTGGGCAACGCCCCCACACATACGTACGTGAACGGCACACCCGCGAACCAGACCTGGACGGTGACGCTGACGGCCACTTCGGCCTGGGGATGCACGGATACCGAGCAGATGAACGTGGTGGTGCATCCTTCACCCACCGCGCAGTTCCAGGCCACGCCCTTCATCCAGCAGTTCCCGGCCTCCACGGTGAGCCTGATCAACAACACCGGACCGGGGCCCTGGACCCACGACTGGAGCATGGGCGATGGCGGCACGCTGAGCGGTGTGCAGCCCGGATCGTACACCTATGGCACCTGGGGCCAGTTCACCATCATGCTGGTGGTGACGGACAACGTGTGCAGCGATACGGCGACGCAGGTGGTGACCATCGAGCCACCCTATCCCACGGCCGCCTTCATCGGTTCGGGGGAGGGCTGTGCGCCGCTCACCGTGCAGTTCACGAACACCTCGCTCCTCGGGGAGGGCTATCTGTGGAACTTCGGGGACGGTGGTTCGAGCACGGCCGACGATCCCGTGTATACCTACACCCTGCCGGGCACCTACACCGTGATGCTAACGGCGTACGGGCCGGGCGGCACGGTGAACACGGCGGTGCACATCGATTCCATCGTGGTGCATCCGAGCGCCACGGCCTACTTCGTGCTGCAGCCAGAGGAGGTGGTGGTGCCCGGGCAGCCGGTGTACTGCTACAACCTGAGCGGCAATGCGGACAGTTATGCATGGGACTTCGGGGACGGCACCACGAGCGCGCTGCTGAACCCCGTGCACACGTACACCGACCCGGGCAGCTACACCGTGAGCCTGATCGCCAACAACGCCTGGAACTGCCCGGACACCTTCGTGGTGGCCGATGCGGTGACCGGCATCGCTTCCGGCGAGATCGCCTTCCCGAACGCGTTCACCCCGAACAGCGACGGGCCCACGGATGGCCTGTACGACCCGAACTCGATGAGCAACGATTTCTTCTTCCCCGTGCAGGAGGGCGTGGAGGACTACCACCTCCAGGTCTTCAACCGCTGGGGTGAGCTGGTCTTCGAGACGTTCGATGTGAAGCAGGGCTGGGACGGCTTCTACCGCGGCCAGCCTGCGAAGCAGGACGTGTACGCCTGGAAGGCCCGGGCCCGCTTCAGTGACGGCCGGGAGGAGACCTTGAAAGGAGATGTGACCTTGATCCGATGAATCTGAACCGCATGAGCCACCGCTACCCGTTCCCGTTCCTGTTGATGCTGATCGCGCCCGTGGCCGCCTGGGGCCAGGCCAACTACACCCGCGTGCACAACCGCATGCTGGACGAGGCCAAGATGCTGCTGGCGGTGGAGGACCATGTAGAGGCGGCCAAGATCTATCGACGGCTGGAGAACGTGGACACCACGTTCGCCGAGGTGGCGCACGAACTGGGTCTGTGCTATGCGCAGATCCCCGGTGCACGGCACAAGGCCGCACCCTTGTTCGAGCGTGCGCTCCGGAACGGTCATCCTGAGGCTCTGTACCACCTGGGCCTGGCCCGTCACCGCCAGGAGCGCTTCGATGAGGCCATCGACCTCCTGAACCGGTACAAGGCCACCAAACACCGGCTGGTGGCCGATGCGGAGGTGGACCGCTCGATGGCCATCTGCCGCAATGCGAAGGCGCTGGTGCGCACGCCGGTGGACCTGACCGTCCGGAACCTCGGTGCGCTGATCAATTCACCGGCGCACGACTACTGCCCGCTGGTGACGGCGGATGGGAACACGATGTACTTCACCTCGCGCCGCGAGGGCACCACCGGAGGCCTGAAGGACCCGAACGGACAGTGGTTCGAGGACATCTACATGGCGCGGCGTTTGGACGAGGTGTGGTCGAACGCGGTGAACGCGGGCGTGCCGTTGAACACGGCCCTGCAGGACGCCACGGTGGGCCTTTCCGCCGACGGCACCAGCATGATCATCTACCGAACGGGGCAGGGCCTGGTGAGCGGCGACCTGTTCGAGAGCAAGCGATCGGTGGCCCTGTGGAACATGCCCGAACTGATGACCGAGCGCATCAACAGCGAGCACCACGAACGCAGTGCCACGCTGAGCCCCGATGGGGAGGAGATCTACTTCACGAGCGACCGGCCCGGAGGCTTCGGCGGGCGTGACCTGTACCGGATCCGGCGCCTGCCCAACGGCGAGTGGAGCCTGCCCTTGAACCTGGGGCCCACGATCAACACGCCGTTCGATGAGGATGCGCCTTTCCTGCACAGTGACGGCACCACCCTCTTCTTCAGCTCGAACGGCCATGGCACCATGGGCGGCTACGACATCTTCAAGAGCGTGATGCTCGACCACGACCAGTGCAGCTGGGGCGATCCGGAGAACATGGGCTACCCGCTGAACACCGTGAACGACGACATCTACTTCTGCCTGAGCGAGGACGGCACCACGGGCTATTTCTCCTCCGAACGCCCCGGCGGCCTGGGTGCACAGGACATCTACCAGGTGGTCTTCCCCTCGAGCCAGCTGGAGTTCTTCATCGTACGCGGCATCGTGGCCGACCCGCGCGACGAGCCGTTGCGTGCGCGGATCGTCGTGGAGGACGAGGGGCGCGAGGAGATCGTGGGGGTGTACAACACCAACGCCGCCACGGGCCGCTACCTGATGGTGCTGAAGCCGGGCGCTCGCTACCACCTGCGCACCGAGGCCGAGGGCCATGCCGCGGTGGAGGAGGTGCTGACGGCCACCGCGCCGGACCACGGCCGCGAGATCAGCAAGGAGACCCAGCTGCTGCCCCTGGAACAGGTGGAAGGCATGACCCGGAATGAGCGGTAAGCGATCCACGCTGCTGGCCCTGTTGATGGGTACCGCGGCCTGTGCGCATGCGCAGGACCCGCAGTTCACCCAGTTCTACGCCATGCCCACTTACGTGAGCCCGGCCTTCGCGGGCACCGGCCTGCAGAGCCGGTTCGGGCTGGCCTGGCGCGATCAGTGGCCGAGCATCCCAGGGGCCTTCGTGAGCTACAACGCCGCGTGGGACCACTATATGCAGAACCTCAACAGCGGCGTGGGCCTGCTGATGACGCATGACCGGGCGGGGACCGGCGCGCTGCGCTACACCAGCGTCGCCGCGCAGTACGCGTATGAGATCGAGCTCAAGCGCAAGGTGTTCATCCGGCCCGCGATGCAGTTCGGCTTCGTGAACCATGCCGTGGACCTCAGCAAGCTCACCTTCGGCGACCAGCTGGCCCGGGGCGGGGCGGTGCCCACGCAGGAGTACGCCGACGGCAGGAGCATCCGCTACGGCGACATCGGCGCGGGGATCCTGTTCTTCACCCCCAAGCTGTGGCTCGGCGCCTCGATGCACCACCTCAATGAGCCGAACCAGTCGCTGCTGCTGAACGAAAGCACCGTGCCGCGCAAGTTCAGCCTGCACGGCGGGTACCGCATGCGCCTCCTGGGGCGCGTGATCAAGCAGCACGCCGAGCATGTGGTGCTGGCGTTCAACTATCGCGCGCAGGGCCGCTACGACCAGCTGGACATCGGTGCCTACTACGAACGGGAGCCCTTCTTCGCAGGGTTGTGGTACAGGGGCATCCCGGTGTTCAAGTCGTATGCGCCGGGCTACGGCAATACCGATGCGCTGGCCGTCCTCCTGGGCTTCATGGTGAAGGACCTGAGGGTGGGCTACAGCTACGACCTCACGCTGTCCCGCCTCGCCGGCCGCACCGGTGGGGCGCACGAGATCACCCTCGGGTACGAGCTCGCCGACCGGCGGAGGAAGAAGTCCATCGCCAAGCGCCGCGTGGTGCCCTGTGCCAAGTTCTGAGCCGGGTCACCCGGCGCGTTCCGAAAGCTCGAGCCATCGGTCCGCCATGCGGTCCAGGTCCTTGATGGCCTTCTCCAGTTCGATGCTGTGCGCCATCATCGCATGGTGGTCCGTGCCTCCGGCGGCCATGAGGGCCAGCAGCTCCGCCTTGCGGGCCTCGAGCCTGGGCATCTCCTTGTCGATCCGCTGCAGTTCGAGGCGTTCGGCGTAGGTGAGCTTCTTCGTCCCGGT
This sequence comes from Flavobacteriales bacterium, assembly GCA_016713875.1. Taxonomy (NCBI): domain Bacteria; kingdom Pseudomonadati; phylum Bacteroidota; class Flavobacteriia; order Flavobacteriales; species Flavobacteriales bacterium. The sequence goes on from JADJOI010000002.1 coordinate 158,397, forward strand.
GGGGATGACCGGTTTCGCGGCTTCCTCATCCTGCTCCTTCCGCTTGTTCCGCTCCGCCTTGCCCTTCTCCTCGTTCGCCCGGGCCTCCCGTTCGGCCTCGCGCAGCTCCGTGTAGCTGCCCACCCACTCGGTGATCACGCCGTCACCTTTGAACACCAGCAGCTTGGTGCAGAGCTTGTCCATGAAGAAGCGGTCGTGGCTCACGATCAGCTGGCACGCGTCGAGGTCCAGCAGGAAGTCCTCCAGGGCGTTCAGCGTGGGGATGTCGAGGTCGTTGGTGGGCTCGTCGAGAATGAGGACGTTCGGGTTCTTCATCAGCACCGTGCACAGGTAGAGGCGCCGGCGCTCTCCGCCGCTGAGCGTGTCGATGCGCTGGTACTGCTGCTCTTTGTCGAAGAGGAAGCGCTCCAGGAGCTGGGAGGCGCTCAGGGTGCGGCCCTTGTTGAGGGGGATCACCTCCGCGATGTCGCGCACGGCCTCGATGATGCGCTGGTCCTCCTTGAAGGGCGGCATCAGCTGCCCGAAGGTGCCGAGGACGACCGTGTCACCGATGCTCACCGTGCCCTGGTCGGGACGCATGCGGCCCACCAGCAGTTCGATGAAGGTGCTCTTGCCGATCCCGTTGGGTCCCACGATGCCGATGCGGTCGCCGCGCTTCAGGGAGTAGCTGAAGTGGGACACGATGGGCCGGTAGGACTCCGGCTTCTCCGGCGATCCGAACGCCTTGGTGAGGTTGCGGGCCTCGATGACCTTGCCGCCGAGGCGGTCCGTCTTCACCTCGAGCTTCACCTCGTCGCGGTCGAAGCGTCGTGTGGCGGCGGCCTTGATGTCCTCGAACTTGTCCAGCCGGCTCTTGCTCTTGGTGCCGCGGGCGCGGGGCATCTTGCGCACCCATTCGAGCTCGCGTTTCATCAGGCCCCGCAGGTGCTGCTGGGTGGCCTCGCGGACCTCATCGGCCAGGGCCTTCTTCTCCAGGTACCAGGTGTAGTTGCCCTTGTAGCGTGTGAAGGTGCCGAACTCCATCTCCAGGATCTCGTCGCACACGTTGTCCAGGAAGTAGCGGTCGTGCGTCACCAGCAGCAGGGTGATGCCGGGCTTGTTGAGCTCCTCTTCCAGCTGCTCGATCATGGTGAGGTCGAGGTGGTTGGTGGGCTCGTCGAGGATGAGCACGTCGGGCATGTCGATGAGCACCTTGGCCATGGCCAGGCGCTTCTGCTGACCGCCGCTCAAGGTGTTCACCGCCTGTTCGAGGTCGCGCAGGCCGAAGCGGTGGGCGAGGGCCTTCACGCGGGCCTCATGGTCCCAGGCCTTCAGCTCCTCCATGCGGTCGATGGCCTGCTGCAGGGCGCGGCCGTCGGCATGCTGGGCGAGGGCATGCTCGTAGGCCTTGATCGCGGCGCTCACGGGGTCGTCGCGGTCCAACATCTCGTCCACCACGCTGCGCGCGCTGGTCATCACCACGTTCTGATCGAGGTAGCCGGTGCGGATGCCCTTGTTGAAGGTGACGATCCCGCTGTCGGGCTTCTCCACGCCCGCGATGCACTTCAGCAGGGTGCTCTTGCCCGTGCCGTTGCGTGCCACGATCGCGGTCTTCTGGCCCTTCTCCAGGCCGAAGCTCACGTTCTCGAAGAGCTGGCGGGGACCGTAGCGCTTGCCGAGCTTCTCGACCGAGAGGACGTTCATGGGTTCGGCCTTCGGCTCAGTGGTCCTGGTCGATCATGGCCACGCGCTGGGTGAGCTCGTGGTAGCAGAGCACGTCCTCGGCGAAGTAGTGCACGGCCATGCTCTTCCGGCTGGCGTTGGGGGTGGCCATCTTCTTGCCGCCGTGCAGCAGGTTCGCGTGCCAGATGAGCACATCGCCCGGCTGCGCGTGGAACTCGTGCATGGTGAAGCGGCCCTCATCGATGCTGCGTTGCACGGCCTCCTCGTAGTGGGCGTAGGCGTCCTCGCCGATGGTGAAGCGCCCGCCGCCATGGTCGAAGCCGTCGTTCAGCAGATAGGGCAGCTTGTGGCTGCCGGGGAAGTACATCAGGGGCCCGTTGTCCGCGGTGATGGGCTCCAGGGCCACCCAGGCCGCGGCCAGGTAGCCCAGCGGGTAGGTGGTCATGTGGATGCTGTCCGAGTGCGCGGCCTGTTCACTGCCGGTCTGGAAGTTGATCGTCTGGAACACATGCATGCGCCGGCCCAGCAGCAGGTCGAGCACGTCGAGGATGCGGCGGTCGGAGGCCATGGCCTTGATGGCCGGGCTCTTCCGGAAGGCGAACATCACCTTGCGGCCGGTGAAGTTGAAGTCGACCGCGCCGGTATCGATCAGCTGCTGAAGTTCGGTGTTGACCCGCTCGACCTCGTCGGGGCCGAACACGCCGCGCAGGACGAGGTAGCCCTTCTCGGGCCAGTCGAGCAAGCCCTGGCGCAGGGCCTCGGGCAGCGCCTGCACGCGGGCGTCGGTCAGCAGCCGTTCCCGGGCGTCGGGGCGGTCGAGCCAGGGCGTCTCGCCCGGGGTCTTGGGCATGTCACCGCTCGAGACCGGCAGCAGGGGGCTGCGCACCACACCGTACTGGCGGAACATGCGGCGCGCGTGGCCCAGCCGTCGGTAGTTCAGCAGGTTCAGCAGCACGTAGTTCGCCTTGATGGTGCGAAGCCTGCCATAGTAACGGTCGAGCCACTTGCGCATGGGGGTCTCGTCGAGCGGCGGCAAAGGTAGGCCGGTCGACCGCGCCGGTCAGGGCGTTTCCTTCAGCAGTTTCCGCAGGTCGGCGATCAGGCGGTCCACATCGGCCGTGCTGGTGCCGTCGTAAAAGCCGCGGATGCGGTGCTGCGGGTCCACCAGCACGAAGTTCTCGGTGTGTACGAAGTCGTCCGGACCGCCATCGCCCTGGTCCAGGGCCGCGAAGTAGCTGCGGCGGGCGAGCACATAGATCTGCCGTCGGTCGCCGGTGAGGAAGTGCCAGCGGTCATTGAGGGCGCCGTGGCGTGCGGCATACTCGGCGAGCACGGGCACGCTGTCCATCTCCGGGGTCACCGAATGGCTGAGCAGGACGACACGGGGCTCCTCGCGGAAGGCTTCCTGCACGCGGGCCATCTGCGTGCTCATCTTGGGGCAGATGGTGGTGCAGGTGGTGAAGAAGAAATCGGCCACCAGGATGCGGCCCTCGAGATCGGCCAGCCGCACGGTATCGGCCGACTGGTCCACGAGCGCGAAGTCGCTGATGTGGTGCTCGCCCTCGGCGCGGCGGACGGCCGGATCCACCAAGCGGGGGTCGAGCTGGGCCGGGTGGAAGACGGGCAGGTGGTCGTCGCCACGGAGCAGAAAGTAGCCGGCCACCACCGCGATCAGGAAGATGCTCGCGAAGAGGGCGAGCCGGATGAGCAGGGGCCGGCCGCGGTCCGGATCGGGTTCAGTTGAGGCCAAGGGTGTAGCTGAGGGCGTAGATGAAGCGGTAGGACGGGGCGTAAACGTAACGCTCGCGGTCGTGAAGCACGGCGATACCGATATCGTGTTTCTTGCCCGGTCTCCAGGTGGTGCCGATGGAGTAGCGGGTGCCGATGTAGCGCCAGCCGAGGTTGCCGGCCCAGGTGAAGAATTCCACGGACACCTCGGGGTCCAGCTTCCACTTGCGAATGTCGTACAGGAGGCCGATGCGGTTCCGCAGCTGGTCGCGCACATCGCCCGGGTCCAGGTATTCGTGCTGATATCGGAAGCGGTGATCCGCGGTGAAGCGCCCGAGCTCCCTGGAGGACTGCACCTGCAGGGAGCTGCGCTGGCCGTTCTCGCCAGTGGCCCCGCGGAAGCTGAAGCGGTGCTCGAGGCTCACACGCAACAGGTCGTGGAACTTGTAGCGGGCGCCGAGGTCCAGGTACACCTGCCGGCCACCGCTGAGGTTCTCGTCGCTTCGGTAGCCCACTTCGGCGCCCATGCGGAAGCGCTTGTTGAAGTCCGGTTCCTTCACCCGGGCGCTGTTGCGGAAGGGCCTGAACTGCATACCGATGGAGCCCCAGGCCTCGCTCAACAGGCGCGGGCGCAGGGGCGACCGCTCCTGCGCCGCGGCCTTGAGGGCGAGCAGCAGCAGGAGCAGGGTGCAGGACCGGCGCAGGTAGCGCATCACCAGACCTGCACGGTGATGAGGGGCACGTCCACCGCGTCGCGGTTGCCGCCGATCTCCACGGAACGGGACACCAGTTCCACGCCGCTCTCACAGTCCTCGGGGCACTCGCTGTACGTGAAAATGGTGTAGCTGCCCGGCCTCAGCCAGCGGAACTCATACTCGCCGGAGGGTCCGGTGCGGGTGTCGTCGTCGTAGAACGTGTCGTCGCCGTAGCGGATGTACACGCGGTATTCGGGGATGAAATACTCGTCGCCCGTGGGCTGGCCGGTGTTGTCGTTGTAGTCGACCGCGTAGACCTGTCCACGGATGAGGGCCTTGCCGCCCTCGCCGGGCTCCTTGGAGCAGGCGGGCAGCAGGGTGAGGGAGGCCAGCAGGATGGGGAGTACGGCGCGCATGGCGCGATGTTAAGCGATCGTGAAGGACCGGCGATCAGCCCCCGGCGTAAAGGTCCTCCACCTCCCGGGTGTACTTGGCCAGGATGGGCTTGCGGCGCAGCTTCAGGGTGGGGGTCAGTTCGCCGCCGTCGATGGTCCATTCGGCGGTGAGCAAGGCGATCTTCTTCACCTGCTACCACTGGCCCAGGCCCTGATTGGCCTTCTCCACCTCGGCCATGATGCGGTCGTGGATGCGGGGTTCGCGCACCACGCTGCTCCGGTCGCCGTAGGGGATGCCCTTCAATGCGCAGTAGTCCTGCAGGAAGCCGAAGTTGGGCACGACGAGGGCGGCGGGGAACTTGCGGCCCTCGCCGATCACCATCACCTGCTCCACGAAGCGCGAGGCCTTCAGCTTGTTCTCCATCACCTGGGGGGCCACGTACTTGCCGCCGCTGGTCTTGAAGATCTCCTTCTTGCGGTCGGTGATGCGCAGGAAGCCCTCCTTGGTGATCTCGCCGATGTCGCCGGTATGGAGCCAGCCTTCGGCGTCGATGGCCTCGGCGGTGAGCGCCGGTTCCTTGTAGTAGCCCTGCATGATGTTGGGGCCCTGCACGAGGATCTCGCCGTCGCCGGCGATGCGCACATGCACCCCGGTGATGGGCCGGCCCACGGTACCGAAGCGCAGGCCGTCGTTGCGCAGGTCGTTCACGCTCACCACGGGGCTGCTCTCGGTGAGGCCGTAGCCTTCCATGACGGCGATGCCGGCGGCGTTGAACACGCGGGCCAGGCGCGGCTGCAGGGCGGCGCTGCCACTGGCCACCACGCGCACCTTGCCGCCCAGGGCGGCCTGCCACTTGCTGAAGATGAGCTTGCGCGCCAGGGCCAGCTGCAGGTCGTACCAAGGTCCGCGGCCGTGCACCTCGTAGCGGTGGCCCAGGTCCAGGGCCCAGAAGAAGAGCCTGCGCTTGATGCCGGTGAGGGTCTCGCCCTTGGCCACGATCTTGTCGTAGATCTTCTCCAGCAGGCGCGGCACGGCGGTGAAGACATCGGGGGCCACCTCGCGGATGCGGTCGCCCAGGTCGTCCAGCGATTCCTGGAAGTGGATGCTGACGCCGGTGTACATGTACAGGTACATCAGCATCCGCTCGTAGATGTGCGAGAGGGGCAGGAAGCTGATGGCGCGCGCCTGGTGGTCCACCGGGAATCGGGTGGTGCTGGCGATGGCGTTGCTCAGGATGTTGTGGTGCGTGAGCATCACGCCTTTGGGCCGGCCCGTGGTGCCGCTGGTGTAGATGATGGTGGCCAGGTCATCGGCCTTGACGCGGTCCTTGTACGCCTGCAGCGTGGGGCGGTCGGCCTCGCGGGCCAGGGCGGGCACCGCGGACCAATGGCGGGCGCCGTCCACGCGGTCGAAGGTGAAGAGGTGCTCCAGGGTGGGCGCGGTGGCGCGGGCCGCTTCGGCCTTGCCGTGGATCTCGGCGTTGGCGCTGAAGCAGACGCGGCTGCCGCTGTGCATCAGTACATACGCATAGTCCTCGGCGCTGCTGGTGGGGTAGATGGGCACGCCGATGGCGCCGATGCGCAGCACGGCCTGGTCCACCAGGCACCATTCGCTGCGGTTGCCGCTGGCGATGGCCACCGTGTCACCGGGCTTCACGCCCAGGGCCATCAGCCCGAGGGCGATGCGTTCGGCGGTGTCGATCAGCTCCTGGGTGCTGTAGCCCCGCCATTGGCCGTTCTCCTTGGTGGCGATGGCCTTGTCCTTGGGGAAGCGCAGCAGCTGGTGCTCGGGTACGTCGAAGAGGCGGGTGACGGTCATGGGGTGTGCCTGGGGTCCCGAAGATCGGAACTGGAGCGATCCCCTGGCTCTGGTCATCCGCAGGAAGGGGTCAGCCCACCTCCTCCAGCGCCCGCAGGTACTTGTCGATGTACACCTCGATGCTGCGTGCCTTGTACTGCATCACGTAGCGGGGATGCTCCAGGGCGATGATGCGGTCGAACAAGCGGAGGCGTTCGTTCAGCCTGCCGAAGTAGGCGGCGTTCTTGCCGGTGCCGATGCAGAGCACGGTGTCCGTGCGCATGCCGCAGCTCATTAGGGTGCGCAGCCAGCGCTCCACGAAGGGGGTGACGGCGGCCTCAAGGGCTTTGTCGTCGTAGTAGTTGAGGTTGACGGCCGATCCGTTCGGGCCGTCCTTCACGAAGCCGAGCGGACAAATGGCGTGCACATACACCCGGCCGTAGAACGCCGCCGCACCGCCTGCCGCGCGCACCATGCGGTAGAAGAAGTCGCTGCTGGGCTCGTGGGTGCGCAGGCCGCGCACAGGGATGCCGAGGTCGCTCTCACAACGTTTGGTGTCGGTGAAGGAGAGGCCCGTGCTGCCGGCGCCCAAGCGTCCCGGATTGATGCCGAGCATGAGCGTGCGCGGCCGGTCGTCACTGAAATACGTCCGGTGGAAGGCGGTGACGATGCGGCGCACCTCCGCCCCGTGCGGGCCGTGGAAGGGATCGAGCACGCCCACGCCCGGCGGCAGTTCGGCATCGGCCAGGCTGAGGTCCATCACATGACGCAGCAGGCGGTCGTTGAGCATGGGGCGAAAGAAGCGCTTTGCCGCAGCATCTCCGTCGCCGGTGCCGAACTTCGTGCCAGCGACGATGGACAGGCCAGGGCTATTCGGCACGGACGCGTTCTCCCCGCGGGAGATCGCCACCCGCGTGGAGGAGGTGGGTGTGGCCAAATCCCGGTTGCCGTTGGGTCCCCTGTTCGTCCTGGGCGTGCTGGCCGGCGCCTTCATCGGCCTGGGGGCCATGTTCTTCACGCTGGTGATGGCCGATGCGTCGCTGGGCTTTGCGGCCTCGCGGGTGCTGGGCGGACTGGTGTTCAGCCTGGGCCTGCTGCTCGTGGTGGTGGCGGGCGCCGAGCTGTTCACCGGAAACAACCTGCTGGTGATGGCCTGGGCCGATGGGGCCATCAACACCCGCGAGCTGCTCCGCAACTGGGCGGTGGTGCTCGTGGCGAACGCCGTGGGGGCCATCGGCCTGGCGTTGCTGGTGCACGCCTCGGGCCATCCCGCGATGAACGGTGGTGCGGTGGCCGAGGCCTACGTGCGCGTCGCCACGGCCAAGTGCGCGATGCCCTTCCTGCAGGCCTTCATTAGCGGCATGCTGTGCAACGCCCTGGTCTGCCTGGCGGTGTGGATGACCTTCGCGGGACGTTCCGTGGTGGACAAGGCGGTGGCCATCGTCTTCCCCATCACGGCGTTCGTGGTCGCCGGGTTCGAGAACAGTGTGGCCAACTTCTGCCTGCTGCCGATGGGCTTCCTGTGCGCACTGCCTGGCGTGGGTCCCACCTTGGCGGGCATGGCGGCGAACTTGCTGCCGGTGACCCTGGGCAACGTGGTGGGCGGTGGCGGTCTGGTGGCCCTGATCTACCACCTGGTGTACCGCCGACAGGGCGGGGTGGGGAAAGGCGCCCGCTGAGCCCTAAGGGTGACCATGGTCACTGGAGCCTGTCGCGGCACGACCTGAGCTTTGCATCACCGACCCGGCAGGGTCGGCCCAACGAACCCGCACCATGACCATCAAGCAGATCTACACCGGGTGCATCGCCCATGCGGCGTACTACCTGGAGAGCAACGGCGAGGCGGCGATCTTCGATCCGCTGCGCGAAGTGCAACCCTACATCGACCGCGCTACGGCCGACAAGGCGAAGGTCACATACGTCTTCGAGACGCACTTCCATGCCGACTTCGTGAGCGGCCACTTGGACCTGGCGAAGAAGACCGGCGCCACCATCGTGTACGGCCCCACGGCCAAGCCCGGGTTCCTGGCCCATGTGGCCACTGACGGCGAAGTGTTCACCATCGGCAAGGCGAAGGTGAAGGTGATCCACACGCCGGGCCACACCATGGAGAGCACCACCTACCTGGTGATCGACGAGCACGGGAAGGAGCACGGCATCATCACCGGCGACACGCTCTTCATCGGCGATGTGGGCCGGCCGGACCTCGCCCAGCACGTGATCGCCGACCTCACGGAGGACAAGCTCGCCGGCCACCTCTACGACTCGCTGCGCAACAAGATCATGCCCTTGAGCGATGACCTTATCGTGTACCCCAACCATGGCGCCGGTAGCGCCTGCGGCAAGATGATGAGCAAGGAGACCACCGACACGCTCGGCAACCAGAAGCGCAGCAACTACGCGCTGGACCCGAAGCTCACCAAGGAGGAGTTCAAGAAGGCCCTGCTCACCGGCCTCACGCCGCCTCCGGGCTACTTCCCGAAGAACGTGCTGATGAACATCCAGGGCTACGAGAGCCTGGACAGCGTGATGGAGCGCGGCAAGCGCGCGCTGGACGTGGCGGCCTTCGAACTGGTGGCCAATGAGGAACGTCCGCTGGTGCTGGACACGCGACCCGCGGCCGTCTTCGCCCAAGGCTTCATCCCCAACAGCATCAACATCGGCCTGGACAGCAACTTCGCCATGTGGGTGGGCGAGATGATCACCGACATCCAGCAGGCCATCCTGCTGGTGACCGAGCCCGGCAAGGAGGAGGAGAGCATCATCCGGCTCAGTCGCGTGGGCTACGACCACACCATCGGATACCTCGATGGCGGCTTCGAGGCGTGGAAGAAAGCCGGCAAAGACGTGGATACGGTGGCGCGCATTTCCGCGGAGGAGTTCGCACTGCGCTGCGCCACCAAGCCGCTGGTGCTCGACGTGCGCAAGAAGAGCGAGTACGACAGCGAGCATGTGGAGGGCGCGATCAACGTGCCACTGAACCGCATCAACGAACATCTGGCTGAATTCCCGAAGGACACCCCTTTCATCGTGCACTGTGCCGGAGGCTACCGCAGCATGATCGCCGCCAGCATCCTGAAAGCACGCGGCTGGGACAACTTCGTGGACGTGGAGACCGGCTTCAACGGCATCAAGAAGACCGGCGTGAAGGTCACCGCGTACGTGTGCCCGACGACGCTGCTCTGAGCGTTCAGGAAGGGAGGCTGAGGCCCCGGACGATCGGCCGGGGCTTCGCCGTTCTTACCTGTATGATGATGGTTCGTCCCGTACGGTGCCTTGCGCCTACCTTTGCAGGAGATGCGCAGGGTCGTCTTCCTCACCGCTCTTGTGTTCTATGCATGGAGCGCCATGGATATGCATGAGTGGGCCCGTGTGCCTCGCGTCGTGTTCCACCTGCTTGAACATCACAGCGACCTCGGTCATCATGATCACGAAGGGTCTGACCATGGGCATGAGGATGGATCGGATGACCACAACCCGTTCCAAGGGCATGCCGGTGAAGTATGCGGCGCGATGACGATCGTGTGCATTGCTGCGGATCATCCATGCATTCACCTTTCCGTTCCCACGTTGGAGCGCACGCTTGCGCCATCCGAGGACGACGATGTGCTCGTCGCCTACACCGGTTCCAAGTGGAACCCTCCCAAACGGGCTTGAACCCGCGGCCCTGAGCCGTTGATCGCATCCGTGTGATGCGCTGGCATCGTGCATGGCACGCTGCAGTTCCACTCGTTCAACCAGTTCCTTCCTCATGCGAAAGTCCATTCCGTTCGTTCTCGTGGCCGCATTGCTGCATGCCTGCCACGATCATCCGCACCCCGATCAAGGCGAACATGGCCACGACCATGCCGCGGGTGCGGACCATCACGTTGAGCTCGAGCCGCTGGCCTACACCCTGTATTCCGACAGCATTGAGCTGTTCGTGGAATTCAAGCCGCTCGTTGTTGGGCAGGAGAGCCGCTTCGCTGCGCATTTCACGCATCTGCGATCGGTCCATGTGCCCTTGACGCAGGGCTCGGCATCGGTCGCCATGAAGGGCATCGGTGCACCGCAAGTGATCACCGCCGATGCACCGTCCAGCCCCGGCATCTTCCGCATGGCCGTGACACCAGCACAGGAGGGCAGCTGCTCGCTCACCTTCATCGTGAACGTGGGCAACCTACACGATACACTTACCATCGGTGGCTTGAGAGTGTATTCGAATGAACACGAGGCCCAGCACGCCGAGCAGCCGGAGGATCCGCCAGGCGACATCACCTACTTGAAGGAGCAGGCGTGGAAGATCCCCTTCGCGCTGGCACGGGTCGACAAGTCACCCTTCGCCATGGCCGTGCGCGTGGGCGCCGAAGTGGAACCCGCGATCGCGGGCGAGGAAGTGATCACGGCACGAAGTGCAGGTGTCGTGCATCTTTTCGGTGATGCACCGCTGGAAGGCATGGCAGTGACCAAGGGTCGCACGCTCTTCACGTTGAGCAGCCAGGGCGTGATCGGCGGCAGTGGCACCGCGATGCAACAAGCCCGGAACGAATTCGAACGCGCGAAGGCCGACCTGGAACGCACCGAAGCGCTTTACAAGGACAAGCTGGTGACGCAGGAAGAAGTGCTGCGCGTCCGCAACGTGTACGCGAATGCGGAGGTGATGCTTCAGCAAAGCGGCAGCGCACAGAACGTGAGCGCGGGCATCAACGGCTATGTGCGTTCACTGCATGTGAAGGAAGGCCAGTTCGTGCAGCCGGGAGATGTACTGGCACGCATCGCCACCAACGAGCGCCTGAGCATCCATGCCGATGTGCCGCTGCGATCGTTCGCCGACCTGGGCTCGGTAGAGGATGCACGGATCCGCCTGCCGAACGGTGAGGTACGCACGCTGGAGGAACTGAATGGTCGCGTGCAGAGCGTGGGCCGCGCGGCGGACGGCCTGTACGTTCCCGTGCGGTTGGAGGTGAACGGAGTCCCCGGATTGCTACCCGGAGCCATGGTGGACGTGTGGTTGCTCTCACCGAAGAAAGTTGATGCGCTGACGATCCCGTTGAGCGCGCTGCTCGAACAGGAAGGCCGCAACTATTGCTACGTGCAGAGCGCCGGCGAGACCATGGACAAGCGCATGCTCACGCTCGGTGGCAACGACGGCCTGCGGGCCGAAGTGCGCAGCGGACTGCGACCCGGTGAGCGCGTGGTGAGCATCGGGGCACTGGATGTGAAACTGGCCACCGCGAGCGGCGCCATGCCGGCGCATGGTCACGAACACTGAACCCATTCACCACAAAGACACAGAGAGCACAGAGGAACGCATTGGTTTCTTCTTCTCTGTGTCCTCCGTGCCTCTGTGGTGAACAACTCAACTGAACGATCATGCTGAACGCGATCATCCGCTACGCGCTGCACAACCGACCGGTAGTGCTCGCCTTGGCGACCTTGTTACTGGTCTGGGGAGGCATCACGGCCGGCCGCATGGACGTGGATGTGTTCCCCGACCTCACCGCCCCCACCGTGGTGGTGATGACCGAAAGTCACGGCATGGCGCCGGAGGAAGTGGAACGCCTCGTGACCTTCCCCATCGAGAGCGCCGTGAACGGAGCGGCCGGTGTACGGCGGGTGCGCAGCAGCAGTGCCACGGGCTTCAGCCTCATCTGGGTGGAGTTCGAGTGGGGCACGCCCATCCTGCAGGCGCGCCAGACTGTTACCGAGAAGCTAGGCACCGTGACCGGTCTGCTGCCGGGCGGGGTGAGCGAACCCATCCTGGCCCCGCAGGCCAGCATCATGGGCGAGATCATGCTGGTGGCGCTCACCATGGACAGTTCGGCCACCGGAACCGAGAAGGAGAGGATGGACCTGCGAACGCTGGCTGAATGGCAACTACGCCCCCGCTTGCAGAGCGTGGCCGGCGTTGCGAACGTGATGGTGATCGGCGGGCTGAACAAGCAATACCAGGTGCTCGCCGATCCCTTGCGCATGCAGCGCTACGATGTGACACTGGAGCAACTGGTGAAAGCCTGCGAAAGCAGCAATGCCAACGCGGCGGGATCATACCTCGTGCAGAACGGTCAGGAGTACATCGTGCGCGGCATGGCCCGGACCGATGACGTGGAAGAGCTCGGTAACGTGGTGATCGCCGACCATGAGCAGGAGCCTGTGCGCATCGCCGACGTGGCAGAAGTGCGCCTGGGAAGCAGTGATCGGATCGGAGATGCCGCACTGGACACCAAGCCGGCCGTGGTACTCACCATCAGCAAACAACCCAGCACCAACACACTGGAACTCACGGAGCGATTGGACCGGACGCTGGAACAGCTGCGTGCGGGTTTACCGGATGGCGTGCGATTGCATACGCACATCTTCCGCCAGAGCGACTTCATCGAGGCCAGCATCAACAATGTGCAACGCTCCCTGGTGGAAGGCTCCATCTTCGTCGTGGTCGTCCTGCTCGTGTTCCTCATGAACATCCGGAGCACGATCATCAGCCTGCTGGCCATTCCGCTGTCGTTGCTCGTGAGCATCCTGGCGCTCGAGTGGCTGGGCTTCACCATCAACACCATGAGCCTCGGCGGCATGGCCATCGCCATCGGCGCATTGGTCGACGATGCCATCATCGACGTGGACAACGTGTTGAAACGCCTGCGCGAGAACGTGAAGCTGCCCGCGGACCAGCGCAGACCCGCGCTCACCGTGATCTACGACGCGAGCACGGAGATCCGCGCGAGCATCCTGAACGCCACGCTCATCATTATCGCGGCCTTTGTTCCACTCTTCTTCCTCAGCGGCATGGAAGGGCGCATGCTCACGCCGTTGGGCGTATCGTTCATCGTGGCGCTCTTCGCCTCGCTGGTCGTCGCGATCACGGTGACGCCCGTGCTGTGCTCCCTTTTACTCACGAACGAGCAGCAGTTGCAGCGCCAGAGCGAAGGCAGCTGGCTCGTGCGCAAGCTGAAGGCTTGGTACGCCCGCGCGCTCGAGCGCATGATGGGCCTGCGACGCGCCATGCTCATTGGCACCGTTGCGCTCTTTGTGGCGAGCATGGCGCTCTTCGCCACTCTGGGCCGCAGTTTCCTGCCGGAATTCAACGAAGGCTCGCTGGTCATCAGTGCCGTGAGCCTGCCCGGCATCCCCATCGACCAGAGCAACGCCATCGTGGAGCGCGTTGAACGGGAGTTGCTCACCATCTCCGAAGTGCAGGGCGTGACCCGGCGCACGGGCCGCGCCGAGCGCGACGAGCATGCGCAAGGCTCCAACGCGAGCGAGCTTGAAGTTCCCTTCATCTTGGCGGATCGTGACCGGGAGGAGTTCATGGCCGATGTGCGAGAGAAGCTTGCCGGTGTGAGCGGTGTGAACATCACCATCGGCCAACCCATCGCTCACCGGCTGGACCACATGCTCAGCGGAACACGCGCCAACATCGCCATCAAGCTCTTCGGCCCGGACCTCGGTGACCTGTTCGCACAGGCCAACCGCATCAAGGGAGCCATCGAGGGCACCCCGGGATTGGTGGACCTCTCCGTGGAACAGCAGGTCGACATCCCCCAGGTGCGCATCGACGCACGGCGCGGCATGCTCGCCCGCTATGGGATCACCACCGGGGCGTTCACCGACTTCGTGGATGTGGCCATCGCCGGTGAGAAGGTGGGCGAGGTCTTCGAGGGCGAACGTCGTTTCGACCTCGTGCTTCGGTACAAGCCCGAAGCGCGCAACAGCATCGACGCCTTGCGCGACGTGCCCATCGACGCACGCAATGGTGCCGTGCCATTGAGCGCCGTAGCGGATGTGCGCAGCGTGAGCGGACCGAGCACCATCAACCGCGAGAACGTGCAGCGGCGCATCGTCATCAGTGCCAACGTGGCCGGCCGCGACCTGCGCGGGGTGGTGGAGGAGATCCAGCAGCGCATCGGCGACAAGGTGCAACTGCAGCCGGGTTACCACATCGAATATGGCGGGCAGTTCGAGAGCGAGGCGGCCGCCAGCCGCATCCTGCTGATCGCGAGCCTCATCGCGTTGGGCGTCATTTTCCTGCTGCTCTATCAGGAATTCCAGGAGGCGAAGCTCGCGGGCATCATCCTCATCAACCTCCCGCTGGCCCTCATCGGCGGTGTTGTGGCCGTTTGGCTCTCAGGCGGTACGTTGAGCATCCCGGCCATCATCGGTTTCATCACGCTCTTCGGCGTGGCCACGCGCAACGGCATCCTGCTGGTGAGCCATTACGGCCAGCTGGAGGCGGAAGGCGAGACCGTGGAGAAGGCCGTGATCCATGGCAGTGTGGATCGCCTCACACCGATCCTCATGACCGCGCTAACCGCCGCACTTGCCCTGATCCCACTTGCCCTGGCCAGTGACGATCCCGGCAACGAGATCCAAAGCCCCATGGCCAAGGTGATCCTCGGCGGGCTGCTCAGCAGCACATTCCTCAACATGTTCATCATCCCCGCCGTGTACCGCATGGTGAAGGGCCGATCCACACAACGATGAAACGATCATTCACCTCCCTGCTCACGCTCGCAGCACTGGGCGCAATGGCGCAACAGAGCACCCTTCCTGCTGTGCTGGAGGCCATCCGTGCGAACAACCTGCGCTTGCGAACCTCAGCGCAAGTCACCGATGCGCAACGCACGCAGGCGCGCACAGGGCTCTCCCTTCCGGATCCCACGGTGGACTTCGACTACATGAACGGTTCTCCGGTCGCCACCGCAGGCAACCAGAGCGACCTCACCATCGCCCAGGGCTTCGAGTTCCCCACGGCCTACGGCGCCAAGCGGAAAGTCGCTGAACTGCGCGCCAGCCAAAGCGATCTTCTGGCCGTGGCCGTGCGGCGCGAAGTTCTGCTGGATGCGAAGCGCACGTGCATCGCGCTGGTGCATGCCAACAAGCGCGGGGTTCTGCTGGAACAGCGCCATGCTGCGGCGAAACGCTTCCGCGATGGCGTGCGCCAGCGTTTCGATCGTGAGGCCGCCACGATCCTCGACCTCAACAAGGCCGAACTGCTCGAGGCGTCCATCGATACTGAGGTGCGGCTCGCGGAGATGGAGCGGACCGCACTGCTCCAGCATCTCGCTGAACTGAACGCGGGTGTCGGGATCGCGTTCACGGACACAGTGTATCCATCGCATGCCGTGCTGCCCGATTTCCACGTATACGAAGCGGAAATGGAGGCTGCCGACCCCGCGCTGAAGCTTCTGCAGAACGAGGTGCAAGCCAGCGAGCAGCAGACGCGCGCATACCAGGCGAGCGGGTTGCCTGGCTTCGAGGTGGGTTATCGCTACCAGGGGATCCTGGGCGCCACTTACCACGGCGTGCATGCGGGTATGAGCCTGCCCCTGTGGAGCAATCGCAATAAGGTGAAGCAGCAGAAGCAGTGGACCAGCGCGCATGCGAGCAGCGTGGAGGAACATCGCATGGAACACCTGTACGAGGCACGGCACATGTACGACCGCGCAAAGGCCCTGGGCGCCTCATATGCCGACTTCGCTCGGCGCCTCAGCGGCGCAAGCAGTATCCATCTGCTGGAACGGAGCTTCGCGGCAGGACAGATGACCACGCTGGAGTACCAGATGGAGCTGATGCTGCTACAGGAGAGCACCGACCGGTTGCTGCAACTGGAACGCGAGTACAACGAAGCGATGGCGGAGGTTTGGGCGCATCGTTCGTAGCCGCGCCACTGGCGGTCAGGTCCATCCTGCCTCTGCGCTTGTCCTGTTCAGCACTCATCCCGGTGACGGGCGGAGCGCGGAAGGGGACCGTCAGCGTGCGTCCCCTTTCGACCTCCGCAGGTCCATGTTGCACACCAATGCCACGTGCATCGTGCTATTGAGTTCGATGAGGTCGGCGCCCGCCGCGGCACCGGGTCGCTGGACCGTCTGGTACAGGTAGCCCAGCAACACGCTTACCGGCCTGTTCACCTGGTAGCCAAGCAGCAGGGAGATCCGGTTCTGTTGGACGAGGTCGAGCCGCTCGCTGTCGCCGAAGCGCAGGAACACCTCGTCGTACACGTTCGCGGTGAATGCGCCGGGTTCCACCTTGGGCCTGTTCAGCGGCACGGTCACCCATAGGCGGTAGCGGAAGCGGCTCTGGTACACATACCGGTCGAGAACACCTGCATCGGGATCGTCCGCCGAAGGCACGATCCGTGCGATGAAGCGTTCCTCCATGCGGAAGCGGTGCTGCACGCCCACGCGGCCGATCGGTTGCGTGAGCTGCACCTGCTGGTACACGTGGTGCTCGTGGTTCGCGAAGCGGATGGGGTGGGCACCGTAGGGGTGATTCTCGTAGTAGCTGTAGCCCAGGGTCAGCAGCACCGGATCGTTCAGGTGGAAGTTGACGGCCGGACGCAGCAGCAGCTGTTGCGCATGTTCGCCCAGCCCCGCCCGGCGCAGGTGGCCCTCGGTGTACACGCTCCACCGCGCGGCTAACCGCTGGTCGCCCCAGTGCGACAGCCACAGGTTGGCATGGGGGCTGGTGACGCGCTGGGCCAGGGCGGGCAGGCCGAAGCACACGGCGAGGACAAGGAGCGCGGGACGCATGCGACCACGAAGAAAGGCGGTTCGCGCCGGGTGCCGACCTTCGCGGCGTCCCCATCGCGCCACATCCCCATGCCCTTCGCCCGCACCGTACGCGTCACCAAGCGCTTCACCTTCGAGATGGCCCACGCCCTGCGCTGCCACGATGGGCAGTGCGCCCACATCCACGGCCACAGCTACGTGCTCGACGTCACCATCGCCGGCACACCCGCCCACGCGCCCGGCCACCCCAAGGACGGCATGGTCATCGATTTCGCGGACCTCAAGCGCCTGGTGAAGCCCGTCGTGGACCGGTACGATCACGCGCTCTTCCTGCACGAGCAGGAGCGGGGCACGGTGGATGCCGCCAACCCGCTCTTCGGCCGGGTGATCCTCACGCCCTGGCAGCCCACGTGCGAGAACATCCTGCTGGCCATCGTGGAGGAGCTGGCCCCGCAGCTGCCGGCCGACGCCACCCTCATCGCCGCGCGCCTGCAGGAGACGGCGACCAGCTGGGCGGAGTGGGCGCGTTGATGGGTGCGCGTTCGGCGATCGCCCAAGGGGGCTCCCACCGGACCATGGTCCGGATCTTGCGGCCGGAACGACCGCCTCACCGCACCATGCGTCTCCATCGCTCCCTGATCCTGTTGCTGCTTCTCCCCGCTGCATCCGCTCCGGCGCAGGACGCGCTGGCCCGGCTGCGGGCCGAGCTGGAGCGCATCCACACGCTGGACCAGCGCGACCGGCAGAACGTCCACGGCTACGCGCCGGGCGCGCAGAAGGACAGCGTGATCGCGCACATGATGCATCAGGACTCGGTGAACCTGGCGCGGGTCACGGCCATCCTCGACAGCGCCGGTTGGCTGGGCGAGGCGGAGGTCGGCCGCACCGCGAACCAGGCGCTGTTCCTGGTGCTGCAGCATGCCGATGCGCGGCCCGACGTGCAGGCGCGCTACCTGGAGGAGATGCGGCTGGCGGTGGAGCAGGGCCTCGCGCGGCCGCACGAGCTGGCGATGCTGGAGGACCGCGTGGCGGTGAACCACGGCCGGCCGCAGCTCTATGGCTCCCAGATCGGGTGGACCGATGGAAGGCCGTTCATGCGGCCCATCGCGGATGAGGAGCACGTCAACGAGCGCCGCGCCGCCGTGGGCCTGGAACCGCTGGAGCGGTATGCGGAGCGGTTCGGCCTCACCTGGTCACCGCCGGTGAAGCAGGAGCGGGTGCTGCGCCTGGCGCCGGAGCGCTAGCGTGCGGGCGACCGCAGCGCGATCTTCGCACCCATGGACCCGCTCCGCCTGCTGCTGATGGTGCTGCCGACCGTCGCCACCGCGCAATGGACGTGGACCGCGGTGGCCCCGCTGCCCCTGCCGACGGCGAACCATGCCGTGTGCGCCGCGGCGGTGAACGGGTCCTGGCAGGTGTACGTCTTCGGCGGCATCACCACGGGGCTCAGCGAGGCCGACATCCACCGCCACGCGTTCCGGTACGACGTGGATGCCGATGCCTGGAGCGCGCTGCCGGACATCCCGGACACGCTGGGCAAGATCGCCGCCGCGGCCAGCGTGGTGGGCGACACGGCCTATGTCATCGGCGGTTACCACGTGTTCCCTGGTGCGCCGTACGAGCGCAGCAGCGACCGGGTGCACCGGCTCGACCTGAGCACCGGCACCTGGATGGCGGACGGTGCCCCGGTGCCCGTGCCCATCGACGATCATGTGCAGGCCGTGTGGCGCGACAGCCTCATTTATGTGGTCACCGGCTGGAGCAACTCGGCCAACGCGGCGCAGGTGCAGGTGTACGATCCAGCGCATGATGCGTGGGCGGCGGCCACACCCGTGCCCAACACCAACCTGTTCAAGGCCTTCGGGGCGAGCGGTGTGATCATCGGCGACACCCTGATCTATCACGGGGGCGCGGCCATGGGCGGCAGTTTTCCGGCGCAGGACCGGGTGCGCATCGGCCTCATCGATCCCCTGGACCCGCTCACCATCACCTGGCAACCGGCGGTGACCGGCGGCCAGGGACCACGCTACCGGTCGGGCGCGGTGGTGACCGGTGCCAGGGCCAACTGGATCGGCGGCTCGGCGGTGAGCTACAACTACGATGCGGTGGCCTACAACGGCAGTGGGGTGGTGGCCCCCGTGCTGCCGGTGCTTCAGTGGGACGGCACCGTCCACACCATGGTCGGCACAGCGCCCACGGCCGTGATGGACCTGCGCGGGGTGGGCGACATCGGCGGCGGCCGCTTCGTGGTGGCCGGTGGCATCGGCGCGCAGCAGGTCGTGCTGGACAGCGTGTGGCTGGTGCTGACGGGTGAGGTGGGCATGCATGAGGTGTCGGAAGAGGACCTCTTCGCTGCGCCGAACCCGACGAGCGGCGAGTGCGTGATCGGGCTTCCGCAGGCGGTGACGAGCGCGCGGTACACCGTGCGTGATGCCTGGGGCCGGCAGGTGATGACCGGTGCGGTGACCGGCGTCGAGCTTCGCCTGGACCTGTCGGACCTGGTGGCGGGTGTGTACTTCCTTCACTTGCCGTTGGTGCAGGGTGCGGCCGGGTGGCGCACGGCGTTGGTCCGCGAATAGCGCTTCCGCCACGGACAGGTGATCGTTCTGTGACCGTGCACCGGGTCTTTCCCGGTCGCAACAAGGAAAACGCGCACCGGACCTTCGACCAGGCGCCCGACTTCATCAAGGCCTCGGACCACAGGGCCGGATCTTGGAGCACGCCGACTTCAAGCCGTCGGATGAGCGCATGCTCGGTCCACTGTTGCCCGCGGCCTTCCGGATCGATGAACCCACCTGCGATCTGCGCAGCTCACGAGGTTCACAGGACCTTCCGGAAGACCCAACGTCTGAACCCCCGCTGATCATCCTCGTCGCGCTCCGGTACGCGGTCGAAGCCCAGACGTTCATACAGGCGATGCGCCGCCGGCATGGTGGGCTGTGACCACAGGGCCACAGCGGGTGCCCCGACCGCGCGCGCCCGTTGCACGCACGCATTCACCAGGGCCTCGCCGATCCCTTGCCCGCGGGCCTCGGGCGCAACGGCGAGCACTCGGAATTCCGCCTCGCCTTCTTTGGCGACCTGGCCAAGTGGGCCGTTGGGATTGAGATAGAGCACCGCACCCACCACCTTTCCTGTGGTGTCGCGTGCCAGCAACATTTCTCCACCTGCCTCAAAGGATCCGCGTTGCATGAAGACCTCGGCGCGTTCGGCGTTCGAGTATCCGTCGCCCACGTACACACGCTTCAGCAGTCGGATGCACTGGTCCCATTCGTGATCACTGCGGGGAGATGAAATGGGTGTATGCATCGTGCCGATCACTGGCAAAGCAAAGCATGAGACCAGACACTCTGGATCGCTCAAAGAAGAGAGCTGTCAATGCGGCTCACTTCATGGGTATCATCTCCGAGACTTCCACGGAGCAGGTGGGCAGCCACATCAGGTGCGGGTGGCCTTCCACCAGCTTCTTCGCCGCATCGATGTTCTCGGCTTGCAGGATGGAGTAGCCTGTGATGTCGCGCTTGCTGCCGCTCCAGTTGCCCTTTGGATCGATGGCATGTCCGGGCATCAGCGGCGCGCCACCGTCAAGGAGTGCCGATCCGCACTTCGCCATCCAATCCATCCAGGGCTTCATGCCGGCCTCCTTCTGTTCGGGCGTGGCGCTGGCCATCATCTTCATGGCCTCCTCGGCCGGGGCGATGTAGGTGACGAGGAACTTCTTCATGGTGCGGGGAGTTGTTGATGCGAAGTAACATGCCTGCTCCAACGCGGAGCGGTGCAGCGGCCACGGCCTGTCACGGGAAGCGCCGTTGGTCAATGCGACGGAAGCGGAGCTGAATGAGGCTCAGCAGTCGGAGGGCTCATCCGTGTTGGCAGGATGATCCGGTCCCCTTGGGTTCCTTCACGGAAAACCGATCCCATGCGCCGCAATCTGCTTTCCTTCATCCTGTTGTTCTGCTCTGTGGGTACCCTGGCCTAGCACTTCGAAGGCCCGCAGGCCGCGATCGACGCCAGCTTTTCCGATGGTCCGATCCCCCCACACCACCACCATGTCCGCCCGAAACCCATGTCGCGCAACACATGTGCGGCCTGGGCACTGCGCCCACCTCCCTTCGCACACACCGTGATGATGCGCTCCTTCGGTGACCAGCTGCGCGCGCTGGAGCAGGTCGTGGAGGGGTGGCCTGTGATGTTCAGCAGGAGCACCGGTCCTGAACGGCTCATTCAGCGGTGGCGCCCGGAACGGCGGCACCAACGGGTTGGACCATGGTCCGGGCCCGGCGCCCCCACCAGCCGACCACGCGCTCCTTGGCGCCTTCCAGCAGGTGGTACATCACCGGCACCAGGTACACGGTGAGCAGCATGGAACTGGTGAGGCCGCCGATGATCACCCAGGCCAGGCCGTTCTTCCATTCGCTGCCGGTGCCGGTGGCCAGGGCGATGGGCAGCATGCCGAAGACCATGGCGATGGTGGTCATGAGGATGGGGCGCAGGCGGGTGCGACCGGCCTCCACCAAGGCCTCCACATAGTGCAGGCCCTCGGCCTTCAGTTGGTTGGTGCGGTCCACGATGAGGATCGCGTTCTTGGCCACCAGACCCAGCAGCATGATGAGGCCCAGCAGCGTGAAGAGGCTGAGCGAGGAGAGGCTGAGGTTGAGCGCGAGGAAGGCACCGATCACGGCCACCGGGATGCTGAAGAGCACCACGAAGGGGTAGAGGAAGCTGTCGTAGAGGGCCACCATCACCAAGTAGACGAGGATGAAGGAGATGAGCAGCGCGCCGCCCAGTGCGCCGAAGCTGTCGTTCTGCCGCTTCACGTCGCTGCCCCAGGTGAGACGCACGCCAGCGGGCAGGGGGTTGTTGCCCAGGTAGGCCACCACATCATCGGCCACGCTGCCCGAACCGCGGCCCAGGGCATCGGCGGTGAGGGTCACGGCGCTCATGCGGTCCATGCGTTCCACCAGGGCGGGCGGCTCGTGGCGTTCCACGGTGGCGAACTGAGCCAGGCGCACGGGCATGCCGGCCGCGTTGGTGAAGAGCAGCCGTTCCATGTCCTGCGCATCGCGCCGCTGGATGTCGTCCACGCGGATGCGGATGGGGTACTCGGTGCCCGCCTCGTACAACCGAGCATCGTCGTTGCCGGCGAGGGCGTTACGCAGGGTGGCACCCACGGCGGCGGTGCTAAGGCCCAGGCGTGCCATGCGGTCGCGGTCCAGGTGTACCTGCAGTTCGGGCGCGCCGCTCTCGATGCTCAGGCGCACGTTGTTGGCGCCGGGAATGCCGACCAGGGTGTCCTTCAGCACCTGTGCCGTGCGCATCACTTCGTCGCGGTCCGCGCCGCTCAGGGTGATCTCCACCGGCGCGCTGCGGGGCACCAGGCCGATGGTGGCCATTGTGATGTCCACGCCGGGGAAGTGGTGCAGCAGGTCGGCGCGCAGGGCGATCATGGTGGCTTCGGTGCTTTGTCCGTTGCGGGCCTCCTTGGGCACCAGGTCGATGGTGAGCTCAGAGCGGTACTCGGCGCCCACGCCCATGCTGCCTATGCCGGTGCTGGGGCCGCCCACGTTGCTGAACACGTTGGCCACCTCGGGCCGTTGCAGCAGGTGGGTCTCCAGGTCGCGGGTGCGCAAGTTGTTCTCCTGCAGGGGCACCTGCTTGTCGTACTCCAGGATGAGTCGGAACATGCCTTGGTCGCCGGTGGCGATGAGCTCCTTGGTCATGATACCCTGCTTGAGCACCGCGCCGGTGGCGGCGAAGAGCAGCAGCACGATGCCGAGGAAGGCGGCGCGGTGGGCCAGCACCCAGCGCAACTGCCGGGCATACCACTCGTTGAGCCGGTCCAGCGCATGCTCGAAGCGGAGCAGTGCGCGGGCCCAAGCGGTGGTGGGCTGCAGGTCCTCGCGCTGGCCGATGCGGGAGGCGAGCCAGGGGGTGAGCGTGAAGCTGACGAAGAGGCTCATGAGCGTGGAGACCACCACCACCACGCTGAACTGCTTGAGCAGGTCGGCCACGAAGACCTGCACGAAGATGATGGGGAGGAAGACCACCACGTCCACCAAGGTGATGGACAGGGCCGAGAAGCCGATCTCAGCGCGGCCGGTGAGGGCCGCTTCGCGCTTGTCCGTGCCTTTGTCCAGGTAGCGTTGGATGTTCTCCAGGATCACGATACTGTCGTCCACCAGGATGCCGATGATGAGCGACATGGCCAGCAGGGTCATCAGGTTCAGCGTGTAGCCGAAGAGGCCCATGGCCACGAAGGCGCTGACGAGCGACGCGGGGATGGCCACCAGCACGATGAGCGAATTGCGCAGGCTGCGGAGGAAGAGGAGCATGACGATGCTGACGAGCACGATGGCCAGGCCGAGGTCGAAGAGCACGGCGTTCACGGCCTCCAGGGTGGTGTCGGTACTGTCCGAGGCGATGATGAAGCGGGTGCGCTGCGCGGCCTCTTCGGCTTCGATGCGCGCCAGTTCGGCGCGCACAGCGGCGCTCATGTCCACGGCGTTCGCATCGCCCTGTTTCTTGATGAGCAGTCCGATGCCCTCGCGACCGTTGTAGCGGCTCACGGAGGTGGGGTCGGCCACGCCGTCCACCACATGCGCCACATCCTTTACGCGCACCACGGAGCCGGGCGCGGGCATGGACACCACCACCTCTTCCACGTCCTGCACGGTATGCAGCTTGCCGGCCAGCTTCACGGTCAATTGGCCGTCATCGGTGCGCACGGGGCCTGCGGGCACCTCGCGGCCGGCGCGCAGGATGGCCTCGGTCACCTGTGGCAGTGACACGCGGTGCTGGAGCAGGCGTTCCTGGTCCACCTTCACCTGCACCTCGCGCTGCTCACCGCCCAGCAGGGTGATCTCCGCCACGCCCTTCAGCTGCTGGATGCGGGGCAACAGGTGGTCCACTAAGTGCTGGTGGAACTCCGGTGCGGGCCGGTCGCTGAGCGCGCTGAGGCTCATGATGGGAAGGTCGTTGGGCGAGACCTTGGACATCACCGGCGGCTGCAGGCCCTCGGGCAGGTCCTGCCGGATGTTGTCGATGCGGCGCTGGGCATCCTGCATGGCCAGGTCCAGATCGGCGCCGTACTTGAAGTTGACGATGACGATGGAGGCGTTGGCCAGGGAGCGGCTGCTGATGAAGTCGACCCGTTCCAGCGCGCTGAGGGCGTCCTCCACGGGACGTGTCACGCTGTTGGCCACCTCCTCCGGCGCGGCGCCGGGGTACATGGTGCGGATGGTGATGACGGGCTGGCTGAAGTCGGGCATCATCTCCACGCCCAGCCCGCGGTAGGCCACGATGCCGCCGAGGAAGAGCACGCCGAAGAGCACGATGATGAGCGAGGGCCGCTCGATGGCGATACGGGTGAGGTTCATGGCCGTTGGGGATGGGCCTGGTTCAACGGTAGGTGACACGGGCGCCATCGCGCAGGCTCACGGCCCCACTGGTCACCACCAGGTCGCCGGCCTTCAGGCCCTGCATCACGGCCAGCCTGCTGTTATCTGCCGAGGCAGTGACGATGGGGGTGCGCCGCGCCACGCTATCGCGCACCACGTACACCTCCGGTGCGATGGTGGAGCCCAGCAGCGCGCGGGCCGGAATGGTCACCTGGTCGGCAGCGGTGTTGATGGGCAGCACCACGTTGGCGGATAGACCGGCCACGATGCGTGGGTCGGCGTCCAGTTCAATGCGTACGGGGAAGCGGTTGGCCACATCGCCGCGGCGGCCGATGCTGAGCACGGTGCCCTTCACCGGATCGGTCAGGTCGCCCAGCGTCACCTGCACGGCCTGCCCCTGCTGGAAGCGCGTCACATCCACTTCGCTCACCTGCAGCAGCACCTCCAGCTCGCGCGGGTCACTGAGCATGGCCACGGGCATGGAGGGCCCCACCACGGTGCCTTCCTCCGCCAGCAGTTGGGTCACCTCGCCATCGAATGGCGCGCGGATGGTGGTGCGGCCCAATTGTTCGGTGATGTTGGCCAGTTGGATGCGGGCGGTCTGGAGTGCCTGTTCGGTCCGTTCCAGTTGGATGCCCTGCACGGCATCGGCGGCGGCGAGCACCCGGTAGCGGGCCTGGTCCTTCTCCAATGCCGCCACCTGCACCTGTGCGGACTCCTGCTGCAGGCGCAACAGTTCGCCATCGAGCTGTGCGATGAGGTCGCCCTGGCGCACCTGTTGGCCTTCGCGCACGGCCACGCGCAACACGCGTCCGGGTACCTCGGCCATCACGCGGCCTTCGCGCAGGGGCACCACCGTTCCGCCATAGCGCGGCCCCAGTCCCGTCCCACCCAGCAGCGCGGCTTCCACGGTCACATGCACGGGGGCGTTCTTGTCGTGGCGGTACACGCGCTCCTCCACGGTGCGTTTGTTCATCACCAGCTTCACCACGGTGAGGGCCAGCAAGGCGGCCAACCCGGTCCAGAGCATCCAGTGTTTCATGGGCGTTCGTTCAGCAGCGTGCCGTTGAGGCGCGCCAGTTCCAGTTGGGCCTTGCGCAGTTGCACCAAGGCATCGATGTACAGCTGTTGGCCTTCGCGCACGGCCTGGTCGGCCAGCACCAGGTCAGTGAGGGTGGCGAGACCCTCGATATGTTGCAGCACAGTGCTGCGGCGGATGCGTTCGGCGAGTGCCAACTGGGCCTCCGCATCGGTGAGCGTTCGCAGCGCAAGGGCCTCATCCCGGGTGGCCCGTCGTTGCTCAAGGCCTTCACGGTCGGCCGCCGCATCGCGCAGCAGGGTGGACCGCTCCAGTTCCAGTTCCTTCTGCCGCACTTTTTGCGTGATCACCGTGCCGTTGAACAGCGGCACCTGCAGGGTGGCCCCGAAGTAGCTCACCGGATAGAGGTCGTAGCGGCCCTCGCTGCCGATGGGGCCGAAGCCCGTGTTGCCATACAGGCCATAGCCGTGGAGCGAAGGCAGGCGGGAGCGCTTCAACAGACGGATCTCCGCTTGGCGCAGCAGAACGCCGTGCTCGGCGATCCGCAGGCTGGCGGTGGCCTTCGGTGTGGCCGGTATCTGTTGCATGGGGGCGGATGCAGGCTCGGTGGCCAGGGGGACATCGGGCGGCAGTCCCATCATCAGGCGCAGCAGGTCCAGCACCTGTTCGTGTTGCGCCACCACGCGTTCCCGTTGGGTGCGCAGCTGATCGCGCTGCAGGCGCAGGCGGTCCACATCGCTGCCGCGCGCCAGCAACTGGGCATGGAGCAGTTCCACGTTGCGCAGCATGGCCTCGGTGTTCAGCAGGTTACTGTCCAGGAAGGTGCGTCGCGCCTCCAGTACCTGGGCGTTGTAGTAGGCGTTGCTCAGTTCCAGCACCACGTCCTCGCGGCTCCGTTCGCGCTGCATGCCGGCCATTCGCTCAGCCTCGCGCGCCACATGGATGGCCTCCCAGCTGCCCACATCCACCAGCGGCAGTTGGGCCTGCACGTTCAGCGCGATGTTGTCCGGTGTGCCGAACTGGACCTCGCGGTACACGCCTTCCGGTCCGCCGAAGAAGGAGGCGGGTAGTAGCTGGTAGGGCAGGTCGGCGCATCACTCGAAGTAGTTGCCGTAAGCGGCCAACTGCTCGCCCAGGGCGCTGCGCTGTGCCTCGGTGGCCGCGAAGTCGCGCAGTTGGTGGTGGATGGGCAGCAGGTAATTGTGCAGCTGGTTGTGCGCTTCACCCTCCATGGTGCACCGCTCGAAGATGAGCCCGAACTCCGCTTCCAGCGTGTCCTTCAGGACCGTAGGGTCGCCGCTGGCGGGGTCGTAGGTGCCGAGGATGCCCACCATGTTGGCGATGCCTGTGGTGGTCTCGGGGTTGGCCTTCCAGCGCTGGCCATTATCGAGCGTCACGGGGGATAGGGCATCGTGTTCCGTGGCCGGGGTGCTGTCCGCTGCAGCGGTGGTGTGGTCGTCGTGGGTGGCCGCATCGTGGGTGTGCTCGCCACAGCTGCTGTTCAGCGTGGCAATGGCAACGAGCAAGAGGGGAAGGAGAAAGCGGTTCATGGGTGCAGGTGTGTGGAAGGTTGAACGGGTGCGCGCAAGGCCCGGCGCGCAAGGAGGTAGAAGGCGGAAGTGAGCAGCGTGCGGAAGGGGAGCGCGCCGATGGTGGCCGTGCGGTAGGCACCACCCGCTGCGATGTGCTGTGCGAGGAACACGGCGCCCACGAGCAGCACCGCAACGGCCGTCGCGAGCAGCTGGGGCGGCCAGCGGTGCTTCATCAGCAGGCCGGTACCGGCAGTCAGGTAGAGCAGGGAAGCGATCAGGTTGGCGACCACCACGCCGGTCACGTAGGGCGACTCGCGCTCGCGGATGCCGAAGAGGTCCAGCAGTACGGAAGCGCTCAGGAACAGCGTGAGCGCACCGAAGGCGATGATCACCAGGCCGAGTACGATTCGCGTGAGCTTGCCGGGTTCCATGGCGGTTCAGCGGGTAATGAGGTCCAGGGCGGCACCGATGAGGGCCCTGCCCTTTTTGCGCACATCGAAGGAGCGTCCGCTCATGCGCCATTGCAGCATGTGCAGGCGGAAGGTGCCCATGACGATGTGGGTGAGCGTCTCGGTCGAGTGGTCCGTAGTGAAGGTGCCGGACCGTTGCCCGTCCTTGATGGCGTTGAGCAGATGGCGCCGCTTCACCACCATGATGCGTTCAATACCGGCATCGATGCCGTGCGAGGCCTCCAGCACCCCCGTGGCGAAAATGGCCATGAGGTATTGGGGGTTCTTTTGGAAGTAGGTGAACTGGCTGTCGAACATGGCGCGCACCCGCTCCACGGGTTCCGGGTGGGCCTCGGCCACGGCGGCAAGGCGTTCGTCGATATTCGAGGCGAGGTGATGCAGCATGGTCACCAGGATCTCCTCCTTGCTGGCGAAGTGGCGGTAGAGGGCCGCTTCGGTGAAGTGCATGCGCTCGGCCAGGCGCTTGGTGGTGAGGGCCGCGAAGCCATCCTCGGTCACCAGTTGTCCGGCGGCCTCGATGATCTCCAGTTGGCGGGGCTTAATGTCCATGGGAAGGTTTGAGGTTGAAGAAGGCGGTGCCGAGCAGGAAGACCCCGGCGGTCATGGCCAGCGCGCCGATGAGGACGAACACCGGGGGCGCCCCGAGGTACACTTCGGCCAGGATGCCGGCGGGCATCAGCAGGCCGATGAGCCCGAGCCAGGAGGTGAGGGTTGACCAGCGCAGGCGGTCGCCGAAGTGGAGCAGCAGGTAGCCCATCACCACGTTGAGGAAGGCGAAGAGGTTGCCGTGCACGTGCGCGAGCCGGGCCTCGAAGTGCCTGCCCACGCTGTAGCTGTCCACCCAGGCCTGCTTGTCGGGGGCGAAGTCGCGCAGGTAGATGAGCAGGAAGCCGTAGAGCATGAAGGCCCCCATGGTGAGGAAGCCGATGGCGATGTTGCGTTGTCCGTTCATGGCGTGATCGGTTGTGACGCCACAAAGTAAGTGAACACTAACTAACTGTCTTGGTGACGATGGTCACATTGACACTTTCGCGGTTCACTAACGGCCTCCATCCGAAGGTTCGTCCCGGGGCATGACCGGGATACGGAGCAGCACCAGCGCAGGTCTGTGTGCGTGGCTCTCTGCGGTGATCTTGGTGTGGGTGTCCAGCGCGTGGTCGTGCACGCGTTCACCGTTCATGCCTTCTGGCGGAGGAACAGTAGGCTTCAGGATCCGGGCGATCCCGATCGATGCGGTCAGTTGCGCTCGGTACCATCGCGCCACTTCGCACCCATGTCTGCTGCATACCCCATTACTGAGACGGTGACAAAGAAGCGGTCGATCGGCACGATCTGTGGATCGAGCTTGACATGAAGCGAACAGATGCGCGAAGCCTCAGCGATGAGGCGCTGAACGAACGATTGCGGCAGGCGGTGCGCTGCCGCTTGCAAGGTTGCGGGCTGAAAGAGTCTTCCGCGCTGTGCAGCCTTGGGCTGACGGCGGCCAATGATGCTTGGCAACGCTATCAGCGCGGGGATGGAGAGCCGTTGAGGTATGCCGCAGCGGGCGGCCGCAAGGCAGCGGCATGATCCTGACGCAAGAGCAGCAGAAGCAGACACTTCGGCTGATCGCTGACAAGATGCCCGATCAATTGAAGTTGCCCTATGCGCTGTGGTCACGCAAGGCCATCGCGCTGTTGATCAAAGAACGCTTCGGCGTAGTGCTGCCCGAACGCACGATGACCGACTACTTGAGCCGTTGGGGCTTCAGCGCACAGAAGCCGATGCGCCGCGCAGCAGAACAGCGGCCCGAACTGGTGCGCAAGTGGCGTGAAGAGGTCTATCCGGCGATCAAGCGCAGGGCCGAATTGGAGGGCGCGGACATCCATTGGGGGGATGAGACCGGCCTGCGCAATGATGATGTGCGTGGACGGAGCTTCGCCAAGCGTGGCAAGACGCCGGTGGTGCGTGTGCTGAACAAGCGCTTCGGCCGTTCGATCATCTCCACCATCACCAATCGCGGCCAGATGCGGTGGATGGTCTTCAAGGGCGCCCTTGATGCGGAGATCTTCCAGGATTTCCTCGCACGTTTGATCAAAGGGGCAAAGCGCAAGGTGTTCCTCATCCTGGACAACCTGCCGGTGCATCATGCCAAAGTCCTGCGCCCATGGCTGGAAAGCACAAGGAGCGCATCGAACTGTTCTTCATGCCGGGCTACTCACCCGAACTCAACCCCGTGGAGGTGGCCAATGCCGACCTGAAGAAGAACGTGACCAGCGCTCCGCCGCCGCGCACCGAGGAGCAACTCGTTGAGAACATCTTGGCCCATTACCGAAGCGTGTCCAAGAAGCCCAAGCACATCAAAAGCTACTTCGGTCACCCCGATGTTCGATATGCCGCATGAAACCGGATCTTCACCACCGGCTCAGTAACTTCACTGCACAAAGCACATCGCACCATGCACCCCAACACCTTCGACCCGAAACAGCATTGGGAGGCCATCTACGCGAAGAAGGATCCGCAGGAGTTGAGCTGGTTCCAGGCAATGCCCAAGGTGTCCTCGGATCTCATTGCCGAGCGCCATGTTGCGCTGGATGCGCGCATCATTGATGTGGGTGGCGGTGACAGCCTGCTGGTGGACCACCTGCTGGAGCGCGGGTACAGGGATGTCACCGTACTCGACATCAGCGGCACGGCACTGTTCAAGGCGCAGCAACGCCTGGGTGCGGCTGCCGCATCGGTGCAGTGGATCGAAGGGGATGCCACCCGCTTTGATGCATCCGCGCCGTTCGATGTGTGGCACGACCGCGCGGTGTTCCATTTCCTGACCACGGATGCCGATGTGGATCGCTACTTGGAAAGGCTGTCACATTCGCTGAAACCTGGAGGCCTTTTGATACTCGGCACCTTCAGCGAGAATGGTCCGGAGAAATGCAGTGGCATTCCGGTGCACCGCTATAGCGAGGCGGAAGTGGTGGAACGCCTTCAACACCTGTGCGCCCGCATCAAGTGTTTCAAAGTGGACCATGTGACGCCCTTCGACACGGTCCAGAATTTCCTCTTCTGCGCCTTCCGCAAAGCGGACCACCACGGAGAGGGAAACGAATGAGCAACGTGATCCCGTCGTTCGGTCCGAACTCACTGATCGAGCAGTAGTTTCCTCGTATGCGCTTCTCCGCCTGCGCGCTAAGCGGTGCACTGTCGTAATGGACGCGCATCAGCTGCTCCGGGAGAACGAGGTCGTTGTACTCGGGTCCCCGCTTGGCATAGCTCACAACCTGCACCAGCGAGATCTTCTGGCCTCGGTCATCAGGCCGATCTCGGCGACATCCCGCCCAACCTCACCGCACCGCTTTCACCGCCGCATCCAGCCGCGCGGCCACGTTGTCCCAGTCCACCAGCGCGCGCATGTTGTCCACGAATTCCGTGCGGCGGTTGCGGAACTTGAGGTAATAGGCGCGCTCCCACACGTCGATCGCCCAACAGTGGGAGAGCGCCCCATTGCGTGATGCGCTCGTGGTTCTCCACGGGCATCAGCAACAGCTTGTCCGTGTACGGATGGTAGCCGAGCACGCCCCAGCCGTTGCCATCGATGTCCTTGCTGGTGGCGGCCAGCGCTGCCCAGAGCCGGTCGGGCTCGGCAGCGCGGGAGAACCCGAAGGTCGGATCTGAGGATCATCCATTACCACAGTACCATGGCCGTGTTCGGTACCCAGGGCAACCGTGCTTCAAAGCGGATCGGCTGGGTCAACGAGGCCCGTGCTTTTTTGTTAACACAGCACCAAAAACACCCAGAAGTGGGTATTTTCGGGGGCCCCGGCCCAAGTACGTTTGGCATTGCCATCAATACCCGTGAACCATGCCCATCACCACACCCCAGCAGCGCTTTCTCGCTTTGTCCAAAGCTGTCACCGGTCACGACGACCTGGACCCGGCCCTGTCCGCCTCCTATCTCCAACGGATGCAGGCGGTCTACACTACTGAATTCGATGCACTGCTCGTAGCCTTTGGCGACCTGCCCGGCGTGGATCCCGTGTGCGAGATCAAGCGGGAACTGATGCAGGGACCGCACGCCGTGAGTTTCACACATCTGATCAAGGAGATCGTGAACGTATGGTACACCTCGCAATTCGAGAAGAAGCCGCCTGCTACCGGTCAGCCCGCACCGGTCGATCCACCTACGGATGTGGAGCACTACAGGAAAGCGCTGATGTACGTGAACATCAAAGCACCTGTGCGTGGCTTTTCGGACAAGCCCTACGGATACTGGAGCATGAAACTTTAACTCCCTTGAGCCATGCCTGCTGAAACCGTGTATGACTACATCATCATCGGCTCCGGTGTGTCCGGCGCTTTGGCCGCTTACAAGCTGGCGCAAAAGCCCGGCAACCCCAAAGTGTTGGTGATCGAAGCTGCAGATGCGCCTTGGGCCACGGAGCCCTTATTCACCCAGTTGTCCAATGCCGCGGACAATAGTGGAGACATCGCCTTGCGCAAGGAGCTGATGAAGGAATGGGCCTTATCGCCCACGCGTTCAACGCTTTCGCCGTATACGAAACTGGGAAGCAACGCCACGATCCCCAGCCCGGACGGAGGCTCGAAGGCCGACCTGGAGCGGTACTACGAGTTGAAACAAGCGCCGGACAACGACCGCGAATTCTGGAAGGCGACCTACCAGCGCCTCGTGGGCGGCTCCACCTGGACCTGGCGCGGGAACTGCCCGCGTCTCGTGCCCAACGATTTCCTGATGAGGTCGCAGTACGGCAGGGCGGTGGATTGGCCTTTCGGCTATGACATATTGGAGCCTTATTACACGATGGCCGAAAGGGAGCTGGGCGTGGCCTGCGACGGGGATGCGTGGAGTGAGCACTACCACGGGGCCTTCCGTTCGGCTGCCTTCCCCATGCCGGCGATCGTACATAGCTATAGCGATCTGCGCGTGCGGGAAAGACTGGGGTATGATTTCACCGTGGACGGCGTGCCGATCCATGTATTGCCAACGCCCCAAGCGCGCAACAGCCAGGCGTACGATAACAACGGCGCCCAGGTGAAGCGGCCCGCCTGCGAAGGAAACGGCAATTGCATCCCGATCTGCCCGATCGGCGCCAAGTACGATGCTTCGGTGCATGTGAGGGCCGCAAAAAGGAAAGGCGTCGAATTCTGGACGCATCGCGCCGTACACAGCCTCGAACTTGATGGGGCCACGCAACTGATCGGACAGGTCGTGTACATCGACTGGAAAAGCGGCAGCATGGAGAAAAAGCGGGTGAAGGGGAGGAACGTGGTGCTCGCCATGCATGCCATAGAGAACGGCCGCTTGCTGCTCTTCAGCGGGCTGGCCAACAGCAGCAAAAAGGTGGGCCTGAATCTGATGGACCACTTGAACAACGAAATGGTGGGCCTGATGCCTGAGCACATCTTCCCGTTCCGAGGCCCGCAAGGCACAGCGAGCATACCGGCCTTCTGTGACGGGACTTTCCGCAGCAAGCGCATGGCCTATAACATCACCTTCGGCAACGATGGCTGGGGCCGCACCGAGGAACCGTCCAAGAGCCTTGGCGATCTGGTGGACAAGGGGATCATCGGCGCGGAGATGCGCTCGAAGTTCACGGACCGCATTTGGCGGCAATTGCGCTTCAGCTTCAGTGGCGAGCAGCTGCCGTATGAACACAACAAGGTGACCCTCGGCGATCGCAAGGATCCGTTGGGCATCCCCGTGCCGCGCATCACCAATTCGCTGGACGACTACTCGCGTGCCGGTTTCATCCATGCCCAACAAACCCTGCGCACCATCCTTCAGAAGCTTGGCTGTACCGAGATCAAACCGCAGGACCCGATCCTCGAGTTCCGTACAGCGGGCCATATCATGGGCACCACGCGCATGGGATCCGATCGCACCACATCGGTCGTGGACCCCGATGGTCGCAGCCACGACCACCCGAACCTGTGGGTGGTGGGCTCCAGCGTATTCCCCACCGGGGCCACCGCCAATCCCACCCTTACGATCGCTGCGGTCACGCTGCGCACCGTGGACAAGATGAACTGATCAACCCTACCCCCCATACCATGGCAAAAGCACTTTGGACCAGCGGTACCCTGAAGATGGGCCGCTTCATGTTCGGCAAGTACGGCGCCGGAGCGGGATCGGTGAAGCAGATCGTATCCGATGGCGATACGGTCCTGTTGAGCACACCGGACAACATCTCCAGCCGTTTCCTGGGCATCGACGCGGCTGAGATGGGATTCAACCTGCGGCCGACCGGCAACTACGTGAAGATCGACAACCCCAAGTGGGACGCATTCTTCACGAGCGGGGCCTGGAAGACCGACATCACGCTAACGCCTGACTTGCAGAACCATCTGGAGGGCCGCATGGCCGGCGGCGCCATGGTGGCCGCGAACCACCACAAGCACGCGATGGCGGCACAACGCAAGACCGAGGAATTGATCGAAGCGGACATCGCGGCTAGCGGCCGTACCAAGGAAAGCTTCGCGTTCTTCACCTCGTTCGGCAACGAGTTCATGGATGGCTACGGAAGGCTGCTCTGTTACCTTCATGCCGATAAGGACAACTGGACCCCGGAACAACGGAAGCTGAGCTACAATGAACTGTTGCTTGTGGCAGGCGTTGTAGCACCCTACTTCATTTATCCCAACATACAACCCTTCCTTGCCGGCAGCCCGTTCGCTTCAGCCCAGGTGCAACCTGCTGGCTTCTGGGCGGCGATAGCGGGCGCAGCACGGTTGCGCGCCGCGCGCAAGGCCGTGGCCAATGCGCGCACGAACAGGTCCGGCATCTTCGACAACGCCGATCCCTTGATCCTTCTGCCCTACGAGTTGCGCTTCCTGGCCCGCAGCGGATCGAGCGGACCGGACCGTTTCGTTATCGACCTCGGTCCGGGCAACGGTAACACGATCCTCCGACCGGAGAAATACTACACCGTCGCCAACGTGGAGGATCGGCTCTTCATCCCGAAGGAGTACGTGCCCTTGTTCCTCCAGAACGGTTGGACACTTTGATCGCGATACCGAAGCTGAATGAGCGCCTCTTTCTTCCGCGTCGTTCTCTTCACGCTGCTTTCCACGATCGGGCTGACCTGCCACGCGCAGAACCGCTCCAGTTTCGCCTAGACCCTCCGTTCAGATACCACGTACTTCAAAATACGCTCGGCCGATGTGAACGGAGAGCCGTTCGGTCCCACATGGAAGGTATGCGGCAATGAACTGAAGGCCGGGCTCACCATCGATCAACGGATCGGTCTGCCCGTGGTCGACCCTTGGTCCAAGGCGCTGAGGATCGGGTTCCGTGGTTGGCACTTCGGATCGATGACCATACCACTACGCTTACGACCTGCCACGCTTTCGCTAGCGCCTTCATTGGTCAAAGACCCTTCCATCGCATTGTTCTATGGGCACACCCGCGGCTACGGTCTGGTAACGCACCGCGCCATCACGAACTACTCCATCACCGCTGCGCCGTTCATCGGTCTCACGGTCGCCGAGTTGAAGACGAGCACCGTGGTGCAGAACAGCCCGGCGATCATGCTCGGGGGTGGTTTCGTTCTCGCTCGGAACAACCTGGGCATCATGTTGACCGTGGGTATGGATCAAGCGGTAGGTAACCATACCGATAAGTGGATCTACCAGGGCAAGCCGTGGTTCGGGCTGGGGGTGAGTGCGAGTTTGGGATATCAGTAGCTCGGTCTTGTCCAAAACCTTGTGCTGGCCGTAACCCTCACCGCACCGCCTTCACCGCCGCATCCAGCCGCGCGGCCACATTGTCCCAGTTCACCAGCGCGCGCATGTTGTCCACGAACTCCGTGCGGCGGTTGCGGAACTTGAGGTAGTAGGCGTGCTCCCACACGTCGATCACCAACAAGGGGAGAGCGCCCCATTGCGTGATGCGCTCATGGTTCTCCACGGGCATCAGCAGCAGCTTATCCGTGTACGGATGGTAGCCGAGCACGCCCCAGCCGTTGCCATCGATGTCCTTGCTGGTGGCGGCCAGTGCGGCCCAGAGCCGATCCAGCGTGCCGAAGTCCTTCTCGATGCGCGCGAGCAGCTCGCCATTCGGCGTTGAAGGCTTCGCCGTGAGGTTCGTCCAAAAGATGCTGTGCAATACATGCGAACTCAGATGGTGGCTGAGCTTGCGACTCCAATACGTCATGCCCGGCTGGTCGTTGGCGTCCATGGCCGCGTTCAGCTTGGCGAGGTCGTTGTTCGCGCCCTTTACTGCGCCGCCATGATGGAAAGCGTGGTGCAGGTGCAGCGTCTCGGCATCCATGTGTGGCTCCAAGGCATCCTCGGCGTAAGGGAGCGCGGCCTGCACGAAGTTGCCTTCAGCATCAACGAGCTTGTCCAGGCCCATGCCCTGGATGTCCTGTGCGGCATGCACGTCGCGGGTGAAGAGCGCGGCGCCCGTGAAGAGCGCTCCGGCGCGGAGGAAGTCCTTGCGTTCCATGTTGATCGGTACTGGATGGCGAAGTTCAATCATTCTTGAACCGGTTCTCCATCACCTGTTCCTTGAATTCGCCGCCGAAGGTCCAGCCGAGACTGAAGAGCACTGCGCGCGAGTCCACTCGGAAGGAACGCGTGAAGGTGAAGTCCTCGCTGCTCAGCTGGCGGCGTGTGACCATGGTGCGGAAGAGGTCCTGGCCGGTGATCCCGATGCGCCCGCGCCCATTAGCGAATGATTGCGTGAAACCGGCATCCACGAAGTACACGGCTTCCACCTTTCCTTGCGGAAGCAGCACCGGCGCGGTGTAGTTCGCTGCCACCTGCAACTTGGCCGACTTCCACGGAACGATCGCAACGATGGCCTTACCGTACCATGCCAGCAATTCGTTCTCCAGCAGCGGATCATCGAGCCATTGCTGGTAAAGCGATGCGCTGAGGTTCACGTTGCAGAACCTAGTGACCGGAAAAGCGAGCAGCAATTCGCCGCCCGCCGTGTGCATCGCGCCGAAATTCTCCGGCCTGCTGAAGGCAACACCGTTGCTGTCCAGAACCGTGAAGGTCTGGATGCTGTTGCGCGCGCGTCGGTAGAAGGCGCGAAGCCCCAGGTCGCCTTTGCGCACGGATCGATCATGCGCCAGTTCGATCGCGTCCACGAGTTCGGGCACCAGCGCGGGATTGCCCCCGTATTGGTTCAGCGAATCGGTGATGTCGATAAACGGGTTCAACTGCCCAAGCCCGGGCCGGTTGATGCGACGACCGTAGCTGAGGGCGCTGGTGCTGGCATCACCATGGGTGCGCTTGATCTTCGCGGAAGGGAACAGGTTGAAGTAGTCGTTGCCTCTGTTGGTTTGCAGCAGTTCACTGGTCGTTGTGTTCCATACCTGTTCCATCCGAAGACCGATCTGCCAGTTCCAACGTGCGGCTGTATCCGGTCCGCGGCCGCCGTCGAACTGTGTGTACAAGGCATGGATATGTTCGGTGAAGGTGAACAGGTCAACGCGTCCTGGAACTTCCGAGAAGGTACCGTTCGCCTCGGTCTCGGTCGTGATATCCGCCTCCAGCAAGCGCAACATGCCTTTATAACCAGTGACCAGCCGCAGTCCGTCCTTCAACGGCCGGGTGTGGTCGATCGCGAGGCTGCTCAGGTTGCTGCGCTGCAGGTTGCGGGTGCGTTCAAGTACCGGTGAGCCCAGGGCCATGCCGGTCGCGTCCGTTTCCGTGCTGCGGATGTCGGTGCGTTCCTGATCATCGGCGAACGCTGTGCTGAACGCGATCAACGTATTGCGACCGGCGGTGCGTCCCGGCCGTTGGCGGTCGGCGGTGAACTCCACGGTATTGAAGCGACGGACCTCGTTGCTGAAGCGCTCGTTGCTACGGGTGACCAGGCTGTCGGCGTCGCGGTAGGTGTTGCGCACGGTTTCCTCGTTGTCCTGCCCCGTTCCGTTCCAGATCAGGCCGAAGCCCAGCCGACCCTTCGCTCCAAGATCGCGATCGGCATGCGCGCGGGCGAGCTGGCTGGTCACCAACCGGTCATCGGAGCGACGTTGCGTGAGGTAGTAGGCTTCGGGCACGTCGTATTGGGTGCGGTCACCGTTCACCTCGCGGGTGCGGATGGTGTACCAGGCGTCTGCTCCCGCCCCCATTTTCCACCGGCTTCCCCCGTGCTCGATCAACGCCGATCCGTTCAAGCGCAGGTTGGCGCCCTGGCCGATGCCGAGGCCGACCGCACCCGAGGTGCCGCGGCCCGCGCCACGTTTCAACGTGATGTTGATGATGCCGCCGTCGGAGTCGGCATCGTACCGGGCCGAGGGATCGGTGATGATCTCGATGCGTTGCACGCTGCTTGCCGGAATTCGCTCCAGGTCCGCCACGCGGTCCATGCCGCTGAGCGCGGAGATGCGACCATCGATACGCACTTGCGGCGCACGGCCCCGTACCGTGATGCCACCCTCGGGGTCCACCTGCACGCCGGGCATGTTGCGCAGCAGGTCGGCCGCGCTGCCGCCCACCTGGGTGAGGTTGTCGGAGGCCTCCATCACGATGCCTTCCTCCGACCTGCGCAGGAGTTTCCGCATGGCGGTCACTTCGGCTTCGTTCAAGGCGGTGGTGTCGGTGAGCAGTTCGATGATCCCCAGATCGTTGATCCCCGTTCGGAGCACGAGCGTGTCGCGGTACGGTCCATGGCCCAGGCAGCGTATCTCGAGCAGGTGAACGCCTCTCGCCGCTGTGCGGATGGTGAAAGCGCCGAGGCTGTCGGTCAACGCGGAACCGGCCGGCGAACGGATACTGTCCAGGCCGAACAGTACCACGCTGGCGAACTCCACGGGGCCATCCGCAGAGCGCAACAAGCCACGCACCTCCTGCGCAGTGGCCGAGCGGATCAGGAGGAACAGGCAGACAAGGCACGAAGCCACTGAACGCATGATCGAAGATGTCGAGACAAAGGTCGTCGGCGAGCGCGACATTACTTTTGCGTTAAGTCAGTGTCACGATGCCCCCGCTCACCTTTCCCATCTTATGCGCAGCATGGCTTGTATTGGGTTGCGGTCCGGACGCCGGCAGGGTGACTGACATTCCGGAAGCGCCCGGTCTGCCTGTACCTGACCTTGCTCCGCTCGCCTCGTATCGCTTCACCTTCGAGGACATGGCGGTTGGTGGGCCGGTCCGTGGTTTCAGCATGCGCCACACCGGTAAAGCAGGTGTTGACGATTGGGCTGTCGAACGCGATGGGAACAACCAAGTGGTGGCCCAACGCGCCCGGAACCGGGGCATGCACTTCAACCTGCTCACGCACGACAGCATCAGCGCATCGGACGTCGTATTATCGGTGCGCGTCAAAGCGATCGATGGAGAGGAGGATCAGGGCGGTGGCGTGATCTGGCGCATGCTCGACGCCGACAATTACTACATCGCGCGTTTCAATCCCCTGGAGGACAACCTTCGTCTGTACCGCGTGGTGAAGGGCGATCGTGAGCAACTGGCAAGCGTGGGTGTTTCGGTCGTGGCAGGCTCGTGGTGGACCCTCGAAGTGCGCATGAAAGGCGATCGGATCGAATGCGCCATTGACGGTCGAACGCTGATCGAGACCGATGACGCGACCTTCTCCATGCCCGGTCATGTGGGACTTTGGACCAAGGCCGATGCGCGCACCTGGTTCGACGATCTCTCCGTGGAGGTGCTGCGTTGATCAGAGCGCATCTGAAATTGCTTTTGGTAGCGAGCGAGCGGGATTTCGCGTTCAGGCGAGGCGTCGAACCCGAGCATAGTCGGGTACTCTGTGAGGGCTTCGACAACGACGCATGGGCGCGAAAGACCCTCGCGGAGCCCGAAGGGCATTTTTGAGATGCGCTCTATCCCGTGGCCTTCAGCAACAGCCCCAGCCCCGCTGCCACGGCGATCACGGCCGGCTCCTTCAGCTTCTTCCAATAGAGCAAGGCACCGAGCGCGGCAACGGCGATGAGCACCTGCGGGATGTCGCCGATGGAGCGCAGGGCGATCACCACCACGGCGCCTACGAGCGCACCCACCACCGCCGAGGTGATGCCATCGACGAAGGCCTTCACGCTCGCGTTCTTCGTGAAGCGCTTGACGTATGGCGCGGGAAGGATCGTGAGCAGATAGCACGGAAGGAAGGTCGCGGCGGCGGCCACGCAGGCGCCGGGGAAACCCGCCACCAGGTAGCCGATGAAGCCCACGGCGATCACCACCGGGCCGGGCGTGATCATGGCCACGGCCACCGCATCGATGAACTGCTGCTCGGTGAGCCACCCTTGCTCGGTGACGGCGCTGTGCAGGAAGGGCACGATGGCCAGGCCGCTGCCGAAGACGAAGGCACCCGCCTCACCGAAGAAGAGCGCGATGCGCCAGAGCACGCTGCCTTCGGCCGCTGCCGCGCCGGTGGTGGCCAGCAGGATCGCCGGCGCGCTCGTTCCGCGCATCCATTGCGGCGGTGCTTTCAGCAGCATGTACAGCACGCCAGCGCCCACGAAGAGCAGCACTTCCTCGCGCTGCGTGATCACCGTTACGGCGGCTCCGATGATGAAGAGCGCCCACAAGGGCCAATTCGCCCGCATGCTCTTCGGTTCCAGTTTGCCCACGCTCTTCTGCGTGAGCTTGAACGCGCTGATGGCGATGATACCGATGACCGCCGCGCCCACGCCGTAGAACACGGCCTGCATCCATGGAAGTCCACCATAGTGTACGTAGGCCCAGCCGATGGCCACTACCATGAGGAAGGAGGGCAGGATGAAGGCCACGCCCGCCAGCGTGGCGCCCAGGATGCGATGATGCACGTAGCCGAGGTAGATGCAGAGCTGCGCGGCCAGTGGGCCCGGCATCAGCTGCGCCAGCGCGAGGCCTTCCTTGTAGTCCTCTTCGCTGATCCACTTGCGCTGCTCCACCAGGTCGCGGTGCATGTAGTTCACCAGCGCCACGGGTCCACCGAAACCGATGGAACCGAGCTTCAGGAAGTACGCGGTGATCTGGCCGAGCGAGAAAGGTGGACGCGCGTTGTGCATCAGCTCAAAGGAACGGGATCGATCCGGAGGGGAGGACTGATGGCATGTGTGGGCTTAACTTGCACCAAAGTCGACCGGACATGACCACCACCGTACTGAGGAACAAACTGGTGAAGCGCATCCAACGCGAAGAGGACCCGACCGTTTTGAGGACGATCGACATACTGCTGCGCGATGACTCGAAGGAAGAAGCCATGCGTCGGCGCATGATGGAGATGGCGGTCCTCTCTGAAGAGGCGATCAAGAAGGGAGATGTGATCTCGCTTGTTGATGCGCGCAAGCGCTCGAAAGGCGTGCTCAAGGGGATCGCCGCATCGCGCACCAACTATCTTTGAAGCATGGCAACCAGCACGAAGCCCAACAAACCCACCCGTCAGGAGATCCTGCGGTCCATGTTGGCTTCGTTCCGCATCGAGGGCCTGCACATCTCCGAGCAAGTGGCCGCTGCGCTGCTGAAGAAGATCGAGATCAGGCTGGCCAAACAACGCGGATGATCCGCTCCATCCCAGCGTAGTCCTTCAGGGCCGCGCGCTGCACCGCCGCCACGTAGGCTTCGAATTCACCCTTGCCGATCAGCTCCCATCGCAAGGTTCCGAAGCCTGATCGTCTGCACATGAGGTTGGAAAGGATGCGCGCGGTTCGTCCATTGCCCTCACGGAACGGATGGATGAAGAGCAATTCCGCATGCACGGTAGCGATGTCGCGGATCAGGGTGTCCAGATCGTTGCCGCCGTCCAGTTTGGCGAGTACTTCTCGTTGTAGCGTGCCCATGGTTTCTGGCAGAAAGCGCGCGGCGGCGAACGTGAAACCGCCTTTGGACAGGTTCACGTCGCGCCATTTGCCCGCGAACGCGTAGAGGCGCCCGAGCGCCAGATCGTGGATCCGCTGGATGTACGCGACATCGAACCGCGTCTCGATCTCCAATTCTTCCGAGAGGATGATCTCCGCCTCGGTGAAGCCCTCGAACTCGGCTTCAGCTATCTCCTGCGCGGTGGTCAACCCCAACAGGTTGGGCAGCACTTCACCTTGTTCGCCGGCGAGGTCGTACTTCATGCCGTGGAAAAGTACGAACGCTCAGTACATCCCGGCCCCGTAACGCGGCAGGGGTCCGGGCCTTCCCGTGCGATCGCTTACGCGTTTACCTTCCGAAGGCATGGCTGGCGCATGGTCGGAGATCGCGGCCGAAGGGGAGAACTGCTGGTACGAGTGGATTGACCCAAAGCGCACGAGGCCAACGCACGGCCTAATACTCGCGCCTAAGACAGGAGGTTAACCGAGGATCTGCAAGAACTCCTCCTCGTAGATGATGCGGATATCGATACCTTGATCTTGTAGCTCTTTAATCTTCCTGAGCTTCGATGGACCGGCACCATCGCCAATCACGACGATCTGCGTTTTCTTGCTGATGCTTGTGTTGATGTCCGCTCCCAGTGCTCGAACCAGTTCGGCAGCCTCGCTGCGTTGCATCGCGCGAAGATCTCCAGTGAACACCAAGCGCCTTCCGTAGAATAGATGGTTCGGATCAGCGCCTTCGAGTTGCGGCTTCAAAAGACCACTGTCAATGCGCTTGTCCGAGAATGCCTCAGAGAAGCCGCTGATCTTTGTCTTCGAAGGGGATTTGAACAAACTGCGTGTCAAGTCGGCATCATCCAAGTCAAGCTTCTTCAATGACACGCGAGGAATAGCCTGGATGGCAATCTCCGCGCAAACGCGGGCATCCTCATCGCAGGAGTGGTGCCTGAATTCCAGCCCTAAGTACTTGGTCACATCGGCAAGGCGGTAATCATCGAGTTGGGGGAAGGCGACCTGAGACAGCTTTAGCGTGCATAGTGACCGGATGTTGGGCTCTTCGAGGCCATAGTGGTCCAAGGTCTGTTTGAGCACGTTCATGTCGAACTCTGCATTATGCGCTGTGACAACACAGTTCTCGATCATCTCCTTGAAATCATCCCAGATCTCTGGAAAGGTTGGGGCGTTCAGCAAATCATCATATCGGATACGATGAACTGATTGGTTGATTTCGGAGACTCGAAGCTCTGGTGGTTGTACGAACTGCTTCCACGTCTTTGTGATGGTGCCATTCTGCACTTGCACGACCCCGATGGCGCAGATACTATTCCGCTGCTCGTTGGCTGTTTCAAAGTCGATAGCGGTGAAGGTCAAAGCAGTGAGCCGTTCAACCACCACGTCATGTCCGAGCCGATTGTGCAACTCGCCAGTGCCTTTTGATTTGCGTGGTTCTATGGCAAGCGCTTCAAGACTGCTCAACCGGAGCTTGATACGCTCTTCCTGCCTCCTGATCATCTCGCGAAGTTCTCCGGAGCGAGGTGGAGGGTTGATCGTAAGATTGATGGAGACAGCGAGTTTCCCTTCGGCATTCGGCGGCTGACTGAAGCCGTACTCCCATTTGCTGACGAACTCGTTGATGGTATCCAAGAAGACCTTTGGCCATCCTTGGAGGATCTCCACGGCACCTTCGAAATCGACCGGTGGTTGAATTGCAATGGCCTCCGCTTCCCAAGAGAGCAACTCTTGACACAGTAGCCTGACCCGTTCAGCAACTGCGCGTAACTCGAAGAGGTCCGCATCGACGCCTGGGGGACCAAGCGCCTTTTGAACGTCAACGCCGAGAAGTGTCTCAACTCGCCCAACCATCGGCTCAAACGTTTGAGTGCTCGATTCTACCCAAGCAAGGAAGGAATCAAGGTCCCACTGAACCTTCTCAATGGAAGCACTTCGCTCTCTTAGCTCATTGTAAGTCGCGTTCGCACCTGACAAGCGGACTTTAAGAAGTTCGGAAGCCAGTAGGTACTCCCAACGATTCGGTTGTTCGGAGAGAAGCCGCTGCACGCTATCGGGTTCGTTGCCAAGTACGGAATTTGGTGTCATTTTCTGGAGAGTTCGTGTCGCCAAGAGTGTGACTCAATTTATGTGCAATGCCAGTTCGTCGTCGGTCATCTCGAACATGAAATCGGCGGGAAAGCGGTCGATGTTCCTGCGCACCTGTTCCTTGAGGCGGCGGGTATCAACCTGATAGAGCGCGGCCAGGTCGCGGTCCATCATCACCTTTTGGCCACGCACCACATGGACCTTCCGTTCTACGACCTCATCGGGAATGCGCACCAGTGCCTTGCTCATGCGTCGAATGTAGAATTGGATGTCGCAACCTGCGACATCCAATTCGAGCGCCTTCAAGGTCACGATCTGCGCCCTACTACGAGATATGGATCTTGAGTGAGGTGCCGATCCCCACCGTGCTCTGTACAGCCCTCACCGCCACCCCACCGTCCCCCCGCACAACCACCACGTCCGGCCAAAACCCATGTCGCGCAACACCTGCGCGGCCTGCGCGCTTCTTCCGCCGCCTTTCGCGCACACGGTGATGATGCGCTCCTTCGGCGGTCGCGTTGTGATGATGCTTGGATGAAGTGGGTCGCCTCCAAGAGGCCACAGGGACAAAGCCCCGTAGGATCAAGATCGATTCGATGGCCGCACGCCCATGGCCACGCTCGAGGCCACGTTGGGGCTGTCCGGATTCACATCGATGGTGCGGGTCTTGGGGATCACCACCAGATCCATGTCTTCCATGGGAATGGCACCCATCAGTACCTGATCACCGAGGACCAATGCGCCTGCGAACCCCGTCCTGTTCTTGAAGCGGATCTCAATAGGGCCCACATAGGGCACCAGTTTCCGGCTGCCATCCGCCAAGGTCACCTCCTTTTGGTCAATGACTTCAAGCTTCAGCTGTATCTGAACATGCTCGGGGATGCAGAGGTGTACGGCCCCGGTATCCACCAAGGCACTTACGGGCACCGGCTCAAGGTCCGGCAGGCGCGGGTTCTTCAGGAAGAGATGGCCGTTCACGAGTCCCATGCCACCAAATTACGGCGTTGGACCGGTATGTCCTTCGCAGCGAATTCTTGAGCAGTGTATGGTGCCGCGGCAGGGC
This sequence comes from Flavobacteriales bacterium, assembly GCA_016713875.1. Lineage (NCBI taxonomy): Bacteria > Pseudomonadati > Bacteroidota > Flavobacteriia > Flavobacteriales > Flavobacteriales bacterium. Next base: position 202,502 of record JADJOI010000002.1, read on the forward strand.
TGTTGCACTTCGTCGTTCGGTGATCTCCTTCACCGCCACCCCACCGTCCCACCGCACAGCCACCACGTCCGTCCGTAACCCATGTCGCGCAACACCTGCGCGGCCTGGGTGCTCCCGCCGGTTATTGGTGTTGAAGAGGCCGTGATGCGGGCGCCGCCCACTATTGTCAAGGTCGGTATGGCATGCACGAATACGGCTGTCCGACCATCACGTGATGGGCTTGGCTCGGTCCCGCAGACAAGGTCAGCCGTTCCGCATACGGCGCGCGATCAGGGCCTGCATCGGGATCACGAGCGATATCGAACCGAGTGCGGGAGGAACGCACCATCGACTTGCCGCGCGCACCTTGCCAAGTCCTGGCGCATGCTCATCATGCGGGCGCGACCACGGAACCTGCATCCGTTACTGCTTGATGATCGCTCTCCTCAACACCTGGGCACCATTGCGGAGATCAAGGTGATAGCGTCCGCTTGGGAATGCCCGGATGTCGAGCTCTCCGGTGGAGCAGCCACTCGTCTCCCACCGCTGAAGGAGCCTGCCGAGCGCGTCGTGCAGTTCGATGGTCTTCACCGGGAACGAGGTGGCGTAACGCACGATGGATCCGGTCGGATTGGGGAACAGCACCCCGTCGGTCCCTCCGGCTTCGGCGACCTGAACGTTCTGGTCCACCACGATGAATTGCCACATCATCATATTGATGTGCGCCAGGTTGTGGCAATGGTACATCAGCGGCCAGCCGTCGGTGGTATAGTTCGCGAAGCGCATGATCACCCGCACAGTATCGTCGACGTCCACGTTCACCACGGACCGGGGGCCCATTTCCCATGGTTCTGGAGGCGATCCATTGCGATCGAGCACATAGAAGGTCCCACCGTGCATCGTCATGGGATGCGCCATGTTCGAGTGGTTGATGTATTCCCAGATCTCGGTGGTGCCGAGCATCACGGTGTCGTTGATGACGTTCATGTCCCACTCGGTCCCGTTGACGGTGAACATGCCCATCCCGACCATGCCCATGCCGTCTATCACCTTGACCCGAGTGCGGATCGCTGAACTCTCCGGGTAGGGTTGCACGTTGGCGAGCGTGACGGGCATCGTGGTGACCGGATCGGCCGTTGGTGCGGTCACCCGGATGCGCAGCACCTGGAAATCGATCCCGCTCAGGGCGCTGCTCTCCCAGAGGATGTTGCTGCTGCCGGGGACCGAAAGAGGAAGCTGGCTTCCATAGCTCATCAGGTCCAGGCTATCACCCTCCATGCCGGACAGGTCCAGCAGAAGCTCCACGCGCTCCCCGCTGCCCAACATCAGCCGCGTCATCGGCACTGGCGCGGCCAACAGGCCGTTCTCCGCCGCGATGACGTGGAACGTGGTGCCGTCGTCGAATCCGAAGTCGTAGTAGCGTGCTGTCGATGCGTTCAGCAGGCGCAGCCTGACCACCTGTGCCGGGCATTCGACGAACGCATGCGGGGTCCCGTTCACCAGGATGCTGTCCCCGAGAGGTGCCTGTACGAACTGACCACTGCTACTGAATCGTTTGTCTTGGACGGCCAAGGGAATATCATCCACCCCATAGGTCCTTGGAAGGTCAAGCGCGGCTTCCTCGGGGTCCCGCACGATGATCAGGCCCGCAGCGCCTTTCCCCACCTGCTGACCGATGAGCATGTCCGTGTGCGGGTGGTACAGGTAAACGCTGGCCTTGTCGATCACTTTGTATTTCACGTCCCAGGTCCCGCCTGGGGCGATCTGCAGGGGTGGGCTGCCATCGAAGACCGGCGGGACTTCCATGCCGTTCCAGTGCATCGTGGTGACATCGGGAAGTTGGTTGTACACACGGAAACGTGCCGTATCGCCATGCTGAAGCTCGAGCGTGGCCCCCAGGTAAGGCGCGTTGATCCCATACGTCTGGGTGGTAATGCCCGGATAGAACTCCATGGTGCTGGGCGCAACCACCAAGTGGAAGGTGTCTGCCGTGACCAAAGGTGGAATCGCCAACGGGTTGTAGGCCTGGGCGGAACAGAACGACCGGGTCAGGATCCCGGCGAGTAGGAGAACTTGGACCTTCATCGCAAGATGATCGTGCCGCCTCCGGGCGATGCGGAAGCGCATCGGGGATGCTGCGTGTGTGGCGTGTAATATGAGTGGTTCGCTGAGCAAGTGGCCTGACTTCCGTCAGTCATGGCAAGGGGTCGCATGACGAACAAGAGCAAGGAGATGCGGTGCTCCATTTCCTGGCCACGGACGCTAATGCGGACCACTTGCTTGAAATGGCTGTCGCTGCGGCGGAAGCATGGAGGCCCGCTGATATTGGTCAAGCGTGGGTGGCCGGTATGGATGTGGCGGTATCCGGTGCACCGTCACAGCTCGGCAGAGAATGTCGCGCCGTTCGTGGCCATGCGTCCGTATTCAATGCTCCATTGTTGGACCGTGTGATGCCCCCCACGCGGTCCGGAATACCCTGTTCCACGCCTAGAAGAGGCTGGGTGATGTCAGTATCACTGGTTCCATCGCGACACCGTTCACCGCCACCCCACCGTCCCCCCGCACAGCCACCACGTCCGTTCGAAGCCCAGGTCGCGGAGCACCTGCGCGGCCTGCGCGCTTCGCCCGCCGCCTTTCGCGCACACGGTGACGATCCGCTCCTTCGGCGACCAAGTGCGCGCGCGTTCCAGCAGTTCGGTAAGCGGGATGTTCACCGCCTCGGGCAGGTGACCGGTCGCGTATTCCTCCGCGCTGCGCACATCCACCACGCGCACATCGCTGCGACCCAACATGGGCTTCAGGTCCTCCGGCTCCAGGCACTTGCGCTCGCTGGGCATGCGCAGCCACACCACGATCCCGCTCAGTACCGTAACGCCCCCGACGGCGAGGATCGAAGCCGTGATGCCGAAGCGGTCGGCGATGAGGCCGGTGAGCAGCGCGCCGATGGCATAGCCCAGGTCGCGCCACAGGCGGAACACGCCCACAGCCTCGCTGCGTTGTTGAGGATGCGTATGCGCGGCCAGCACGGCGAGGAAGGTGGGGTAGACCAGCGCGGTGCCCAGACCGAGCGCCGCGCTGAGCGCGATGTACGCCGCTTGTGCATGCACGAAGGGCAGCCCGAGGATCGCCACGCCTTGCAGCACCATTCCGATGATGAGCAGCGAGCGGCGGTTCACATGGTCGGCGAGCTTGCCGGTGAAGAGCTGGCCGAGGCCCCACACGGCGGGGTACACGGCGGCGATGAGGCCGATGCGTTCCGGACCGAAACCTTCGTTGAGCAGCAACACGGGCAGCAGGCCCCACAGCATGCCGTCGTTCAGGTTGTTCACCAGGCCGGCCTGGGTGACCGGGCCCAGCGTGCGGTGCGTGAGACTGGTCTCCACGAATACGCGCTTCAGTTTCGGCAGCGCGCTCTTCGCGGCTTCGGCCGCGACATGGTGGGTAGTGTCCTTCACCCACAGCAATGTCATCAGCAGGCCGATCACCGCCAATGCGATGCCCACTTGAAAAGGCACGGGACGCGGTCCGTGGTGCGCGGCGAGGTAGCCGGTGAGGAAGGCCATGGCACCCACTGCGATATACCCGGCGAACTCGTTCAGGCCCATGGCGAGGCCCCGGTCCTTCTCGCCCACGAGGTCCATCTTCATCACCACGGTGCTGCTCCATGCGAAGCCCTGGTGGATGCCCAGCAGGATGTTCGCTGCCACCACCCAGGCCCACGCATCCGCGTAGATCAGCATGAAAGGGACGGGCAGCGCGAGCAGCCAGCCGGTAACGAGCAAGGCCTTGCGGCCGTAGCGCGCGGCGAGCCTGCCGGTGAAGTAGTTGGCCAGCGCCTTGCTGACGCCGAAGGCCATGATGAAGCTGAGCGCCGCCGCGTGCGAGGCGATGCCGAACTCCAGCTCCGCGAGCACGGGCAGCACCGTGCGTTCGATGCCCACCATGCCGCCCACGAAGGCGTTCACGATCACCAGCAAGGTGAATTGCCTCCAGTTGGCACGAAGGCCCAAGCGGATCGTGTTCATGCGGCTGGTGTTCTGCGTAACCAGTGCCATGTGCCCGTGGCGGCCAATGCTCCGAGCACGGGTGCCACGATGTACAACCACAAGGACTTGAGTTCTCCAGAGACCACCGCAGGCGCGATGCTCCGCGCCGGGTTCATGCTCGCACCGCAGATCGGCCCGGCGAAGAGCGCTTCGAGGCCCACCACGGCGCCGATGGCGATGCCCGCCATGAGGCCGGTCTCCTTCGAGCCATGTGCCACTTGCAGGATCACGAGCATGAGGAAGTAAGTAAGGAGAAGCTCGAGGATGAACGACTGCATGTCGCTGCCCGCCGGTAGCGTGGCACCAAGCGTAACACTCTCCGGGAAGAGGAAGCGCAGCGTGAGCGAGGCGAGGAACGCACCACCAAGTTGCGCGCTGACGTATGGTGCAACCTGCGACAACGGGAAGCGCTTCGCCACCACGAACCCCAGCGTAACCGCCGGATTCAGGTGCGCGCCAGAGATATCCCCGAACGCATAGATCATGGCCAGCACGATGAGGCCGAAGGTGGCCGCCACGCCGAAGTGACCCAGCGCACCTGTCTGCTCGTTCACCACGATGGCGCCGGTGCCCGCGAACACCAACGCATAGGTGCCCAGCAACTCGGCGGCGTAGCGACTCATGCGTGCCGCGCGATGAAGTCCGTGCAATAGGTCTTGATCTCGTCGCGCACCGTGCGGAACGCATGCATGATCTCCTCCTCCGTGCCCTCCACCTTCGCCGGGTCGGTGAAGGTGCGGTGGTGCTTCCGCGCGGTGGTGGGGAACCAGGGGCAGTGTTCCCTGGCATTATCGCACACGGTGATCACGTGGTCGAAGACGATGTCGCGGTATTCATCCACGTGGTTGCTCGTGTGGTGGTTGATGTCCACGCCATCCTCCTTCATCACCGCGATGGCGCGCGGGTTCAGGCCGTGCGTTTCCACGCCGGCGCTGAAGACCTCGGCACGTGGTCCGGTGAAATGCTGCAGATAGCCATGTGCGATCTGGCTGCGGCAGCTATTGCCGGTGCAGAGGACGAGGATGCGCATCGGTTCCGTCACGACTGTGGCGAAGGGGGCTCGTCAGCAGCAGGTGTCGATGGGTTTGTAGGCGGCGAAGAGCCTGGCGAAGGCGGCCTCCGCCTTGGCCCAGGCCTTGGGATCGATGCAGTAGCACACGCTGGTGCCCTCCACGGTGCCGGTGATGAGGCCGGCGTCCTTCAGTTCGCGCAGGTGCTGGCTGATGGTGGCCTGCGCAAGCCCCAGCACCTCCACCAGACTGCCGCAGATGCAGGTGTTCTGCTTCAGCAGGTGCTGCAGGATGGCGATCCGGGCAGGATGGCCCAGCACCTTGGCCCAGGTGGCCAGCTGATTCTGCTGTGCGGTGAAGAGGTCGGTCTTGGTGACGCCCATCGGTTCGTTGAATAGATCGCAATAATACGATGGATGTGTATCATCGCAATATGAAGAAGAATGGACCGTGATGGAACGTTGATCGCGGCGGGGTGGGGTGGAGGGGGCTTGCCGCAATAAACTCCCCTCCTGCGCGTGGAACACTCCACGCGCCGAACAAGGAGGGGCAGGGGGAGGTAGCGGCTCAGGCACGCCCGGACCTTCTGCGGATCGAAACCACCCCGTTCTCCTCCTTGTGCGGAGCAGCGAGCGATTATTCTATGACGTGTGCAAGGGGTGTTCGTATCTCGTAAGGCACGCCCTTTCGGATCACGGCACAGACACGGTGGATGAGCTTGTTGCGCATGGCGTTGAAGACAAGCATCTTGTGTTTTCCCTCGGCCACCTTGCGGTCGTAGTAGGCGCGGAACTCACCGGGGAACCGGATGAGGCCGACCACCGAGACATGCAGTAGAGCCTTGAGCGTATGGTTGGCATTGTGCGATACGCGGGTGCGCCCTCTGATGCTGGTGCCTGACCTGTTCTCGAAGGGTGCGCAGCCGGCATGGCAAGCTAGCTGTCGCGGTGAGGTGAACCGCGTGAAGCCGTCGGTGAGGGCCAGCAGGTGTGAGCCCAGGATGAGCCCAACGCCTTCCACGGACTTCAGCAGCTCGAAGCGCTTGCTCAATTCGGGCTCCGCGTTGATGGTGTCCTCGATCATGCCTTCCAGTTCCTTGATCACCTTGTCCAGCGCTTTGATCTGTGCCTTGTCGAACCGGGTGAACGGCCCGCGCAGGCCCTTGTCCATGAGCTTGTTCATGTCCTTGATCTGCCGCTGGTGCATGGTCTTGCGCATCACGTAGTTCTGGCGCTTGCTCAAGAGCTGCTTGAGCTTGTTCATTTTCAGCTGGTCAGCCGTGAACAACCGTGACTTGTCTTGGAAGCGACGGGCGTAGTCGGCGATCCTGAGCGCATCCACCCGGTCGCTCTTCCCCCGGGTCATGCCAATGCTCTGCTTGATGTCGTTGGGATGAGCAAGCCAGGTGGGGATCTCCAATTCCACCAACACTTCCAGCAGCGCATGGCCGTAGTAGCCCGTGGGCTCCAGGCAAGCCAGGTATTCCCCTTTGACCAGTGTGTACTCCTTGGTCCATCGGCGCAGTAGCGCCTTCACGCTCCTGGTGGTGTTCTCCACCTTGATCTCTGCGGTCAGTGTCCCGCGTTCATCCAACAGGGCCACATCCAGTGTCGCCTTGCTCACGTCGATCCCGATCCAGTGTTTCATGTTCGTTTAATTTTGGGTGACACACGATCCTCTGGGGGAGCGCTGAGCATCGGGTCCTGAACTTGACAACTCTAGTAGGCCGTGAGCCTCACATTCTATCCAAGCCTCAGACCTGAGGGACCGCAGGTACCGATAATCGCTATAGGTCATCACACCTTCGCAGCGGACTGGTTCACCTGTGATCCTGCTCAGCCTCCTTCGGAGGAATTGTTCACTTCGAAGATGCTTCATCTTCCAAGCGTCCAAGTGTAGAGTCGCTGCTCAGGAGGGGGCTTGCCGCAATAAACTCCCCTCCTGCGCGTGGAACGCTCCACGCGCAGGGCAAGGAGGGGCCGGGGGAGGTAGCAACTCAGGAACCCCCGGAACTTCTACGGATTGAAACCTCCCCGTGCCCCTCCTTGTGCGGAGCAGCGAGCGATCGCTGCTCAGGAGGGGACATGATCTCGGCTTGATCCCGACCGGCTATGGGAGATCGCCACGGTGGCCGTGTGTGCCGCTTCGCGTTGGCGGACCGGAGGCCGTCACACCTTCCGCCCCTGCTGTTCCAGCTGCTTCCGCATCAGCAGCAGCGCGCGCTGCAGGCCCGCCACCTCCGCCGTGAGCTTCACGATGCGTTCACCGCTGCTCTGCCGCTGCCGCTTGAACGACTCCACCTGGTCGGCCCGCACATCCTGCTCGTGCTTCAGCAGGCCCTTCAGCCGCCGCGCCTCGGCGCGCAGAGCATTGGTGGGGTCGCCCCGCACTTCGCGCGCCCGCTCCACCGCCCCCAGCAGCCACTGGTTCCGCGCCAGCAGATCGCCGATGTAGGCCGTCAGCAGCCGCACGTTCTCGTGGTCGGTGATGGCCCGGTGCACAAAGAGCCGGCTCTCCGCCGGCAGCTCGCCCGTCCAGGGCACCTCGCTCATCCGCTCCACGCTATCGGCGATGTAGGCCCAGCGCAGCACCCGCAGCGATCCGCTCAGGGCCGTGCCGTCCTCGAACCACCAGCCGTGCCGCGCATACCGCAGCGCGTGGTGCCAGCGGTGCCGCCAGGGGTCCTCCACCTGCACCAGGCACAGGTCCGCAGGGTGCTCCGGCAGCTGCGGCGGCACATGCCAGGGTCCGGTGGCAAAGGGCATGGGCTGAAGGTAGTGCAGCGAGCGCGTTGCCCCTGCTTTGCCTGCCGAAGCCTTTGGCGAAGGCATGGCCCCTGCTCCTGCCCCTGCTCCTGCCCCTCCCCACCCACGTTTTTCCACGTGCCTGCACCCACGGGTTTCCATGTGGGTCCGGGTTTCTTTTGGTACAGCGAGGCCCGCCCGCCGGAGGCGCGACGGCAGGCCCTCGGTCCAGGGCCCGCGCCCGGAGCGGGCGGGGTGGGTTTTAGGTTATTGGGTAGGTAGGTAAAGAGGTTGGCGGAGGTCGGGAGCCCTCGACCCTTGGCAGGGTATCCGCCGATAGTTCCTGTTGGTCGTGGGTTCCTAATTTCAACCCCACCCATGCCCACCAACAAACACGCCCTCATCCGGTACCAGGCGCTGGACCGCTGCTTCCGGATGCGTGGTAAGCAGTACTTCTGGGAGGATCTGTTGGAGGCTGTGAACGCAGCGCTGTATGAATACACGGGCAAAACCAAGGGCATCAAGCGCCGCCAGCTATTCGAGGACATCAAGTACATGGAGAGCGACCAAGGTTGGGCCATCCCCTTGGAGCGGCACACTGAGGGGAAGCGGGTGTGGTATAGGTATGAGGACCCAGACTTCTCCATCAACAAGCGCCCGCTGAACGAGGACGAGGCCCAACAACTCAAGGAGGCGCTCCTGACTCTGAGCCGCTTTAAGGGCATGCCGCAGTTCGAGTGGGTGGACGAGTTGGTGGCGCGCTTGGAGGCGGGCTTCGGCCTACGGCAAGGGGCGGAACGCATCATCGAGTTCGAGGAGAACCCCTACCTGAAGGGCAGTGAGCACATCACCACATTATTCCAAGCAATCCTTGGTAAGCAGGTGTTGGAGGTGAGCTATCAGGGCTTCAAGCAGGCCAAGCCAAGCAAGCTCCGCTTCCATCCCTACTACCTGAAGCAGTACAACAACCGTTGGTTCGTGTTCGGGCTCAACGAGGAGTTCGAGAGCCTCACCAACATGGCCTTGGACCGTATCCAGCACGTTGTGGTTGTCAAGGGGAAATACGAGATCAACGAGGACATTGACTTTGCCGAGTTCTTCGAGGATGTGGTGGGCGTGACGGTGCCGGATACCGAAGTGCAACAGGTGGACATCCGCGTGAGCATGGGGCTTTGGCCGTACATCGCGTCGAAACCGCTGCACGGCTCGCAAAAGGTTGTTCGCGTGGTTCGGGCATTCACCCGAGCGCTGGCCCGAGTTCCAGCATTATCACCATAGACAGTTGCACGCCGAGCAGCGGAAAGTCCTGAAGTTGCTCAACATCCTCGCCAAGGGCCCAAGCACGTTGCTGCATCTGCGACGAGGGGAGCACTCCATCGCGCGCTCTCTCTACAACTATCTCCTGGTGCACTATCCACATGTGTTCACAGGGGCGGAACCATCGGTCGATGGGGGCATCCGGTGCCATGGATGTCGGACGGCCGCATAGGTCTTCGCATTGCGGCGTACCACTTCCCCTGCACACGGATCGCCCGGAACATGGCCATCCGCAGATCGCAGCACACGATCACCTCGCTTATTCTCCCGCAGGTTCACGCCGCCCATGGTGCGACGTACGTGCTTGACCATATCCCGGTTGAAAAAGGTATCCGCGTCGATCTGGTACGCACTGTGCATGGCGGGGCCGTGTTCCTGTTCGAGCTTCAAGCGGTGCAGGACCTTCCACCATGCGGCTGCGTGAGGCTCCTCCGGTTTCTGCTCGCCGTGCACGGCGGCCACGAAGGTGAGTTGGGCCTCGGTGAGCGGGGTCAATGTGCCTTCGCTGAGGCCCCGGTACCAATGGCCCCTGCGCCGGATGAGGGCCAGCTCCTCCGCGCTGAACACCCGCCATTCGCATGGACAGGTGAACTCCTTCCGGGCCGCCAAAGCCCGATGCCGTTCGCGCTCACTGCTCACCATGGCAAATTAAGGAGCGATCGCGGATCGTCGTATACTTGAAAAGTGGATCGCTACACAAGGGGCCGGACGGCCCCGGACATCAACACCGCCCTCGTCGCCATCGTCCCCTCGCGGCGCGACTGGGAGTTGATCCGCACACAAAGTTGGTACCGCATCCCCGTACGCAACGCCCCGGCCATGGTGAAGGACGGCCGCATCTCCCACCTGGCCTTCTACTTCCCCAGCGAGTTCGGGGTGGAGAAGTACTCCATCCGTTGGTACGCGAAGGTGGCGGGCATCACCATCCGGAAGCGAAAAGAGCTGCTGGACGAGCCGCAGCACCGCAGCGCGGAGCAGGACTACTTCGTGCTGGCCGTGGAGGACCTGCGCCCGCTGCCCAACCCCATCCACAGCCGCAAACCGCGGCGGCTGCTCTTCGCGCCCACCACCCTCGCCAAACTGCTCACCGCCCCGGAGATCAACTTCCTGTTCAACGACAGCCCACTGGAGAACCTCCTGTGGAACCGACTGATGGACTTGGGCATTCCCAGTGAGCGGCAGTACGAGGTGGTGGTGGACCCGGCCCGGTTCAAGATCGACATCGCCGTGTTCTGCAAGGAGCGCTCCCTTGGTCTGGAGTGCGACGGCGACGAGGTGCATATGCGGCGCAGCGCGGTTGAGAAGGACAAGCGAAGGAGCAACATCCTGCAAAGCGTGGGGTGGAGCGTGATGCACTTCACCACCAGCGCCCTGAAGAACGACCTGCCCGGCACCTTGAGCTTGGTGCAGGAGAGCGTGGCCCGCTGCGGCGGCCTGTGGCATCCGGAGGACCGGCCCACCCATTGAGCAAGCCCATGCACGGACTCACCAGCACCAGGAAAGCCCGGCCGACCATGCAGGTGATCGGGGGCGTGAGCGTGCTGTTGATGCTCGCGACCACGGCCCTGCTCCGGGCGCAGGACCGGGCGGGCCCTGCGCAAGCCCGGCAGCTCATCGCCCGCGCCCTGGCGACCAGCGACAGCCTGCTGCGCACCGAACCCCGGCTGGCCTTGCGCTGGGCCCGGGAGGCAAGGCAACTGGCAGCCACCTGGGGGCGCGGCGAGGAGGCCGGACAGGCCCATGAGCGGCTGGCGCGTGCATACCTGGAGCTATCGGAGCTGGACACGGCGATGGAACACGCCGATACCGCGTTGGCCATCGCGGCCACGCTGCCTGGCACGGTGGCGCGGGAGCGCGCCGAGCAGGTGAAGGGCGAGGTGTACCTGCGCATGGGCGACCTGGTGAGCGCAGTGGAGCATCTGGAGACCGCACTGGACGGGGCCACTCGGCGCAACGACCGCAAAGCCATGGCCGCCATCCGCATGCGGCTGGCCAATGCACTGTATGTCGGTCGGCAGTCCAAGGCGGTGTACGCCCACCTGGACACCTGCGACCGCATCTACAGGGCCCTGAACGACCGCGCCGGACTGGCCGCCAGCTACGGGCGCCGTGCGATGGCCATGGCCGAGGATGACGAAGTGGATTCGTTGCCCCTGGCGAAGCTGTACATGGACACGGCCCGCGCACTGGCCCGGCAGGCCTGGGACAGCCTGGAATTGACGCGCATCCATGCGAACACCACGCTGATCGCGATGAACATGGAGGACCTTGACCGCGCGAGGGCCCACAACGATACTGCACTGGCGTTGGCGCGAGCCCTGCAGGATTCGTTCCTGCTGGTGCACATCCACGAGAACATGGGGCAGCTGCACTTCCGTGAGCATCAGCCTGAACTGGCCCTGCCCGAGTGCCGGGTGATGCTGGAGTATGGGATCCGCCACGGGATCCTGCGCTTGCAACGGGACGGCTGGCATTGCGTGATGAACAGTTTGCGCGAGGCGGGCGACTGGAAGGGTGCCTACGACGCGTATGGTGAGTACTGGGAGCTGAACGAGCGCATGGTGAACGCATACGCCCGCGAGCGGTTGCTGCGCCGCTCGTTGGTACAGGAGTCGGCCCGCCGGGAGCTGGCCTTGCGCGAGGCCCACGAGGCCCAGCGGTCCAACGACCGCCTGTGGGCCCTGCTGATCCTGGTGGTGCTGGTGGCCACTGCGGCCTATCTGATGTTGCGGCAACGCGCCCACATGGAGCGGGAGAAGGCCACGGCCCTGCGCCTGCGGATCGATCAGCACTTCGTGGGCAACGCCATGGCCAGCCTGAGCGGTTACGTGCTGAAGGAGGAACGCGAGCGGGCGTACGACATGCTGGTGCGCTACGACCGGTTCTTCCGCAACACCCTGGACCATTCCGCCGCCGAGGCCATCACCCTGCGCCAGGAGATGGATGCCCTGGCCAACTACCTGGCCATCGAGCAGGCCTTGTGCGGCGGGCGCTTCCAATTCGCCCTGCACATCGAACGGGCGCTGGACCCCGACGCCGTGCATCTGCCGCCGATGCTGGTGCAGCCCTGGGTGGAGAACGCGGTGAAGCATGGGGTGAAGGCCCTATCGGATGGCGGCCGTATTGATGTGCGGTTCACGCTGGACGGCCGTGTGCTCGTGGTGGCCGTCGAGGACAACGGACCGGGCCTGCGCAACCCGCCGGACCAGGCCTTCCCGGGCTCATGGGGCACACGCATCACCGGGGCCCGCCTCAAGGCGTTGAGCCGGCGCTGTGGCCGGGCGGGCAGCTATCGATACGACCCGGTGGAGCGCGGCACCCGGGTGGTCCTCCGCCTGCCGACGATCCGCATCAGCTAGGCGACGATCCGTGGATCCGATCCGACGATCCATGGGATCGAGGCGGGGCATCCGCATCCGCATGTGGAGCTTGCGGCCATGAAACGCGCAGCGGACCTCCCGTCCCCACGCGCCGATGTGGAAGTGATACCTTGGTTGGAGCGCGGTCAGGGCACCATGGGCACCCATCCACTACCGGCCATGAAGGCGGTGATCGTCGAGGACGAACGCCCCCTCGCCGACCTGTTGCAGAACCTGCTGGCCTTGCGCCATCCGCAAGTTCGCGTGCTCGGCATCGCGACCACGGTGGCCGATGCGTTGGAGCTGGTGACGCGGCACCGGCCCGACCTGCTTTTCCTGGACATCGGGCTGCGCGATGGGGTGCAGGGCTTCTCCGTGCTGGAACAGCTCGGGCCCTCCGCACCGCGGGTCATCGTCACCACCGCCAACGCGGAGCATGCGCTGAGCGCCTTCCGCTTCGACGCCGTGGACTACCTGCTGAAGCCGATCGACGTGCAGGCCCTCGATCGTGCGTTGCAACGGGTGGCCCTGCGCGCCCAGGCCGTGCAGGAGGGGCATGTGCCCCAGGCGGCCCCCCGCGCGTGGTGGGAGGTGCCCACCGCCACGGGCTTCACCCGGGTGCGGCTGTCGGAGATCATCTCGGCCAATGCCGAGGGCAGCTACACCGAGCTGCACCTGCAGCACGAGGCCCGGCCCATGACCGTCTCCCGCCCCCTAGGCGATGTGGAGAAGGAGCTCGGGCCCGGCTTCCTGCGCACCCACCGCAGCCACCTGGTGAACCCGGCGCACGTGCGCGGCTACACCCGCCACGACGGCGACCGCTTGCAGATGAGCAACGGCACGTCGGTGCCCATCGCCAGGGACAGGGTGCAGGAGGTGCTTGCCGCACTGAAACACGAGCGCGGGGCGTGAATCCTAGGAACATGAACGCGTGTGGACGGATGCAATGGACCAGCGCAGTGTTCCTGCTCCTCGGCCTCCTGCCGGTGAGCAGCATCCACGGCCAGGGCATCGCCATCAACGACACCGGCGCGCCGCCCAACCCCCATGCGTTGCTGGACGTGGATGGCAGCACCCATGACCGGGGGGTGTTGCTGCCTCGGATGACCACGGCGGAGCGCACGGCCATCGCCGGCTTGGGGGCAGCGGACGAGGGACTCACGGTCTACGACACCACCACGAAGGGATATTGGTATTGGGACGGCGCGCAGTGGGTGCAGATCGGGGGTGGCGGTGCGGGGTGGGGGTTGACGGGGAATGCGGGGACGATAATGGGAACGAATTTTCTCGGAACGACCGATGCGACTCCGCTCGAGATCAGGACGGATGGTCAGCCCAGGGTACGGATCACCACACAAGGACAGATCGAGACGCTGAACACAGGTGAGAGCGTGTTCATCGGTGAGGGTGCGGGCTTGAATGATGACCTATCAGGAAACGGCAATGTTCTTATCGGCTACCACGCCGGAATCCAGAACACCACGGGTAGTGCCAACACAGTGGTTGGAGCATCGGCTATGTCCACAAGTACGACCAGCTGGTATAATACTGCGATCGGTCATTCGTCACTTGCGCAGAACACCTCCGGCAGTTCAAATACCGCTGTTGGCATGTCCTCCTTATACAGCAACACAACAGGATATAACAATACAGCGGTCGGAAGCGGTGCCCTATATATGAACAACACAGGCACCCAGAATACCGCCGTTGGCGGCTCTTCACTAACACATAACGATGGGGGTTTCAATAACACCGCGGCCGGAGCACAGGCTCTACGCTATAACGTCACCGGCATCTCGAACACGGCTCATGGTGTCCTGGCACTTCAGAATAATGTCGCTGGTTCAAATGCTACTGCCATAGGTGCATTGGCGATGCGGTTCGCGAACGACCAAACTACGAGTTACGTGAACTCGAATGTGGCCGTTGGTTACGAAGCGCTACGTGGTTCGCCTACACCGTCGTCGAATACCGGGCTTTGGAACACTGCCATCGGCTATCAGTCTCTTGTGGATTGTACTTCTGGGTACTACAACACAGGGGTGGGCTCCCGTTCCCTCAGGTCTGTGCAGTCCGGATTCGAAAACAGTGCGTTAGGCGCATTCAGCCTGCAGATGAACACCACAGGATACTTCAATACCGCGCTCGGGTCAGGTTCCTTGTTTTCCAACACCATCGGTTACTACAACGTAGCCGTGGGTGCATCTTCCCTGACTTCGTTGGTCAACGGTTGGAACAACGTGGCCATCGGTGCGGTGGCCCTCTCATTGGCGGATGGCTCCCAAGGGAATGTAGCCATCGGCGCCGACGCCTTGCGAGATATGGTGCAGGGCGACGGCAACATCGCCATCGGTGCGTTCGCCATGGAAGAACATCAGACCGGAGGCAACAACATCGCCATCGGCGGAGGCGCCTTGGGTGACAACTACACCGGCACCGGCAACGTGGCGATCGGCACCGGTGCCGGATACGGCCAGCAGGTGTCCGACAAGCTGTTCATCCAGATGGGTCCCGGCACGGCACCGCTCATCTACGGCGACTTCGACACCGACTTCGTGCGCATCAACGACAACCTGGGTGTGGGCTGCAGCGCCTTCGGCGGTGGCACCAAGGTGTTGGCGATCGAGGCAGGCATCGCGCCCAATGCGCCGATACCGAACGGTGGATTAATCTTCGCAGCACTGAACGGTGGCACATACGAGCTACGTGCTATGGATGGCGCCGGGAACGTCACCTCGTTCTCCCCGCATAATTTCAGTCTTGCCCCAAGGTCCGAGCCCATGGCCTGGTCCTACTGGTCGGAGAACCGCAGCGTGGGCCGGCGCATCAACGTGGACATGTTGCGCGTGGTGCGGCTGGTGGAGCGCCTCAGCGGAGAGCGGCTCGTGTACGAACAGAACACGGACGGAACCCCGATATCCGCGAATGAACCCGGCGAGGGGGAGCTGGAGCGCTTGCGCACCGAGCTCCGGAAAGCGCTGGACGAGATCGCCCGGCTGCAGGAGCGGGTGGGGGTGTTGGAAACACGATGAACCTGAACCGATGGAACAGCTTGACCACATCCGCACAGCGAGCAAGCGGAACACTCGAATGAGCGCGAGTTCTTGGGCCATTGGCGCCGTCTTACTGCTGACGCTGGGTGCCTGCCAGAAGAATGAACAGCTGGACCAGTACGGCTGCACGGACATGGAGTACGACAACTACGATCCGGACGCGAACTCGCCCGATGGGAGCTGCTGCCGGTTCGTGGATGCCGGCTCGCGCATCTGGCGTGGTACGGTGTCCGACTCCGCATCCGCCATTGTGGTTCCGTATATGGTGACCCGGATCGCCGGGTGGTTGGAGGGGCCGTGCATGAACATGGATCGAAGGGCGTTCAGCTCGGTTTCCGATGACATCTGCGGGGAGGGTGTCTGCCATGTTCAGGTCGGGTACGATGGCCCAACGCTCAACCGGCTGGTGGAAGCGTTCGGGATTGAGAATGACAGCGGATGTTGCCTTCAGGCGGTAGCTCTGGTGCCTCCGGTCTTCGCTCTCATGGTCACCTTCCATGTCGAATACTATGCGGATGGCGTGCTCGTATATGAGGACGCCTATGGACGATATGTAGGCCAGGATGGTCGATTCGGCGGCTACATCGCGGCAGACCAGATTGACGCCCCTTATCCAGAACGCGGGGTGGATAGTGTCTCCGTGCGGATCACGCAATTGGTAACCAATCCGTGATGAGTACCATGCGGAATGTGATCGTGAGCACACTCGCAGCGACCACCATGGGTTGGGGTGCGCAAGCTGTGACCGCCCAGTATTTCGGGTACTTCGTTGAGGGAGGTTATCGCGAAGTGCAGTTGGATCGTTCGAAGTACGATGCGGAGTTGCTGTATGGTCAGCTTTGGCAGACGCCCATCGGCTTGACGGGTGGTCTGGCACGCACAGGGCTCCTCCTGGACGTGGCACTTCGTAAGAGCAGACGTGTGTCCTTCGTGTGGAGCGGAGCGCTGACCTATGCGCAATTATCCGGGGACTTCCAGTTCGGTTCCGCCGCACCCCCTTTCGAGGATCTGCTCTACTCTTCCAACGGGACATGGTATAGCACCCAAGGCAGCAGGCAGCTCGATGTGTTCCACCTCGAAGGCTCGGTCGGGTTGAAGCTCCGGGTCACCCGCGGGCTGGTGGTCCGGATCGGAGGAACGCTCGGATATCCTGTATACGCCATCCAACGCACACGATGGACGCTTGGGTTGACCGCCGAGAACGGCGAGAACTATGAGTATCGCATGGATGAGACCGTTTCAGGTAGCGATGTGTTCCAGTCCGGTAGTCGTGATCTGTTCTACGGGAGCTATAACCCGATGCTAGAAGGGCATGCCGAGCTCGGATACGAATTCAAAGGTGGCCTTGGCCTGTTCATTCGCGGATCGCGCAGCACAGAGCAAAGTCGACGGATAAGTACCTATTGGGTCTCATCTGACTGGAGGTCTTATACCATAGGGTTCGGCCTTTGCTTCCGGTTGGTACGCAGAGCACCGGCATCGAACTGGGGAGGGGCAATACCGCTGAGCTCCACCGAGATCCGACAGCGTCGATATGAGGAGCGCACGCGTTCTGCGGACGAGATCAGCCCAGGTAGGAACGAGGTCGAACCACATGAGCATGACTCGATCGCAACCACCGATGAACTGACCGCGATCCCGGTGGCGGATGCACCGCCTCAGGGCCAAACGAACCCGGTTGCGCCAAAAGGGTCGCCCCCACCTCCCACACCGACTAACCCTTCCCAGGAAAAGGTGATGCCGCCGGTGGTGCCGACCCCAAAGTCCGAGGCGCCTGCGATGACGGATGCGCAGTACGCAGGATGTGCGGTGGTCCTGGAGCTGACAGATGGCACGGTCACCCAAGTGCGAACGGAAGAGGTCGGTTTGACACCACAAACCAGATCGAACGCCCTCCATGTGCAGTGGGCAGGGCGTGCCGATGGGAAGCGCTGGCTTTGGATACGGTTGCTTCCGGCGTCAGAAGCGCCCCCCCAGCCTATGCGCGCTACCTTGGCCTGGGGCGATGGGCGGCGGATGGTGATCGCCTCCGACCTACGGCCTGTGGAGGCGGAGGTGCGCCCGGATGGCAACACGTGGTATGGCATGCACCTGACCGACCAGGAATGGCGGACCGTACGCGAACAGATGCCGAACGAGTTGACGCTGGTGACCAAGTCCGGTCCTTTGCAGGTGGTATGGATGGAGGAAGAACGCAGGGCGCTTGCGGAACAGCGTTCCTGTTTGGATCAATGGTTCCTCGCGAACGCATCCACCACAATGCCATCAGGTATTCGCGGCACCATGCAGACAGGGAGCTTGCCACCAATGCCGCCGGATCAACCTGTAGTGGTACCGCAACAAGGGGACCTGACGCGCGGAGGCGCACAGAACAATGGGGCTGGTGCGCCGCTTGGCCAACACGATCACCCAGGTTCATCGTCGCATAATGCTGGATCAACGACACCCTCCGCGGACGAAGTGACGCTGGCCTACAAGGTGATCACGGAACGCCCGGCGGACTTCGGAGCAGTGCACGTGTACACCGTGCTGCATGTATTCAGCTCATCCAACGCACTGGACACCTTCAGGGTGGTGACCCGCAACAGCCCCATGGGAGGGTTGAAACATGAACTCTGGATCAGCACCCTCACAGGGGCCACGTATCGGGAGGAGCTATACCCGGTCCCTTTGGAAGGTGCTTTGGATGCCGGCAAGAATGCCGGTGAGGAGATGGAGATGCTGCGGGTGCGCATGTCACTGGCACCTGGTGCATTCCAGCCCAACCCGATCTCCGTGGACGATTGGCGCCTTTCCGGATCCCGGGCGAGCCGCGACCTGCTTTATGACCTGTCCATCGCCGAGTTCGAGACCGTGTTCTTCGAGAAACCTGCGATCGGGTTTCACTTTCAGAGCGATCCGGAGACGCGGAGGGAGCTGGTGTACTCCACCACCCTGCGGCGCATCGTGAACGTCGCTCCCCAATGACCATTCCGTATGTGGTCCTGGACGACACGCCTCACCGACCGGATCATCGCCCTGATCGATGGCGGCGACTTCTTTCGCCGTCCCTGGCGCACGGGCTATGCGGTGATCGCCGTGCTCCTGGCCATCGCTGGCATCGTGTGGGCCGTGGCGCTGGTCTCGGTCGGTCTGTACGGGCTGGTGCGGCTGTACTTCGAACAGCACTACGTGATCGCGGTGCAAGGTGTGCGCGCGGCGATCCTCCTGGCGGCGGCCATCCTGTTCATCGCCTTGGTCCTTGCCCGGTTGTGGTGGATGCGCAAGGAAGACATCGAGCGGGATACGCAAGGCCACAAGGTCTATATGGTGGGTCCGGTGGTGGCACACCTCGTCCGGATCATGGGCGAGTCGTCCGGCCTGCTCGTCGGCTTCTTCGGGCTCATGGCCTATCCCGTGCTCATGCCGGCACGGGACCTGCTCGATGCAGTGCCCCTGCTCCATGTCCTGAGCGGTCTGTTTTCCTTCGACTGGACCTGGCCGGTGATCACCGCACCGATCGGCGGATTCCTCATCATCCTGTTCAGCCGCTGGCTGGGCGATTCCATGGAGGTGCTGTTCGCCATCGCCAACAACACGAAGCATGTGGCCATCGGTGCAGGGCAGCGACCCTTGGAGGCAGCAGGTGCGGAGCCCCGATTGTTCACGTGGGAGGGCGCCTTGCTTGGCCTGCTGTTCTACCTGGTGCTCGCCCTGCCATTGCACGGCCACCTCGTCACATTACCAGCCCTGGGTCTTCTGGCCTACGGCCTGGTCAAGGGCTTGCGCACGGCCTCCCTGGTCTGGGTCGGTGTCTCGGCCATCCTTCTGCTCAGGGGCCTCATGGCCCTCATCGCATTGGTGGATGAGCGGTCCGTGGCCCTGGTCTATCTGGAGCGTGAAGCCGTCCTGCTCATCTTCCTGTTCATCCTTGTCTGCGCTGGGCTGGTCCTCACGGTCAACGAACGCACCGGACGTGTGGCCACCCCGCTGACGACCGCGCAGGTCTGGGTGTTCGGGACCGCTTTGGCCATCCTCTATGCGCTGCACCCCCTGGCGGGCATGATGATCGAAGCGGGCAGGCGACATGAGCTCACCAGCGTCGAACATCAACAGGTCCGATCGCTGTTCAACACGTACGAGGGCCGCAGATTCGGATTCAGGGATCATCGCGGGGTGGATACCGTCGACACGTTCACCGTGCCTGCACCGCAGTACACGGCGGACCCCTATGGAGCGATCCACGTCACGCACGAACTGTACCTGGCGAACCGGAAGCTCAGGGCGGAGTTCATGTTGCACCATCGGACCATTGCACTGCCCGACAGCCTGGTGTACAGGACCGGGGGCGATCGGATCTCGATCAGCTACCACACGGACAGCATTCATTTCGATGGCCGCAGAGCTTCTTGGGGTCGGCAAGCCACTGCGGTGGCCCTGGATGCCTACGCACGTTCCATCGAGTCCACCCGCCAGTCCCGTGCTGAGGCACTCCGGGCATTGCGCGACAGCCTGGAGGCCCAACTGGATACGTTGGTCGGCCAGTTCACCAGCTATGACTGCAGCACCGGGCGTTGTTTCGCATGGTTCAATGTGGAAGGTCCCTCCGGAATGATGAAGCGGTCCTTCCACTGCCCATCCGAACTGATCGATGGATATCCCATCAAGGCACTGCCCAAGGACGGCGAAGGATGGCGTTTGGTGGTCAGAAAGACCATCTCAAAGGAGGAAGGCGACCCGACCACAGGGCGCATCGCGTTCATGGACGAACTGGTCGGGATCCAGCCGGTGGTGCGTTCAGCTCCAGTTTCACCTGAAGATCCCGTGCGAACGATCGCGCCGATCGAGAGCCGACCGATCACACAGGCCACTGTCAAAGTGGAGCCCGGGTACAGGGTCTACACGGAGCAAGAAGTGGATGTCGCACCGGAGTTCCCCGGAGGCCGTTCAGGATTGAAGGCCTATTTGGCCAGCCGAGCATACCCACAAACGGAAAGGAACGCGGGACATGTCGCGAAGGTCAGGGTCCGTTTCGTGGTGGGAAGCGATGGACACCCAACGAACATCAAGGTTCTGGCCTCAGGCTATCCAGGATTTGATGCGGAGGCTTTGCGATTGGTAAAGGCTATGCCGAAGTGGTCGCCGGGTACGGTCAAAGGCTCACCGGTCGCAGTTGCAACGATGGTAACGGTGGACTTCAGCCTGAACGAATGATATGCTCGGACCTACCGGTTCAGCCAAGGACCAAGGACCAAGAGCCAAAAGCCATAACCCCCAACACCCACCGCCCCGCCCGCGGCCTCCGGCCTGCCGCACCACCAGCCGGCCTGAAGCCTGATACCCCGCCCTCAACCTCCAGCAGACCGCCTACTTCGGCGCCGTGCGGTACAACCACACGCCCACTGCGCCGAAGATCAGGTTGGGCAGCCACACGGCGATCAGCGGGTCGAGCCCGGCGTTGGTGGCGGCCACGGTGGTGATCTTGCTGCTGAAGATGTAGAGCAGCACGAGCAGCACGCCGAGGGCGAGGTGCACGCCGGTGCCGCCGCGCACCTTGCGGCTGCTGATGCTGACGCCGATGAGGGTGAACACGTAGGTGGCGAAGGGGGCGGAGCTGCGCTGGTGCTTCTCGATGAGGTAGAAGGCGGTGGTGTCGCTGCCGCGCATGCGCTCTTCGGCCACGAAGCGGTCCAGCTCGGCGGTGGTCATGCTCATGGCGTTCTCGTTGCGCTGGCCGAGGTCCTTGGGCACCAGGGGGATCAGGGTGTCCAGCACGCTGCCCTGGCGCAGGCGGCCGCCGGTGCTGTCGATGTCCTGCAGGGTCCAGTCCTCCACGCGCCAGCGGCCGGTGAGGCTGTCGTACACGGCGCGTTCGCTCATCAGCTTGCGGGTGAGGCGGCCGTCCGTCCACTGCTCCAGGCTGAAGCGGTAGCCGGTGCGCTTCTGGGCGTTGAAGCTCTCCACGTAGGCGATGGTGCCGGGGGTGATCTCGCGGTGGATGTTCTTGCCCTTCACCTGGAAGGCCACGCGGATGTGTTCCTCCTCGAAGGCCAGGCGCTCCTTGTTGGCCGCCGGCAGCACGAGGTGGTTGGCGGCCAGGGCCAGCAGCATCAGGAAGGTGGCCGACAGGAAGTAGGGCCACATGAGGCGGGGGAAGCTGATGCCGCTGCTGAGGGCGGCGATGACCTCGCTGCGGTGGGCCAGGCGGCTGGTGAACAGGATCACCGCCAGGAAGATGAGCAGGCCGCTGAAGAAGTTGGCGTAGTAGATCACGAAGTTCACGTAGTACTCCCGCACGATCTCGCCCACGCCGGCGCTCATCTTGGCGAAGTCCTCCGTCTTCTCGCTGATGTCGAACACCACGGCGATGGCCATGATGAGCACCAGGATGAAGAAGAAGGTGCCCAGGAACTGGCGGATGATGTAGCGGTCGAAGATGCGGAGCATGGGGTCCTTCGGTCGGTCAGCGCGTCGGCCGGGGGCGGGCGTTCTCCATCACAGGCGCTGCTTGAGGGCGGGCAGCAGGGCGTTCTTCCAGGGGGTGAAGCTACCGTCCAGGATGCGCTGCCGCGCCTCGCGCATCAACGTGATGTAGAAGCCCAGGTTGTGCAGGCTGGCGATCTGCTGCCCGAGGATCTCGTTGCTGGCGAAGAGGTGGCGCACGAAGGCGCGGCTGTAGGCCGTGTCCACCCAGCTGTGCCCGTCGGGGTCCAGCGCGTCATGGTGGTCGGCCCATTGCCGGTTCTTGATCTGCAGCACCCCCTGGCGGGTGAAGAGCATGCCGTTGCGTCCGTTGCGGGTGGGCATCACGCAGTCGAACAGGTCCACCCCGCGGGCCATGTTCTTCAGCAGGTTCCACGGGGTGCCCACGCCCATGAGGTAGCGCGGCCGGTCGGCCGGCAGGATGCCGCAGCACAGTTCGGCCATGGCGTACATCTCCTCCTCGGGCTCGCCCACGCTGAGGCCGCCGATGGCGTTGCCGGGGGCGCCCTGTTCGGCCACGTGTTCGGCGCTCTGCTTGCGCAGCTCGGGGAAGGTGCTGCCCTGCACGATGGGGAAGAGCACCTGTTCGTACCCGTACTTCGGTTCCGTGCCGGTGAAGCGGGCGATGCAGCGGGCCAGCCAGCGGTGCGTGCGGTGCATGCTGTCGGTGGCGTACTTCAGGTCGCAGGGCCAGGGGGTGCACTCGTCGAAGGCCATGCAGATGTCGGCGCCGATGCTGCGCTGGATGTCCATCACGCCCTCGGGGGTGAACAGGTGTCGGCTGCCGTCGATGTGGCTCTGGAACTTCACCCCCTCCTCGGTGATCTTGCGGATGTCGCTGAGGCTGTGCACCTGGAAGCCGCCGCTGTCGGTGAGGATGGGGCGGTCCCAGCCGTTGAACCGGTGCAGGCCGCCGGCATGCTCGATCACCTCCGTGCCGGGCCGCAGGTACAGGTGGTAGGTGTTGCTGAGCATGATCGGCGCGTCCAGGTCCTGGCGCAGCTCGCGGGGGTGGACGGCCTTGACGGCGCCGAGGGTGCCCACCGGCATGAAGACGGGGGTGGGGATGGCGCCGTGGTCGGTGTGGAGCACCCCGGCGCGGGCGTGGCCGGCCGGATCGGTGCGGAGGAGCTCGAACTGCACGGCGCAAAGATGGGGCGGTCGGGGCGGGCCGGGGTTGCCCCCGAAGGCCTGTTCATAACCGGGGTGCGAAGGGCAGGAGGGGTGCGGCGGGGCCCGGTAGTTTCGCTGCCATCCTCTCCATGGTCCAGACGCTCGTGTTCACGATGGGCGGCGCGCTCGCCGTGCTGTTGTGCTACCACGCGTTCATCTTCGGCCGGCTCGCCTTCCGCCGCCAGGCGGTGGTGCCCGACCGCGAGCTGCCGGTGAGCGTGGTGATCTGCGCCCGCAACGAGGCGCCGGCGCTGGAGAAGCTCGTGCCCGAGCTGATGGAGCAGGACCACCGCGAGTTCGAGGTGGTGGTGGTGAACGACCGCAGCCAGGACCTCACCGGCGAGGTGCTCGAGTGGATGAAGCCGCGCTTCCCCCGGCTGCGCGTGGTGAACATCCAGGCCGATGAGAAGTTCAGCTACGGCAAGAAGATCGCCGTGGGGGTGGGCGTGCGTGCCGCCAAGCACCCGCACATCCTGCTCACCGACGCGGATTGCCGTCCGGTGGGCCCCGACTGGATCAGCTGCATGGCCAGCGGCTTCAGCGAGCGGCGCCACATCGTCATCGGCCACAGCCCGTACGAGGTGCGGCCGGGCCTCACCAACCTGCTGGAGCGCTACGACGGCATCACCAAGGCCGTGCAGTTCATCGCCTTCGCGAAGGCGGGCCTGCCGTACATGGGCGTGGGCCGCAACCTGGGCTACACGCACGAGGTCTTCTTCAACGCCAAGGGGCCGCGGCGCCACCACCACCTGATGAGCGGCGACGACGACCTGTTCATCAACGAGGTGGCCCGGGCGCGCAACACCACGGCCGTGGCCGACCCGCGCACCTTCATGGTGACGCGCGCCACCGAGGGCCTCGTCGCGTGGATCCGCCGCAAGCGCCGCCACTACACCACGGCGCGCTACTACCGCTTCGGCCACCAGGTGCTGCTCACCCTGCTGCCGCTGGCGCGCATCGTGTTCTGGGCGGCCTGCGCGGCCCTCTTCGTCCTGGGCGCCGCGCCCCAGGCGGCCCTCGGCCTGGCCGTCAAGGTCGGCGCTTTCCTGCCCGTCACCCTGCTGGCCATGCACCGGCTCGGCGCGGGCCCCCTGCTGCTCACCTTCGCCCTCCCCCTGGAATGGCTGTTCTTAGTTTTGGAACCGCTGATCTACGTCAGCACCCTGGTCATCAAGCCCCGCCGATGGAAGTGAACGAGAACCTCTCCGAAAAGGCGCGCCACGACTACCTGCTCGTGCGCCGCGCCGTGGACAAGGGCGACCAGAAGGCCTACGCCGAACTGATGAGCCGCTACCGCGACTCCATCTACTTCATGTTGTTGAAGATGATCAACAACAAGGACGACGCGGAGGACCTCACGATCGAGGCGTTCGGCAAGGCGTTCAACCGCCTCAAGCAGTACACGCCCAACTACGCCTTCAGCACCTGGCTGTTCAAGATCGCGTCGAACAACTGCATCGACTGGATCCGCAAGCAGAAGAAGAAGACCCTGTCCATCGACAACCCCATCGGCACCGACGACGGGGATGAGATGACGATCGAGATCCGCAGCCACGGCCCCGACCCGGCCGACGTGGTGATCCGCGACCAGAAGAGCGCCGTGATGCGCGAGGTGGTGGACAAGCTCAAGCCCCGCTACCGCACCCTCATCGAACTGCGCTACTACAAGGAGTACAGCTACGAGGAGATCGCCGATGAGCTCGACCTGCCGCTCGGCACCGTCAAGGCCCAGCTCTTCCGCGCCCGCGAGTTCCTCATGAACATGCTGAACAACAGCAAGGAGGCCATCTAAGTGCCATGTGCACGACCTGTCCCGCCCCAGCGGGATGCGCGCACATGATCGACCTGCTCACCACGTACTTCCCCGAGCTCACCGCCCGGCAGCGCGAGCGCTTCGAGCGCATGGGGCCGCTCTATGCCGAGTGGAACGCGCGGGTGAACCTGATCTCCCGGAAGGACTTCGAGCACCTGGTCGAGCGGCACATCCTGCATTCGCTCGGCATCGCCAAGGTCGTGGCCTTCAGGAAGGGCACGCGCATCGTGGACGTGGGCACGGGCGGTGGCTTTCCGCTGATCCCATTGGCGGTGCTCTTCCCGGACAGCGTCTTCCACGGCATCGACGGCATCGGCAAGAAGATCACCGCCGTGAAGGGCATCATCGAGGGCCTGGGGCTCACCAACTGCACGGCCGAACAGGTGCGCAGCACCGAGCACCGGCAGCGCTACGACGTCATCGTCAGCCGCGCGGTCACCACCCTGCCCGAGTTCATCGGTGACACGAGGCACCTGGTGGCCCGGGGCGCGGGACGCATCTACTACCTCAAGGGCGGGGACCTGGCCGATGAGCTCCTGCCCATCACGCAGCGCTACCGCGTGCACGCGCTGAGCGAGCACTTCGCCGAGGGGTTCTTCGCCACGAAGAAGGTGGTGGAGATCGAAATGTGAAGGCTTGAACAGGCCCACGAGAAGGCGGGGCCCTTTCCTATTTCCTCTTTCAGCTTTCCATCTGCAGCCGGCTGAGGCTGTGGTATAGCCCGTCGGCATCGGCGATCAGCTCGCCGTGGGTGCCGCTCTCGGCGATGACGCCCTTGTCGAGCACCAGGATGCGGTCGGCATCGCGGATGGTGCTGAGGCGGTGGGCGATGACCAGGCTGGTGCGGCCACGCATGAGCTGCTCCAGCGCTTCCTGCACCAGCCGTTCGCTCTCGCTGTCGAGCGCGCTGGTGGCCTCGTCGAGGATGAGGATGGCGGGGTCCTTCAGCACGGCGCGGGCGATGGCGATGCGCTGTCGCTGGCCGCCGCTGAGCTGGATGCCGCGTTCGCCCACCACGGTGGCGTAGCCCTCGGGGAAGGCGGCGATGAAGTCGTGCGCGTTGGCGCGGCGGGCCGCGGCCTCCACTTCGGCGTCCGTGGCGTCGGGCCGTCCGTAGGCGATGTTCTCGCGGATGCTGCCGCCGAAGAGCAGCACCTCCTGCGGCACGATGGCCATCCGGTCGCGCAGGGCCGTGAGCGGGTAATCGCGCGCGTCGCGGTCGTCGATGCGCACCGTGCCCTGCACGGGGTCGAAGAAGCGCAGCACCAACGCGGCCACGGTGCTCTTGCCGGCACCGCTGGGGCCCACCAGGGCGATGCGCTGGCCGGGCTCGGCGGCGAACGACACGTTGCGCAACACGGGCACGTCGGCGCGGGTGGCGTAGTGGAAGCTCACGTCCTCGAAGGCGATGCGGCCGCGCAGCTCGATGCGCTCCTTGCGGGCCTCCAGGCTCACCGGCTCGCCGGGCTCGTCGTGCAGGTCCATCAGCCGCTCGGTGGCGCCGATGGCCTTCAGCACCGTGTTCACATGCTCGGGGATGCCGCCGATGCTGGCGCCCACGAACACGCTGTACATGATGAAGGTGACGAGCTCGCCGTTGGTGAGCAGGCCCTCGCGCTGCAGGTTCACGCCGCGCCACACCACCAGGATGATGGCGCCGAACATGCACAGGATGATGAAGGAGACGAGCGCCCCGCGCCAGCGGGCGCCGCGCATGGCCAGGGCGCGGGCGCTGAGCACGCTGCGGCCGTAGCGCATGCTCTCCCACGCCTCGTTGGCGAAGGCCTTCACGCTCTGGATGCCCTGCAGCGTCTCGTCCACGATCACGTTGGTGTCGGCGATGCGGTCCTGCACCTGTCGGCTGAGGCGGCCGATGAAGCGGCCGAAGAGGACGGCCACCAGCACGACGACGGGCACCGAGGCGAGCATGGTGAGGGTGAGCTCGGGCGACAGGCGGGCCAGGAGCACGATGCCCGCGGCGATGATGATCAGCTGGCGCAGCAGCTCGGCCAGCGTGGTGGTGAAGGTGTCCTGCAGCAGGGCCACATCGGCGCTGAGGCGGCTGTTGAGCTCGCCCACACGGCGCTTGGCGAAGAAGGCCATGGGCAGGCGCAGCAGGTGGGCGTAGGTGTCCCTCCGCAGGTCGGCCAGCATGTGCTCGGTGACGTGCGCGAAGAGGTAGATGCGGAAGAAGCCGAGCACCGCCTGCACGGCGAAGACCAGCAGCAGCAGCAGGAAGATGCTGTCGGTGTTGGTGAGGTCGAACAGGGGCGCACTGAAGGAGGTCTCGCCCTTGCTGGAGTCGATGAGCTTGCCCATCAACCCCGGGAACACCAGGCTGAGGCCGCTGGTGCCGATGAGGAAGAGCAGGCCGGCCGCGAAGGTCCAGCGGTGGGGCCGCAGGTAGCGGAACAGGCGCAGGGCCTTGCGCAGCGTGGCGCGGTCCAGCTTGGCCGGCTTCGCGTCGTTGTAGCGGGAGCGGTCGCGGCGGGAGGCCATGGTCACTGTCGCCGGCGGGCCCTCACCCGTGCAGCGCCACCATCTTGTCGGCGATGTGGTCGAACAGGTTGCGCAGCGGGGTCTCCACCATCATCTTGATGAAGGGGTTGAGGTCCGCCTCGAACACCTGCCAGGCGCGCGTGCCGCCGTCGGCGGCCTGCAGGTGCACGTCCAGCGTGAAGGGGAAGGGGCTGCGGTCGGTGGCCTTCATGCGCACCAGCCCCGGGGCCTCGCCACCGGCGAGCTCGAGCCCGATGGTGGCCGCGCCCTGCACCTTGAAGGAGCACGACCGGCCGTCGCTCTTCCAGTCGCTGATGCGGTCCTTGGGCAGCAGCTGCTGGAAGTTGTTCATGTCCTGGAGGAAGGTGTACAGCTCGTCCGGCGTGCGGCCGATCGTCACCTGTTTGCTCTCGATGCGTGTCATGCCCATGAGGTTCGTTCCGTCCGCACGTTCCGCCGCGCCGGCTCAGGCCTGCACGGCGGCGTTCCAGTTCGCGGGGTCCTTGCGCCACGCGTTCAGCGGGGCCAGGTCCTTCTCGGTGATGTAGCCCTCGCGCAGGGCCTGGTCCAGCAGGATGTTGTAGTTGGTGAGCGCGTGCATCTTCACGCGGGCCTCCTCGAAGGCCGCGCGGGCCACGTCGAAGCCGTAGGTGAAGATGCTCACCATGCCCTTCACCTCCAGGCCCGCGTCGCGCAGGGCGTGCACGGCCTGCAGGCTGCTGCCTCCGGTGCTCACCAGGTCCTCCACCACCACCACGTTGCGGCCTACGGAGAGGTCGCCCTCCACCTGGTTGCGCAGGCCGTGCTCTTTGGCGCTGGTGCGCACGTAGATGAAGGGCAGGCCCATGTCGTGCGCCACCAGCATGCCGTGCGCGATGCCGCCGGTGGCCACGCCGGCGATCAGGTCCGGCCGCCCGAACTCGCTTTGGATGAGGTGCACGAACTGCTGCCGGATGAAGGTGCGCACCGGCGGGTAGGACAGGGTCTTGCGGTTGTCGCAGTAGATCGGGCTCTTCCAGCCGCTGGCCCAGGAGAACGGTTTTGCCGGGCTCAATTTCACGGCCTTGATCTGCAGCAGCAATTCGGCAACTTTGAGGGCCGGATCAAGGCGATCGTTCATGGTGCGAAACTACGAAGTCTCCATCGACGGGTTGGCCGTGGTGCTCACGCAGCACGCGCCCGAAGCGGCTCCCCAAGCAGGCGGGCTGGTGGTGCAGGCCGCGGCGGAGGGGGTGGATGAGCTGGTGGAGCGCGCCCGCCGCATCCCCGGCGTCGAGCGGCTCACGCTGGTGGTGCCCGATGCCGCGGCCGCCTGGGACGGCTTCCGCAGCACCTGCGTGCCGGTGGACGCGGCCGGCGGTGCGGTCACCGATGAGCGCGGACGTCTCCTCGTCATCCATCGCCTCGGCCGCTGGGACCTGCCCAAGGGCAAGGTGGACGCGGGCGAGGCGCTGCCCGAGGCGGCCGTGCGCGAGGTGAAGGAGGAGTGCGGGCTGCGCGAGGTGAGCATCGTACGCCCGCTGTGCGACACCTGGCACACCTACGAACGGGGAGGCGAACGTCACCTCAAGCGCACCTCGTGGTTCCTCATGCGCGCCTCCAGCGCGGAACGGCTCGTGCCGCAGCACGAGGAGGACATCCATGAGGTGGCCTGGATGGACGCCGACGGGGTGCAGCGCGTGAAGGCCGGCACCTACGCCACGGTGCGCGCGGTGATCAGTGCCTGGGAGGAGGCGGTGCCTCGCTCCCGAACTTGATGCGGTCGCGTTCCTCCTGCTGCACGCGCAAGCCGTGGAGCACGGCCGCCAGGCCATGGCTGGGCGCCGGAGCGGGGCTCTGGGCCAGCGTGCGGTCGTTCAGCAGCAGGAACACCGGTGCGGTAGGGGCGCGCAGCTGTTCCCGGGTCCGGCCTGCGTCCCGCGCCATCAACCAGGTCCAGCCCGTTCCCCCGATGCTGCGCGACAGGCGGATGGCGGCGCCCGCATCGCTGTCGAGCACCAGCACCACGTAGCGCACCACATCGCCGAAGCTCTCTTGCAACTGGGCCAGCGCGCGCAGCTCCTGGTCGCAATAGGTGCAGTTCACCGTGGTGAGCGCCAGGCAGGCGGGCCCGCTGAACACGCTGTCCAGCGGGATGGGGGTGCCTTGCAGGTCCGTCAGCTCCAGCTCGGGCAGCGCGGTGCCGGGCCGCATGGCGGTGAGGTCCCACAGCATGTTGGTCGCGAGGGTGCGGTGGCCCGGATACCCGCTGCGTGCGGCCACATCGGCCAGGATGCGCTCGATGCCGCCGCGGTCCAGCACCTTGCCGGGGTGGGCCTGGTGGAGCTGGTCGATCAGCAGCAGTTCGGCCAGCGCGCGGTCCTGCCGCAGGGGCGGATGCTCCATCACGAGCGCGATCAGGCTGTCGGTGGCGCCCTGCTTCACCCCGTTCAGCAGGCGCTGCTCGTCCGTGCGGAAGGGATGGGTCATCAGGTGGTCCTCGTAGAGGCTTCGGAACAGGCGCACGAACTCCGGCTTGTCGAGGTCCGGTGCGTGGCCGGTCAGGCAGCGTGCATGCAGGGCTTCAGGGTCCTGCTGGGGTCCGACGTGAAGGCCGCACAGCCCCAGCTCCACGTTGCGCTGGAACCAGGGGTCGTCCACGTCGGCGTAGAAGCGCTTCAGCTTGAAGGAGAAGCTGTCCAGCCGGGCCTGCGACCAGCTGGGCGTGTAGAACAGGGTGGCCGGCCGCTTCACGCTGTCCGCCTTCACGGTGCGCTCGCCGTCGCGGCGCAGCACGTCCACGGCCTGCATGCCGGCGGCCTGGTCCGTGGCCAGGTCCTCGGCCACGAAACCGTCGAGCCGCTCGTAGAGGTCGGTCATCAGCGCGTTGATGTCCAGCGGCGGCAGGTCGATGAACTCCAGCACGATGGGCAGATGGCCCTTCACGGGCCGGGCCCCGGGGGCGGGAGGAAGGGGCCGCACATGATAGGTGGCGCCCTCGCGCAGGAAGAGCTCCGCCCGATGCCCGCCCACGATCAGCACGGCCTTCACGGTGCCCTGCACCTCGGCCGCCACCGTGCACCGGCCATCGGCGCCGATCACCGTGTCGTCCACACGCACCGCGCGCAGGGTGAAGAGGTCGTCCACGCGGTGCAGCACCACCTGCTGGCCAGCGCGCTCGGGCGAAGCGATGTGCACGGTGGCGATGGCCTGCGCGGTGTGCGCCAGCAGGGCGGTCAGCAGCAGCGGCAGCAGGGTCCTCATAGGGATAAGCCCGGAGGGAGGAAGGGGCCCACATCGGCGTGGTTGGCGAACAGCTCGCGCACGATGGTGCTGCTGATGTGCGCGTGCTCCGGAAGGGCGGGCAGGAAGAGGGTCTCCACACCGCGCAGCGCATGGTTCATCAGGGCGATGCTGCGCTCGTTGCCGTGGTCGGTGCTGTTGCGCAGGCCGCGCACGATGAACGAGGCACCGAGCCGTTCACAGAGGTCCGCCGTGAGGCCCTCGAAGCGGATGACGTTCACCTGGGGCATGCCCTGGAACGCCTGTCGCAACCAGGCCTCGCGCCGCTCCAGCTCGAACATGCCACGCTTGGTGGTGTTCACGCCCAAGGCCACGTGGATGGTGCTGAACAGTGGCAGGGCGCGTTGCACGATGCTCCAGTGGCCGATGGTGACCGGGTCGAACGAACCTGGGAAGACGGCGATCGGGCGGCTCATGGCGGGGTGGGGCTGAAGAAACTGAAATGTACGGAACCGTAGGTGCGTCGCTTGCGGAACCAGGGGTCGCTGTCGAGGTCGATGCCACGTGGATGTTCCAGGATGAAGAGCCCGTCGGGTGCGAGCAGACCCCCGTCGCGCACCAGCGCCGGCAGCGTCTCCGTGCCGGGCAGGTGGAAGGGCGGATCGGCGAACACCACGTCGAACGGCCCCGTGGCGTGCCGCAGGTACTGGAACACATCGGCGCGCACCTGGGACCATCCGGGCTCGTTGAGCTCGCGGGCCAGGCGCTGCAGGTGGGCGAAGAGGCGTGCGTCCTGCTCCACACTGATCACCTGCACGGCCCCGCGCGACAGGAACTCCGCGGAGATGCCGCCCGCGCCAGCGAAGAGGTCCAGCACGCGGATGCCTTCCAGGGCGATGGAGTGCTGCAGGATGTTGAAGAGGCCTTCGCGCGCGAAGTCCGTGGTGGGGCGGGCCTCGATGCCCTTGGGCGGATCGATGCGCCGGTTGCGGTGCCGTCCTCCTACGATGCGCATGCGGCCTGTTCGACGAGCGCCCACCAGGCTTCCGGTGACGGTGCGTCCAGGCCGACGAGCATCGCATCGGTGCCGGAGAGCGCCGGGGCGGCGGTGGGCAGGTAGCGGCGCAGGAGATCGGTGTCCGGGGCGGCCCATCCGGGACCGCACCAGTGTACCGCCGCATCCGCCGGGGCGAGGTGCAGGGCGTCCATCAGGTGCAGCAGGTAGAAGAGCGCGTCGGTGCCGGTGGCGCAGTGGTAGGCGTTGCTGAGCTTCAGGCCGCCGGCATCGGCCAGGGCCACGTCCATGCGTTTGCCCACGCGGTGCGCCACCAGCGCGGGTCCCTGGCGGCCCAGGGTGAGCACCGCACGCACCAGCAGGCTGCGCAGGGCGATGGCGCGGGCCGCGGGGAAGCGCTCGAGCACCTGGTGCTCCATGCCCTCGTCGTGCAGGTACACACAGCGGGCGCCGAGGTCCTCCACGGGTTCATCGCGCAACAGCCCGGTGGGCAGGGGGCCGTGCACCAGGCTCAGGTGGCCGGCCTCCGTGCCGGGCCGCAGGGTGCTTTCGGGCACCAGCGTGCTCAGCTCGGGCATCGCACAGAAGCTCACGCTGGCCGGATGGCGGGGCAGGTGCTCCTCCGCGGGCCAGGTGGCGCCCCGGCCCTGGGCCAGCACCAGGCAGCGGCCGTCCGCGCGATCGTGCACGCTCCAGGCCAGTCCGTCCGGATGCACCACGATGCCCAGGTGCAGCCCGGTGGCCTCGCGGTCGTAGCGCGGCAGGTGGTGCGCGTCGGTGTCCGTGCTCCTCGCCATGATGCGTTCTTCCGAAGAACGGCGTCAAAGGTGGATAATTTCACCCGCCGCCATGGCCCCGTGGCGCCGCCCCGCCGCCACCATGCCCCCGCCCGAGCCCGGAATGACCGAAGCACTGCGCGCGGCCCTCGGCCATGCGCCCACTGCCGGGCAGGACCGTGCGATCGCGGCGCTCGACCGGCTGATGGCCACCGCCAAGGAGCGGGCCACCCTGGTGCTGAAGGGCTATGCGGGCACGGGCAAGACCACCCTGGTGGGGGCCCTGGTGCGGGTGTTGCGCGCGCAGGGCCGTCCGGTGGTGCTGCTCGCCCCCACGGGCCGCGCGGCCAAAGTGCTCGGGGCCTATGCGAACGCAGCGGCAGGCACCATCCACCGCCGCATCTACCGGATGGACCCGGGCGGTGAAGGCTTCGCCGGCATGTGGGTGGTGGCCAACCGCGATGCGCACGCGCTCTTCATCGTGGACGAGGCCAGCATGATCGGTGGGGGCGAAGGGGGCTTCGGCGACCGCGACCTGTTGGGCGACCTGTTCACGCACGTGTTCTCCGCCCCGGGCACGAAGCTGCTGCTCATCGGCGATCCGGCGCAGCTGCCGCCCGTGGGCAGCCCGCACAGCCCCGCGCTGGATCCCGCGCACCTGCACGACCGCTTCGGGCTCACCGCCGGTGCCGTGGAGCTCACCGACGTGGTGCGGCAGGCCGGGGCATCGGGCATCCTGATCAACGCCACGGCCCTGCGGGACGAAGTGGTGGCCCAGGCGCCCGCGCCGCGCTTCATCCTCGGTCATCCGGACGTGGTGCGCATCACCGGCATGGAGCTGCAGGACGAGCTCGAGGCCTGCTACGCCCGCTACGGTGGCGAGGACGTGTGCCTCATCACGCGCAGCAACAAGCGGGCGTACCAGTACAGCCAGCAGGTGCGGGCGCGCATCCTCGGCTTCGAGGAGGAGCTGTCGCCGGGCGACCGGCTGATGGTGGTGAAGAACGACTACTTCTGGGCGGGCCGCAACGGCAAGGCGGAGTTGATCGCCAATGGCGAGCCCATGGAGGTGCTCCGCCGCCGCGATGAGGAGGAACGCCACGGCCACCGCTTCTGCTGGATCGAGGCCGCGTGGTGGAGCGGCGAGGAGCGGCGCGTGGGCGACTTCCTGGTGATGCTCGATGTGCTGGCGCTCGATGCGCCATCCCTGCCCATGGCGCGCCGCCGGATGTTGAACGAGAACGTCCTCGCCGCGCACGCGGTCACCGGCAAAGGCGCGCGCCTGAGCATCCTGCGGCAGGACCCGTACGCCAACGCCCTGCAGGTGAAGTACGCCTACGCCGTCACCGCGCACAAGGCCCAGGGCGGCCAGTGGCCCGCGGTGTTCGTGGACCAGGGCTACATCACCGAGGAGATGATCGACACCGAGTACGTGCGCTGGCTGTACACGGCGATCACCCGGGCGAGCGACAGGCTCTACCTGCTCAACTTCCACCCGCGCTTCTTCGGGGAGGAGGACTAGCCGATGGCCCTGCACGCATCGTGCAACGCCGGCCCGGCGTGCGGCCGCGGGGTGGCCAGGGCGATCAGATGCGTGGCCCCGACGCCGAAGCTGCTCACGTGGTAGGCCGGAGCGGCCTCGCGCACGAAGACCTCATGGCGGATGGTGAGCACCTGCTCGCCGTCCAGCACGCGCAGGGCGTGCAGGTCGTCCATGATGCCCACGCCGCTGGCCTTCAGCACGGCCTCCTTGCGGGTCCACAGGGTCAGGAAGCGTCGCTTGCCTTCCGCACCGCCGGCCTCGATGTGCGCCACCTCGTCGGGGGTGAAGTAATGGCCGGCCACCAGCTCGTGGTCGGTGCGGCGCTCCACGGTCTCGATGTCGACGCCCAGCTCATCGGTGCCGCCGATGGCCACCACCAGCGCATCCTTGGTATCGCTGAGGTTGAAGGGTGGCCCGCTGTGGGGCAGGAAGGGTTTTCCATGCGGACCGCGCGCCATCCGCACCGCCTCCGGGGCCAGGCCCAGGGCGCCACCGAGCAGCATGCGCAACAGGCCGTGGCCGGCGATGAAGCGCTCGCGGTCCGGAGCGAAGCGGAAGCGGTCCGCACGCTGCCGTTCCTCGTCATCGAGCACGGCTTCCAGGCCGGGCAGATGCGGCTTGAGGTCGGAGACGGAGGCGTACCACAACCGCACGGCCGCGGAGGTCATGAGCGGCGGCACGGGCTCCAGCGCGCGCAGCGGCGCACAATGGACGATCAGGTCGCGTTCTCGGACGGCCATCCTCACAGCGCGAGGGCCGGGCCCGGGGTGGCCCGCTCCATCGTCAGGCGAAGTTCGTTCGCCAGGGCGCTCACGTGCGGTTCCTTGATCAGGTCGTAGTGGTCGCCCGGCACCATGCGCACCTCCAGGCCACCGAGGGCCAGGCCTTCCCAGCCCATCTCCTTGGGCCCCCATGACCGCTCGGCCTTCATCACGGTGATCCTGCCGGCATAGGGCTTGGGCCTATAGGCCATCGCCGCGCGGTCGTAAGTGTCGATGATGTGGAAGTTCCGGAAGCGTTCGGGCACGGTGCCGCCGTTGCGCAGGTACCGGGCCACCAGGCCGCGCAGCACCATCTTCTTGATCGGGTCCCAGAACTTCAGGTCGCTCGCGATGGCCTCGGCGTGCAGGGCGGGCGAGTAGGCGTCGATCACCGCCAGATAGGGCACTTCGTCGCCCATGGCCGTGAGCTGCTGCGCCATCTCGTAGGCCACGATGCCACCGAACGAATAGCCGCACAGCAGGTACGGGCCTTGCGGCCGGGCCTGCTTCAGTTCGGAGATGAAGAACCGCGCGATCGCCTCCACGGTGGTGTGCCGGATCACCTTGCCGTCCTCGCCCTGATGGAAGAAGGCATAGAAGGGACGGCCGGTGCCGAGGTATTTGGGCAGGAAGTGGCTCGCCTCGTCGCCATGCACGCAGAACAGCGGCGGGGCCCCGCCCTCGGGTTGGATGAGCGAGAGGTTCTTCCAATCGTGCACCGCGCTTTCACCCTGGAGCAGTTCGGTGAACTGCGCGATGGTGGACGCCTCGAAGAGCGACTTCAGCGGCAGCGTCCGGTTGAGCTCCTGCTCCACGAGCCCGAGCAGCTGGATGCCGATGAGCGAGTGGCCGCCGAGGTCGAAGAAGTCATCGTGGATGCCGATGTCCGAGGCGTTGAGGACCCTGCCCCAGATCGCGGCCAACGCACGCTCGATGGTGTTGCGCGGTGCCACGTGCTCGGCCTTCAGCGCGCTGGTCCGTGCGGCGGGCGCCGGCAGGGCACGGCGGTCGATCTTGCCGTTCGCGGTGAGCGGCAGTTCGGCCATCACCACGAACCCCGTGGGCACCATGTAGGTGGGCAGCTTGGTGCGCAGGTGCTCGCGGATGATGGCGAGCAGGTCATCGTGCGTTCCCGTGTGCGCGTCCGAGGGCACCACGTAGCAGGCCAGCTGCTTCTCGCCCGGGCCGTCCTGGCGCGCCACCACCACCTTGTCCTTCACACCGGGCAGGTCGTTCAGCGCGTTCTCGATCTCGCCGAGCTCGATGCGGAAGCCGCGGATCTTCACCTGGCCGTCGGCGCGGCCGATGAAGGCGATGCTGCCGTCGGGCTGCCACCTCACGATGTCGCCGGTGCGGTACAGTTCGGCGCCGCTCTTTCCGCTGAAGGGGTCGTCGATGAACTTCTCCGCGGTGAGGTCGTCGCGCTTCCAGTAGCCGAGCGCCACCCCGTCGCCGCCGGTGTAGAGCTCGCCCTTGCGGCCCACCGGCACGGGGCTGCGCTGCTCATCGAGCACATGCACCGTGGTGTTGTTCAGCGGGAAGCCGATGGGCACGCTGTCGGCGATGCTCGCTTCGCTGTTGATCGGGAAGCAGCAGGTGAAGGTGGTGTTCTCTGTGGGGCCGTAGCCGTTGATGAGCACATTGGGGCCGAGCACCTTCAAGGCCTTCTTCACGTGCGGCACGCTGAGCACATCGCCACCGGTGAGGATGTGCTTCAGGCCGCGGAGGCGGTCGAGCTGCTCATCCACCAGCATGTTGAAGAGGCCCACGGTGAACCACACGCTGGTGACCTTGTGCCTCTGGATCGCATCGCAGATCTCCGGCAGCGTGGGCTTCTGCTGGGCCTGGAGCACGAGCCTGCCGCCGTTCAGCAGCGCGCCCCAGATCTCCAGGGTGCTCGCGTCGAAGCTGATGTTCGAGAGCTGCAGCCAACAGAGGTCGGGACCGAAGGCGACGAAGTTCTGTTCGCGCACCAGGCGCACGATGGCCCGGTGCGGGACGACCACGCCCTTCGGGGTGCCTGTGCTGCCGCTGGTGTACATGATGTACGCGGGCGCATCGGGCGACACTCTGGGCCCGGGCCTGTCGCCGCCGGCCTCCACGTCGTCGAGGAGGATGGTGCGGGCGCCGTGCCGGGGCAGGGCGTTCGCGAGATGGCGTTGCGTCAGCATCACCTTCACGTCGGTGTCGCTGAACATGAAGGCGAGGCGGTCCGCCGGATACGCGGGGTCGAAGGGCACGAAGCAGCCGCCGGCGCGCAGGGTGGCGAGCATGGCCACCACCATGTCGAAGCTGCGGTCCATGCAGAGGCCCACGGGCTCGCCGGGCTTCACGCCCATGGCCATGAGCGCGCTGCTCACGGCGCGCACGCGCTGGTGCAGCTCGCGGTAGCTCAGCTTCTGGTCGAGCAGTTCCACGGCGGTGCGGTCCGCGTGCTTCGTGGCCACCTCGTCGAAGAGGCTGCCGATGTCCACCTTCGGATAGGCGGTGACGCGGCCGTGCCATTCGGGCTTCGGCGGTTGTTGCTCACCGACGAGCGCCGCATCACCGATCAGGTCGACGATGGCGGCCGAGGGTGCCATGCTCACGCGCTTGATGAGGACCACGAACTGGTCCATCCAGGCCCGCACCGTGGCCTCGTCGAAGAGGTCGGTGTTGTAGCTCCATTCGAGCGTCAGGTGGCCTTCGTTGCCCGTGGCGTTCAGGAAGAGCTCGAAGTTCTCGAAGGCGCGCGGGTTGCTGATGAAGCGGTGCGTCAACCCGTCGAAGGCCACGCCGTCGTCCATGTTCATGTCGATGTTGAACACGACGGGGCACAGCGGGATGCGGCCGGGCTCACGCGGCACGTTCAGCCGCCGCAACAGGGTGCCGAAGGTGTATTTCTGGTTGTCGAACGCGTCGAGCACCCCCGTGCGCCGGGCGCGGAGGTGTTCGATGAAGGGCGTCTCCTCGTCGATGCGGCTGCGCAGGGCGAGGAGGTTCACGCAGTGCCCCACCAAGTGCTTCATGCCCAGGTCGCTCTGGCCGGCGGCGGGCAGGCCCACCACGATGTCGCTGTCGCCGGAGAGCTTGTGCAGCAGCACCTCGAAGGTGGTCATCAGGGTGGTGACGAAGCTGGCACCGCTGCGTGTGGCCACCTCCTTCAGGCCTCGGACGAGGTCCTGGGGCAGCAGCAGGTCGAGGCGGTCGCCCGTGTAGGTCTTCCGTTTCGGCCGGGGCCGGTCCGTCGGCAGGTCCAGGCGGGGGATCGAGCCCTTGTACAGGTCCAGCCAATAGCGCTCCACGACCGCGTGCTCGGGGCTCGTGGCGAAGTCGATGGTGGCCAGGCTGTAGTCGCTGAAGGTGCTCGCGCCGGGGAGTTCCGGAGCGCCGCCGCGTTTCGCCGCGTTGTACAGCGCGCTGATCTCGGCCATCATGATGCCCAGGCTCCAGCCGTCGCACACCACGTGGTGGCCGGTGAGGCGGAGCAGGTGCACATCGCTCGCGACCTGGATCACCTGCGCCCGGAAGAGCGGGCCGTGGCGCAGGTCGAAGGCCGAGGTCATGTCCGTGCGCGCGATGACGTCCAGCTGGCGCGAGCGCTCCCCGTCGGGGAGGGCGGTGAGGTCCGTGAACGGCAGCGACAGGTGCAGCTCGTCGGCGAGGAGCATCCGCGTGCCGCTGGCGTTCAGGGTGGACCGCAGTGCTTCGTGCCGGCGCACCAGGGCCTGCATGGCCTGTTCCAAGGTCGGGCGGTCCAAGGCCCCTTTGAGCTCGAGGGATACGCTCTCGTTATAGGCGCAGCTGGCCTCCGTGCCCATCTCCGCGGCGGCGAGCACCTCGCGCTGCGCCTCGGTGGTGGGGATCGCCCGCCCCACGGCCGGCCCCGTGAAGGGGTCGAAATCCACCGGGATGTAGCGCGTCTCTGTGATGAATTTCTCCATGCCGACCTCGTTACGAAGGAGTGCTCGCTGACGTTCGGTCAGGTCTGTTGTCTCCTTGCGTGGGGCGAAGGAACGACCGCGGCGGTCCGATCCGGCGTGCCTCCGTCACGGGTTTTCGGGGTCAGCCCTGTTCATTACGCCGCCACCGTGCCGAGCGCGCCATCCAGCGCGTTGCGGAGGGCTGCGGCCAGGGCGCGCACGTGCGGTTCCTTGATCACGCTGTAATGGTCGCCGGGCACGGCGCGCACCTCCACGCCACCCTTCACCAAGGCGTTCCATCCCAGGTCGGCGGGGCCGGGGGAGCCCTGTGCCCGCAGCAGCAGGACGTTCCCCTCGTACGGACCGGGGGCATAGGCCCGGGTGGCCTTTCCGTAGGTGTCGATGATGTGGAAGTGCCGGAGGGCGGGCGGGATCGTTGTTCCACGGCGCAGATGGCGGGCGACCAGCCGGCGCATCACCCAGCGCTTCAGGGGCATGTGCAGGCGTTCCTCGGCGGTGGCGCTGCGAAGGCCGTCGGCCGGGGCGTAGGTGTCGAACAACACCAGCAGGGGAACGGTCTCGCCCAGGGTCTTCAGCTGCCGGGCCATCTCGTAGGCGACGATGCCGCCGAAACTGTATCCGCCGATCACGTAGGGTCCATGCGGCCGTGCAGCGCGAAGTTCCTTGAGGTAGGTGGCGGCGATGTCCTCCACAGTGGTGTGCTCGATGGCCTGTCCGTCCTCGCCCTGATGCCCGAAGCCAAAGAACGGCTGGTCCTCGCCGAGCAGATCCGGCAGGTACACGTGGGCCTCGTCGCCCTGAACGCAGAAGAGGGGCATGCGCGATCCGCCCGGACGGATCGCCGACAGGTGCCTCCACTCCGTGGGGCCTGTGGCCTCGCCATCCAGGGTGTTGGCGAGCTCGGCGATCGTGGGCGCCTGGAAGAGCGTGCGGATGGGCAGGCGCCGTCCCGTGCGCTTCTCCACCTGTGCGAAGAGCTGGATGCCCAGCAGCGAATGGCCGCCGAGCGAGAAGAAGTTGTCGTGCACCCCCACCTCGTCCAGTTTCAGCACGCGGCACCAGAGCTCGGCCAGCAGGCGCTCCGACGCGCTGCGGGGTGCGACGAACGCGGAGCGCCGCACCGCTTCCACGGCCGGTGGAGGAAGACGCAGGCGGTCGGGTTTGCCGGCCGCCGTCAGCGGCATGCGTGCGATCGGGTTCACCGTCGAGGGCACCAGCGCTTCCGGGAGGCGCGGCTTCACATGGGCAAGGACCTCGGCGGCGAAGGCGGCGCGACGGGCATCGTCCTGCACCACGGCCGGATCGCGGGGGACCACGTAGAGATGCAGGTGCTTGTCGCCGCCGGGTGCGTCGAGGGCCAGCACGGTGCGGTCGGCCACGGAGGGCAGGTCGTTGATGGCGGCTTCGAGCTCACCGGGCTCCACGCGCTGGCCGCGCACCTTCACTTGGTCGTCGCTGCGGCCCACGAAGGCGATGGCGCCATCGGCGCGCCAGCGCACCAGATCGCCCGTGCGGTAGAGCCGCGCCATCGGGTCGGAGGAGAAGGGGTCGGCCACGAAGCGCTCGGCTGTCAGCTCCGGTCGGTCCCAATAGCCCAAGGCGACGCCGGGGCCGCCCAGCCACAATTCGCCCTTCCGCCCCACGCCCACGGGACGACGCTGGGGATCGAGCACATGCACTGTGACGTTGCGCATGGGCCGGCCGATCGGTACCGGAGCATCCAGCTCGGACCGGTCGTTCACCGTGAAGGTGGTGCTCATCACGGACACTTCCGTGGGGCCGTAGCCGTTCACCAGCACGCCGGGGCCCACGATGTTGAAGGCTGCGCGCGCCTGGGCCAGAGGAAGTACGTCACCGCCGACCATCAGGTGGCGTACGCCCTTGAGGGCATCCGGTTCCTCCTCCACCAGCAGTTTGAACAGACCCGAGGAGGTGACCAGGGTGTTGACGCCCTGCCAGCGGAGGGCCTCCGCGATCTCCGTGATGCTGGGGCGCTCGGAGGTGCCGATCACCAGCGTTCCGCCATGAAGAAGCGCGCCCATGATGCTGATCTGGCAGGCGTCGAAGGAGATGCTCAGGTGGTGGTGGAACACCAGGTCCGGGCCGAGGTCGAAGTAGTCCTGGTCCTTCACCAGACGTGCGATCCCGCGGTGCGGCACCACCACACCCTTCGGTGTACCGGTCGATCCCGAGGTGTGGATGAGGTAGACCGGGTCATCGGGACCGGTGCGGAACTCCGGCCGCCGATGGCGCACCGGGAGTTCCGCGCTGCGCTCGAGGTCGATCACCGGAAGGCCGATGTCCGTCATGAGGTCCTTGGTGGATGGGTCGGCGAGCAGCAGCCCCGGGCGTGCATCGTTCATCAGCAGGCGAAGGCGCTCGGTCGGGAGCCCGGGATCGAGGGGGACGAAGGCGGCACCGCTGCGCACGATGGCCAGCAGTCCGACGAATAGCTCCGGCGTCGACCGGGCGCAGAGCCCGACCCGATGGCCGGGACCGGCGCCGAGCTCGATGAGATGCGCCGCAAGGGTGTCCACACGGTCGCGGAGCGTGGCATAGGTCATGGACCTGTCGCCATGCACAAGGGCCACGCGGTCGGCATGGGCCCGCGCGGCGTGGTCGAACATCCGGTCCACGGTGAGGGCGGCGTCCAGCGGGTGCAGCTGACCATGCCAGACGGCGGGCACGGCGTGCTCGCCGGATTCCAGCTGCTGTTGGATCGACGCCTCGGACGAGGCGCAGATGCGGTGCATCAGGGCGATGAGGTCAGCGCACCACCGGTGGATGGTGGCATGGTCGAACAGGTCGGTGTTGAAGGTCCACTCCAGCACCAGGTCGTTGCCACCGCCGGCCACGTTGAGGGTGAGCTCGAACTGTTCGTAGGCACGGGGCTCGCTGCTGAACCGATGGCGCAGACCGCTGAACGCCACTCCGTCGTCCATGTTCATGTCCACGTTGAAGATCACCGGCACCAGCGGCACGCGCCCCGGTGGGCGGGGCACGTTCAGCTCCTGTAGCAGGTCGCTGAAGGTGAAGCGCTGATGATCGAAAGCGTCAAGCACCTCGCTGCGCCTACGCTTCACATGGGCGCTGAAGGGTTCCTGGGGGTCGATCCTGGCGCGCAGGGGCAGGAGGGACACGCAATGCCCGGCCAGCCTGATCATGCCCATGTCGCTCTGGCCCGCGGCGGGCAGGCCGATGACCAGGTCGTGCTGCTCGGTGATGCGTGCAAGGAGGACCTCGAAGCAGGAGAGCAGGGTGGTGACGAAGGTGGCGCCGCAGCGCGTGGCCAGCTGCCGCAGCTCCTGGGCCAAGGCGGGCGCGAGCGGCACATCGATCCTGTCCGCGGCGAAGGTGCGCTGAGCACCGCGGGGCCGGTCGGTCGGCAGGTCCACCATCGGGA
This sequence comes from Flavobacteriales bacterium, assembly GCA_016713875.1. NCBI lineage: Bacteria > Pseudomonadati > Bacteroidota > Flavobacteriia > Flavobacteriales > Flavobacteriales bacterium. The sequence goes on from JADJOI010000002.1 coordinate 244,600, forward strand.
TGTCCAGTGCGTACAGGTCTTTCCAGTAGGCTCGGACCCGGTCCCCATCCGCGGTGCGCTGGAAGTCGTTCAGCGCTTGAGCATAGGTGCTGTACGCGTCTGGAGCAGGAATGACAGCGGCGGACGGGTCGAGCCGGGCGTTGTACAACAGGCTGAGGTCGGCCATCAGGACGCCCAGGCTCCAGCCATCGCAAACGGCATGGTGCCCTACGATGCGCAACCGGTGCCGGTCCTCGCCGAGCCGTAGCAGTACGAAACGGAAGAGCGGCCCGGTCAGCAGATCGAACGGGCGTCGCATCAGGTCGGCATCCAGCCGACGGAGCAGCGCCGACCGCTCCCCTTCCTCCATGCCGCGCAGGTCATGCACATCGAAGGGGATCTGCAAGGCCTCCAGGACGAGCGCCTGTTGACCGTTGCTGTCGAACACGGTACGTAGTGCTTCGTGCCGAACGCCCAGCTCGGCGACCGCGGCGCGCAGGGTCGCCGCATCGAGCGGCCCGTCCAGCGCCAGGCTCACGGATTCATTGTAGGCACAGGAGGCTTCGTCGCTCAACTGGGAGGCGGTCCACACCTCGCGCTGCGGACCGGTGGTGGGGTAGGCCAACACCACGCTGGGTCCCGTGAAGGGATCGTGTTCGGTGTGCAGGAGGCGGATCTCGGGAACGAACTTCTCCATGTGCGGATGCCGGAACCTTGGCGGTGCTGCTGCGGTCAGTCTTCTTCGATCATCAGGTACTTGCCCTGGCGCTCGGGGTCCGCCACGAACCAAGCCGCATCACCCTTCGGAGTGCGACCCAGGCGGGCTCCGGGCACCGGGGGCTTCCCGGCCACCAGCAACCGCTCATGCGCGGGGCGGATCAGTCCGCCCAGCACGCTGTTCACCGTGGGGATGGGATAGGTGCGCTCCGGCATGAAGCCGCTTTCGCGCAGCTCCTTGCAGGTCTTCTCCACCGCGCTGATGATGAACTCGATGTCCGCCGCGGTGTGCGCCGTGGTGATGAAGTGCGGGAAGTCGAGCACGTGCACGCCGTGGTAGCGCATCAGCATGAAGAAGAGCTCGGTGTAATTGACGCTCTCGTCGTACTTCGTCTTGAAGGCACTACCGAAGTTCACCCAGCGGTAGGGGAGCTGGTATTGATCGAAGAGACCGTTCACGCGAGCGACCATGTCCTCGGTCATGGTGTTGAGGCGCTCCTGCAGGGCTGGCCCTTCGTCCTTCATATGCACCAGCGCGGCCTTCATGGCGGCAAGCGTCAGCGGGTGTCGTACGAAGGTGCCGGCGAAGTAGGTCACACCCGCGGGTGGCACGCTGTCGTCGCCATACTGCCAGTGGCCGCCGTCGAGCGCGTCCATCCATTCGCTCTTGCCGATCATGGCGCCCACGGGCATGCCACCACCGATCACCTTGCCATAGGTGCCGATGTCGGCCTGGATGCCGAAGAGCGCCTGCGTGCCGTTCGGGTGCGTGCGGAATCCGGTGATCACCTCGTCGAAGATGAGCGCGGCGCCGTTCTCCTGCGTGATGCGGCGCACCTCGCGGAGGAAGTCCACCGGACGGAACTCCATGCGGCGGCTCTGCACCGGTTCCACCAGGACGGCTGCCGCTTCATGACAACGCTGCTTGATGATCTCCAGGCTCTCCGGCGTGCCGTAGTCGAGCACCAGCATGTTCTGCACCGCCTCGGGCATGATGCCGGGCGCGCCGGGATAGCTCTTCTTGCTCTTGCTGCCGCGGATGATCACTTCATCGTTGATGCCGTGGTAGCTGCCGCTGAAGGAGATGATCAGGCTGCGGCCGGTCACCGTGCGGGCCATGCGCATCGCGCCAAGCACTGCTTCGGATCCGGTGTTGCACACTGCTGCACGTTCAGCGCCGGTGAGTTCGCACAGCAGCTTCGAGACTTCCGCCGCGAGCGGATGCATAGGGCCGATCTCGATGCCCGTATCCAGTTGCTTGTGGCAGGCTTCCTTGATGAAGTCGGGCATGTAGCCGAACATCGAGCTGCCGAAGCCGCTCAGGATGTCCACGTACTCATTGCCATCAATGTCCCACAGGTGGCAGCCGCTGCTCTTGTCCACCACCACTTGGTAGATGAGCTCCTTGGTCTGCGGCTTGAAACCGGTGACCACGCGCGGGTCGGCCATCGGCTTGCGGTTCTCCTGCGTGAAGGCCTTGCTCTTCGCGGTCCTCGCGATGTAGCGTTTGCTGAAAGCGTCGAACCACGCGCGCTGCTGCGGCGTCATGTCGTCCACCTTCTCCTTGCTGATGCGCGCCTGTGCACCGAAGACCTTTTTCAGTTCCGGAGCGTCTTCCAGGGCATTCACTGCAGGAGAAGCTGTTGAGGCCGTGGAGCTGCTTGTTGCACCTGCGCCTGCGCCTGCCCCTGCATTCGACCAATGCGGCAGGATGTGGTCCGCCAGCTTGTCCAGGTTCGGCAGCTCCTCGTTCAACTGACGGAACGAGATCTTCACGCCGAACTTCTTGCTGAGCGAGGTTGCCACCTGAGTCAGGAAGAGCGAGTCGAGACCCATCTCCAGGAAGGTCTCCTCGTTGCTCGCTTCGGCCAGTTCAAGGCCTGAGCTTTCCTCCAGCAGGTGCTTGATCTGCGCGATCAGCGATTCCTTCGGCGAGAGGTTCGCATCGCCGCTGTTCGGAACAGGCGCCTCGATGGCGGTGCTCGCAATGGCGCGACCACCATCGGCCACCATCGCCACCGGATCAACCCAGTGACGAACGCGCTCGAAGGCATACGTCGGCATGCTGATCCTGCGGCGCTCTTCACGCTCGTAGAAATTGTTCCAGTCGATGAGCACACCGCTCTGCCACAGGCCACCCACGGCCTTCATCAGTTGCGTAAGCTCATTGCCGTTGCCCGCGGAATCGCCCAGCGAGGGCACGGCCGCTTGTTTCTTGTTGTCGGTGCTTTGCTGGCGCGCCAGGGTGGTGGCCGTTGTGCGCGGGCCTACTTCGAGCATCACGCGATCGGCATCCTGCCACGCGAACTTCACAGCTTGTGCGAATCGCACCGTGGCGCGCAGGTGATCGCTCCAGTACTTCGGTGAGGTCGCCTCGTCGTCCTTCAGCCATTCGGCAGTGACCGTGCTCACGATGGGGATACGCGGCGCGCTGAGCTTCACGCTCTCCACCACCTGCTTGTACGGCGCCACGATGGAATCCATCATGGGGCTGTGGAAGGCGTGGCTGGTCACGAGCAGTTTGCAGGTGATGCCGTCCTTCTCCAACTCGGCTTGCAGCTTGGCGATCGCTTCATGCGGACCGCTGGCCACGCACAACTGCGGACCATTGTTCGCGGCAATGCTGCAACCAGCAGGAAGGCGCTTGGTGATGTCTTCTTCCGCTGCGCGCACGCTGAGCATGCTGCCACCAGGCAGGCCCTGCATCATGCGGCCGCGGTTGGCCACGAGCTTCACGGCGTCCTCCAGCGAGAACACACCAGCAAGACAAGCCGCAGCGAACTCGCCGATGCTGTGGCCCATCATCGCGTCGGGCACAATGCCCCAGTGCATCCACAGCTTCGCGAGGCTGTAATGCATGGTGAAGAGCGAAGCCTGTGTGTAGATGGTCTGCTTCAGTTGCTCGGCGGCCTGTTCTTTTTCACCGGTGTTCGGGAAAATGATGTCGCGCAGCGAGGTGCCGAATTCCTTCGAGAAGAGCTCGCAGCAACGGTCGAAGTGCTGTTTGAAGACGGGTTCGCTCTCGCAGAGGTCGCGGCCCATGTTCACGTACTGCGAGCCCTGGCCGGGGAACATGAAGACCACGCCGGGCGCGGCTTCGTGAAGTTCGCGCGTGCCGATGAGCTGCGCGTCCTTGTTCGCGATGGCCTCGATCACTTCACCATGACTTCCGCCCACGATGAGGCGGCGATGCTTGAAGTGGCGACGACCGACTTGCAACGTGTAGGCCGCATCCGCCAAGGAAGCTTTCGGATGCGTTTCGAGCCATGTGCGGAGATTGTCCGTCATGGCATCGAGACTAGCCTTGCTCTTCGCGCTGAGCAGAAACAGTTGCTTGCTACGCGATGCGCTGGAAGCCTTGGCGACCGGCGGCTCGGCGAGGATCACGTGCGCGTTCGTTCCGCCCACGCCGAACGATGAAACGCCGGCGATACGAAGTGTCGCTGTGCGCGGCCAGGCGATGTTGTCCTGCGCCACACGGAACGGCGAGTTCGCGAAGTCGATCGCGGGATTCGGTTTCTCGAAGCCGATACTGGCCGGGATGTTCTCCTCCTTCAGCGCCAGCGCGGTCTTGATCACGCCTGCGGCACCGGCGGCGGCCGTCAGGTGGCCGATGTTGGACTTGATGGATCCAATTGCGCAATGCTGCGCGGGGCGCGCATCATCGGGCGACGAATTCGTCGCCTCTACGGCGTTGCCGCTGCGAAACGCCAGCGTCAACGCCTCCACCTCAATGGGATCCCCCAACGGCGTTGCCGTGCCATGCGCCTCCACATAGGTGATCTGGTCGGGCGTAACACCGGCATCAGCCTGCGCCATGGCGATCACTTCGGCCTGTCCGCGCACGCTGGGTGCCGTGAAGCTGGCTTTATCGCTGCCGTCGTTGTTCAGCGCGGCGCCCTTGATGGTCGCGTAGATGTGGTCGTTATCGCGGATCGCATCGTCGAGGCGCTTGAGGACGATGATCCCGACACCATCGCTGAACGATGTGCCCTTGCCTTGTGCGTCGAAGGTGCGTGTGCTGCCATCGGGGCTGTACATGCCGCCTTCGTTGTACACGATGCCGCTGTTGATCGGAGCGGTGATCGCGATGCCTCCGGCCAGCGCCATATCGCACTCGCCATCGCGCAGCGCCTTGAACGCCTGGGCGATCGCAACGAGCGAGGTGCTGCACGCGGTGTGGATGCTCAACGCCGGGCCGCGCAGGTCGAACTCGAACGCGAGGCGCGTGGCGATGTAGTCCTTTTCGTTCGCGGTCATCACCGCGAAGTCGCCGACCTGCTCGATGAGCTCGGGATGGCCGATGACGTTGCGCGTGAAGTAGGTGTTGTTGCCCATGCCCGCGTACACGCCGATGAGGCCAGCGAACTGCGCGGGGTCGTAAGCGGCATCCTCCAATGCGGCCCAGGCGGTCTCGAGGAACACGCGTTGCTGCGGATCCATCAGCGCGGCCACCTTGGGGTTCACACCGAAGAAGCCTGCGTCGAACTTGTCGGCATCGGCGATCACGCCGCGCGCCTTCACATAGTATTCGTCGTTGCGTAGTTCATCGGGAACGCTTGGGTCGATCTCGTCGGCGGTCCAGGTGCTGATGCTGTTCTTCTTGGCGAGCAGGTTCTTCCAAAGCTCTTCAACGTTAGCCGCGCCGGGGAATCGGCCTGACATGCCGATGATGGCGACATCCCGCTTTTCGGGCGAGACATGTCTCGCCCCTAAGCGGGCTTGCGCCATCTCGGCGGGTGATACTGCGCTTGCGTCCCCTTCAAGGAATGCCGCGCATGCCTTGATCGTCGGATGCTGATAGAGCTTCACGATGGGCAGCTTCAGGCCGTGGCCTTCGAGCTGCGCGACGCACTGGATGCTCAAGAGGGAGTTGCCGCCGAGGTCGAAGAAGTTGTCGTCGATGCCCACGCGGTCGATGCCGAGCAGATCGGCCCAGACGTTGGCGAGGGTCTTCTGCACGCTGGTCGTCGGTGCAACGAAGGCCACATCGAGGTCCGGGCGCTTCACGTCCGGCGCGGGCAGTGCCTTGCGATCGATCTTGCCGCTGGGTGTACGCGGCAGCTCCTTCACGGCCACGAAGGCGGAAGGCTGCATGTAGTCGGGGAGGAGGGAAGCGAGGTGCTTGCGCAGTTCGTTCGTGCTGAGCTCGCGTTTTGCGACGTAGTAACCGATCAAGTGCTTCAGGCCAGGACGGTCCTCGCGCACGGTGGCCACGGCCTGCTCCACCGCAGGGTGTTTCTCCATGGCTACTTCCACTTCGCCCAATTCGATGCGGTAACCACGCACCTTCACCTGACCGTCGATGCGGCCTTTGTAGTCGATCTCGCCGTTCGGTAGTTCAGCCGCGCGGTCGCCGGTCTTGTACATGCGGCCCCCGTTGATGAACGGATCGGCGAGGAAACGCTCTGCCGTCAGGTCACCACGACCGATGTAGCCGGTTGCCACGCACGCGCCGCCGAGGTAGAGCTCGCCTTCTTCTCCCTTCTTCACGGGCTTCATCTGCTCATCGAGCACGTAGAGCTTCACGTGGTCGATGGCGCTGCCGATGTTGGGCAGCGCAGGCCAGGTGGACGGGTCGCCCTTCAACTCCAGCTCGCTCACCACGTGGCCTTCGGTGGGGCCGTACTGGTTGCAGAAACGGCAGCCGGGCAACTGTTTGAAAAGGTTCGCGATGGCGGGCGTGATCTTCAGTTGCTCGCCGCTGGTGAAGACCTCCTTCAATGAGGAAGGCACTTCGCCGGTGCGTTCAACCGCTTCAGCCAAGTATTGCAGCGCCACGAAGGGCACGATGATGCGGTTGATCCCCTGCGCGATGATCTTGCGCAGGAGTTGCGTGCTGTTCAGGCGGTCCTCATCGGTGATCAAGACGAGCATGCCTCCCTGTGCGAACGTGGTGAAGATCTCCTGGAAGCTCACATCGAAGCTGATGGGAGCGAACTGCAACGTGCGATCCCCCTCTTTGCACACGCTGGTGCGCAGCTGCCACTGGATCAGGTTGGTGAGCGGTGCGTGGTGCATGGCCACGCCCTTGGGCCGGCCGGTGCTGCCGCTGGTGAAGAGCACGTAGAGCAGGTCCTCGGCCTTGGCCGGACAGGGACCTTCGAAGAGCGGACCGTTCTTCAGGTCGATGTCATCGATGAGCAGCACCTTGGCCTGCGTGCCTTTGAACAGATGCTGATGCGCCTTGCTGGTGATCACCACCGGCGGCTTGGCATCCTCGACCATGCCGGCGATGCGTTCGGCGGGGTAGGCGGGGTCGATGGGCACGTAGGCGGCACCGGCCTTCACGACGCCGAGGACGGAGATGATGAGCTCCGGGGACCGGTCGAGGCAGAGGCCGACCGTGGCACCAGGACCCGCACCGTGGCGGGCGATCCGGTCGGCCAACCGCGCTGCGAACGCCCCGACCTCGACTGCAGTGAGGGTCTGGTCTTCTGAGGCGAGCGCGGGTCGTTCGGGGTGGGCGTGAAACGCGTCGAGGATGCGGTCGATGATCGTGCGGTAGCGGTCAGTGGGCATCGGTGGTCGGGTTCGGGAGGGTGCTGTACGAAGCAGGCGGTATACGTGCAGCCCTGGGTTCGAGTTCGGTCGGGCTACAGACCTACAGGATCAGGCGGTTAGGTGGGTTCCGTGGCGGGGTCGTCCGACCGGTGGAGCAAAGATCGGCTTTCGTCGGCCGAATCTCCCGATCCATCGAATTGGCTGGTGGATACGACTTAGCGCGTGCCAGTTTCGTCGAACTTCGCGGCGTTTTTCCCGCCCGTAGGGCGGAGATATCCACATGAGCCGGTTGAGCGCGATGCATCGGACAGGGTCAGGCCACAAGGTGACCGGGGACCGCCATATGAGCGCTCAACGACTGATGGTCAGGGTATTGTGTGTGATCATCGGCCTTTGGACCACTGTTCAGTCCAGCCCGGCCCAGACGAATGGGGAGAACCGTTCGGTTCAGCTTTGGGCGACGGTGACCTCCAGCCCGGCCAGCATCACGCTGAATTGGAAGTCCCACCCGAACACCACCGGGTTCACCGTCTTCCGGAAGCTGAAGGGCGGCACCAGCTGGGGCAGCTCGATCGCGTCCCTTGGGAGCACGGCCACCCAGTACGTCGACAACGGGGTGCAGGCCAACACGTCCTACGAGTACAAGGTGGTGCGCACCACCTCCAACCTCGGCAGCGGTTACGGCTACGTGAACGCGGGCATCCAGCTCGAAATGGTCGAGTTCCGAGGCAAGGTGGTCCTCGTCGTGGATAACACCTTCACCGGCAGCCTGTCCGCGCAATTGACCCAGTTGCAGAACGACCTGGAGGGCGAAGGCTGGAAGGTGGTACGGCACGACGTGAGCCGCACGGCGGCCGTCACGGCGGTGAAGTCGCTGATCCAGGGGACCTACGCGGCCGACCCCACGAACGTGAAGGCTGTGCTGCTGGTGGGGCATGTTCCCGTTCCACGCAGCGGCGCGCTGGCGCCCGACGGGCATAGTGACCACTACGGGGCCTGGAGCGCCGACGCCTACTACGGGGAGATGAACGGTTCCTGGACCGACAACTCCACCAACACCGCCACCGCTGCCTGGACCTTGAACCACAATGTGCCCGGAGATGGCCGCTTCGATCAGACCACGATCCCCACTGCGGTGGAACTGGCCGTGGGCCGCGTTGACATGAGCGACCTGCCCGACATCGGGCTGAGCGAGACCACCCTGTTGTCGAACTACCTCACCAAACTGCACAACTGGAAGGTGAAGGCGCTCACGGCCGAAGTGAAGGGGTTGGTGGACGACAACTTCACGGGCTACTCGGAAGCCTTCTCGCAGAACGGGTGGCGCGGCTTCGGTCCGCTCGTGCACCCGAACAACGTGGCCGCCGCCGACTACTTCGGCACGATGGCCACGCAGAGCCGCCTGTTCAGCTATGGCTGTGGCGGGGGCTGGTTCAATAGCTCCAACGGGGTGGGCAACACCGCGCAGTTCGGCACCACGCAGGTGAGGACGATCTTCACCTTCCTCTTCGGCAGCTACTTCGGCGATTTCGATACCCAGGACAATTTCCTGCGCGCTCCTCTGGCTTCCGGGCATGCGCTCACCAGCGCGTGGGCCGGGTTCCCCAACTGGTTCATCCATCACATGGGGATGGGCGAGACCATCGGCTACAGCCTGTTGCTGGCGCAGAACAACAGCACCAACCACTACGAGCCCACGAACGGGCAGACCTCGCGGGTGCACATGGCCCTGATGGGTGACCCCACCTTGCGGATGCATGTAGTGGCCCCGGTCGGCCAGGTGAACTGCGCCCAGACCAGCGGCACCACCGCAGGCATCACCTGGACGGCCTCGGCCGATGCGGTGATCGGATACCATGTGTACCGCTATGATGCGAACGCACAGAGCTGGTTGCGCCGGACGAGCACCCCGGTCACCGCCACGAGCTTCACGGACAACATCACCGGGCTGTCCGGGACCGTGCGGTACATGGTGCGCGCCCTGAAGCTCGAGGTGAGCCACAGCGGGAGCTACTACAACCTGAGCCTCGGCATCGTGGGCACCCTGAGCATCGCCGGTCAGGTGGCGGATTGCCTCGGCGTGGTGGGCGGAAGTGCGTTGCCAGGCACGTCCTGCAACGACAACAACGCGAACACGATCAACGACACCTGGACCAGTGCCTGTCAATGCCTGGGCCAGCTGCCTGCGGATTGCCTTGGCGTTCCGGGAGGCAGCGCGTTGCCGGGCACTCCTTGCAGCGATGGCAATGCGTGCACCACGGGGGATGTGTGGACCAGCAACTGCCAGTGCGTCGGCACCCCCATCGTCTGCAACGACAACAACCCCTGCACCAACGACCAGTGCAGCAATGGCGTCTGCGTGTTCAGCGCGGTGCCGGACAGCGACGGGGACGGGATCTGCAACGCGACGGACAACTGTCCGAACACCCCAGGGCAGGTGGGCAGCGCATGCAACGACAACAACCCCTGCACGACGAACGATGTGCTGAACGCGAGCTGCCAGTGCGCAGGCACGCCCAGCCCCGACAGCGATGGCGACGGCGTGTGCAATGCCCAGGACAACTGTCCGAACACCCCGGGTCAGGTGGGTAGCGCGTGCAACGACAACAACCCATGCACGACCAACGATGTGTTGAACGCGAACTGCCAATGCACGGGCACACCGCTGCCGGACAGCGACGGTGATGGCATCTGCAACGCGCAGGACAACTGCCCGAACACACCGGGGCAGGTGGGCAGTGCGTGCAACGACGGGAATGCCCAGACCGTGAACGATGTGCTGAACGCCGCCTGCCAGTGCGTGGGCCTGCCCCTCAACCTGGACTGCCTGGGCGTGCCCAATGGCGGTGCTGTGCCCGGCACGCCGTGCAATGATGGCAATGCCTGCACGACCGGCGATACGTGGAACAGCAGCTGCCAGTGCGTGGGCGTTCCGGTGGTCTGTGACGACGGGAACCCCTGCACGAACCAGCAATGCCTGGGTGGTACATGCATCTTCATCCCCATCCCGGACAGTGATGGTGACGGGCTCTGTAACGCCATCGATCCCTGCCCGGCATTGCCAGGTGTGCCTGGAACCCCCTGTGATGACGGGGATCCCACGACGGGGGAAGATGCGATCACGGCCGATTGCGGATGTGCGGGCCTTCCGATCGACTGCAATGGCGTCCCTGGCGGAGGTGCCGTGGTGGACCTGTGCGGCGTGTGCGGCGGCACGAACGACTGCTTCGATGCGCTGGTCTGCTACACGGCAGGCGGTACAAGCGACCCGGATGCGGAGCAGGCCGTGAACGGCAACATCTACCACGACGTCGGCTCGCTCGACCTGGTGTACGACAGCGAGCCCACCCATTGGCGCGGCAACCAGCTCATCGGCATCCGGTTCGAAGGGGTCGAGGTGCCGGTGGGCGCCACCGTCGTGGCCGCGAGCCTGCAGCTCACCGCGCGCACCAACGATAACGTGGACCCTTGCCAGCTGACGGTACGCGCCGAAGCGGTGGCCAACGCCGCCCCCATCGGGTGGACCCAGTTCGAGCTGACCTCGCGCACCCCGACGGCAGCGTCGGCGGCCTGGTCGCCGCAGGCCTGGCTCACGGCCGATGAGGACGGCCTTGCGCAGCGGAGCCCTGACCTCACCGCCGTGGTCCAGGAGGTGATCACCCGACCGGGATGGCAGAGCAACAACGCGATGCTGATCATGATCGAGGGCACCGGGGGGCGCTCGGCATACAGCTGGAACCAGGACCCTTCCAAGGCCCCTCGGCTCTGCATCGCTTACGTGGAAGCGCCCCCCCCCGTGCCCGATTGCCAGGGGGTCCTGAACGGGCCTGACCTGCCGGGCACCCCGTGCGACGACGGTGACCCCGGAACGGGCGATGATAGCTGGGACACGAACTGCGTCTGTTCAGGCCAGGTGATCGACTGCGTCGGTGTGCCGGGTGGTGGTGCCTTGCCCGGAGCGCCCTGCGATGATGGAGAGGCGGGCACGATGAACGACGTGTGGGACACGGATTGCTCCTGCGCTGGTCAGGTCATCGATTGCACCGGTGTGCCCGGTGGTCCCGCACTCCCCGGAGCACCATGTGACGATGGACTGGTGCTGACCACAGGCGATGTGTGGGGTGCGGACTGCACGTGCGCAGGCAGCCCTACGGGTCTTGACTGCACGAACACCCCCGGAGGCCCGGCCCTGCCAGGTACGCCGTGCGACGACGGGGATCCGTTGTCCGTGAACGATACCTGGTCGGCCGGCTGTCAGTGCTCGGGTGTGCTGGTCGATTGCCTGGGCGTGGCGGGAGGCCTTGCACTGCCTGGGGCCGCGTGCGATGATGGCGATCCGCTCACCGGTGCGGATTCCTGGGGGGGGGACTGCATCTGCGCCGGGCTTGTGTTGGATTGCCTCGGGCAACCCGGCGGCAGCGCTCAGCAGGGCACGCCGTGCGATGACGGAGACCCGGACACCGGGAACGACGCGTACGACGGCTCGTGCCAGTGCGTCGGTGTACCCTTGGATTGCCTTGGTGTGCCGGGCGGTGCGGCGACCATCGGGAGTCCGTGTGATGATGGCGACCCGGGTTCCGGGGACGACACGTGGACCACGGGTTGTGACTGTGTGGGCCAGGTGATCGACTGCCTGGGCCAGGTGGGCGGCCCGGTGCTCCCGGGCACACCGTGCGATGACGGTGATACCGGAACTGGGGATGACGTGTATGACGCGAACTGCACCTGTGCAGGCCTTCCGTTCGACTGCACGGGGCAGCCCGGTGGGAATGCGGTCCCGGGCGTCGGCTGCGACGACGGCGATGCCACCACGGGGGCCGATGTGTGGAACGTGGACTGCATCTGTGCCGGCCTTCCGCTGGACTGCGCCGGTGTGCCCGGAGGAGGTGCCTTGGCGGGCACTCCGTGCGATGATGGCGACGCGACCACCGGCGATGACCGGTACGGGCCGAACTGCATCTGTGCCGGACTTCCCTACGATTGTCAAGGTACGCCTGGTGGTGGTGCACTGCCCGGCACGGCCTGCGATGACAACGACGCCGCGACCGGCGATGACCGATGGACGACCGACTGCACCTGCCTGGGGCAGCTGCTCGATTGCGCTCATGTGCCCGGGGGCGCGGCCTTGCCGGGCACGCCATGCGACGATGGCGATCCAGGTACGGGAAATGATACGTGGGCGACGGACTGCACCTGCGCCGGGGCGCTCATCGATTGCCTGGGCATTCCTGGGGGCGCGGCACTTCCCGGTTCCCCGTGTGATGATGGCGACCCGGACACCGGGGACGATCAATGGGGGACGGGGTGCACGTGCGCCGGCCTTCCGATCGATTGTGCGGGTGTGCCGGGCGGCCCCGCCTGGCCGGGCGTATTCTGCGACGACGGCAACGCGAACACGGGCAACGATCAATGGACCAGCGCCTGTATCTGTGTCGGCGAGGCATACGATTGCACCGGGGTCGCCGGAGGGACCGCCTTGCCCGGGGTGGGCTGTGACGATGGTGATGAAGGCACGATCGGCGACACATGGTCTTCGGCCTGCGAGTGCATCGGCATCGCGGTGGACTGCGCCGGAGTGCCGGGAGGTGTGGCCTTCATCGATGCCTGCGGGGTCTGCGCGGGGGGGACCACGGGCGTGTCGCCCGATCCGGATGACGACCTCGACGGCGTGCTCGATTGTGACGATAACTGCCCGGGCCTGCAGAACAGCGCTCAGTTCGACCTGGACAACGATGGCCTGGGGGATGCCTGCGACAACTGCCCATGGGTGTTCAACCCCGGTCAGGAAGACAGCGATGGTGACGGCGTGGGGGATCCCTGCGAGGTGATCTCCGTTCCCGAGCACCCCGATGGGGTCATCGGCATCCTGGTGCATCCCAACCCCACGAGCGGACAGGTCCGGTTCGACTGGGAGGGCCCGCGCCCCGACCGCTTGGTGGTATACGACGTGCTCGGCTCCAGCGTGATGGTGCTGCCGTATGCGCCCGTGACGGACCTCTCCGCACTGGCCATGGGGACCTATGTGGTGGAGCTTCAGGACGGGCAGGGGCGCTCCATGGCCCGCGCTCGCGTGGTCCGCAACTGAGCGACCTGCTGCGGTCCTGGCCGATCGGCCGGGCCTGGCGCCGTTCGACGCCCCTATTCCTCGGAAGATCATTGGGTTGTGAGACCTCTTGGCCGGTTGCGTCCGGCTGGGCTGAGCGCTGCCCGGCCTCAGCGCGGATGCGATCGGCGCCGTAGCGGGTGATGAGTTGGCCCGACGGCGGTCATGGAGGTCTGCCGGCTCATCGTCGGTGGTCCGACGCTCGTCGATTCAGGATGACCGCCGGGAGGGACATCAACGTAACCCGGGGCAGGCAGGAACCGATACAAGGGCCACCTGTAGATGGACCACCAGGCTCACGACCACGCCACGACCCGCGAGGGTTCCGGTTTGCCGACCGGAGCGGTCCGGATACAGGGCATCCTTCCAACCCTGCTCCCCGCCCATGCTCCGTTCCATTGTAGCCGCAGCCGCGGCCCTGTCGATCGCCCTTAGCGGTCACGCCCAGACGGCCTCCCAGACGAGCGCCGTTCAGCTGCAGGCCGCCGTGCAGAGCAGCCCGCCGAGGATCACCCTCAGTTGGCCGGCCTTCACCAACACCACCGGCATCACCATCTACCGGAAGGCAAAGAGCGCCACCTCCTGGGGAAGTGCGATCGCCACGCCGGCCGCCTCGTCCACCAGTTATCAGGACAACGCGGTCACTGTCGGAACGTACTACGAGTACCGTGTGGTGCGCACGGCCAACGCCGGCACCGGGCAGGGCTATATCGCTGCGGGCATCGAGGTTCCGGCCACCGAGTACATGGGCAAGCTGGTGTTGCTGGTGGACAACACGTTCAGCACGAGCCTCAGCGCCGAGCTCGCCATCCTCGAACAGGACCTGAAGGCCGATGGATGGACGGTGCTTCGGACGGATGTCAGCCGCACCGCGACCCCGACGAGCATCCGCGGCATCATCCAGAACGCCTACAACGCCGACCCTACCAATGTGAAGGCGGTGTACCTCTTCGGCCATGTGCCGGTGCCGTACAGCGGCAACATCGCGCCTGATGGGCACAACGAGCACCAGGGCGCCTGGCCCTCCGATACCTACTACGCGGATGTCAACGGCACCTGGACCGACAACTCGGTCAACATTGTCACGAGCCAGCGCGTGGAGAACCGCAATATCCCCGGGGACGGGAAGTTCGACCAGAGCGACCTTCCGAATGCCGCGGAACTGCAGGTCGGCCGGGTCGACCTGTACGACCTGCCCGCCTTCAGTCAGACGGAGACCGAGCTCTTGCGCGCCTATCTGAACAAGGCGCATGACTTCAAGGTCAAGGGCTTCACCCCGCAGGTGCGGGGTATCGTGTTCGACAACTTCCAATACACGGGTTACCCCCTGGCCGCCGGTGGCATCCGCACCATCGCGCCGTTGGTGGGCACGGCCAACGTGACCTTCCCGAACCAGAACGGTTCACCGTTCTACACGCTGGTCAACAACCAGAGCTACCTGTGGACCTACAGCTGTGGTGGGGGGCTGCAGCAAACGGTGAACGGCGTGCTCACTTACAATGGAGCGAACAACGTCGCCACCACCCAGAACCTGGCCGCCAGTCAGTTCGACGGGGTCTTCAATCTCTCCTTCGGCAGCTACTTCGGGGATTGGGACAACAAGAACAACTTCCTGCGCGCTTTCCTCGCCAGTGGCAAGGCCCTCAGCAATTGCTGGTCGGCCATCCCGCACTACGCCTTCCACCACATGGGTCTGGGCGACAACATCGGGTACAGCGGCCTGGCCACCATGAACAACACCACCAGCTTGTACGCGCCGATGCACGGCGGCTGGCAAGGAAGCATCGGCAAGTCGCACCTCGCGCTCATGGGCGACCCCTCGCTCCGCATGACGATGGTGGCGCCACCGACCAACCTTCAAGTGAGCAATGCGGGAGGCAACGCGAACTTCGCCTGGACGGCCTCATCGGAAACGGTCCTCGGCTACTACATCTACGCGTTCGACCCCGGCACCGGGGCCGTGTCGCGCGTGGTCCCTGGATTGGTGACGGGAACCGCGTACACCAGCCCGACGGTGCCCTTCATTGCCGGCCGACAGTACATGGTGCGCGCCGTGAAACAGCAGACCTCGGCCAGCGGGAGCTACTACAACCTCAGCCTCGGTTCCATCGCCACCGCCTCCGGAACACCGCAACCCGACTGCCAGGGCGTACCGGGTGGCGCTTCGGTCCCGGGTTCGGCCTGCAACGATAACAACCCCTGCACCACCAACGACACATGGAACGCGAGCTGCCAGTGCGTGGGCACGGCGAGCCCGGACAGCGATGGGGACGGGATCTGCAACGCGACGGACAACTGCCCGAACACCCCGGGTCAGGTGGGCAGCGCATGCAACGACAACAACCCGTGCACGACGAACGATGTGCTGAACGCGAGCTGCCAGTGCGTGGGCACGGCGAGCCCGGACAGCGATGGGGACGGGATCTGCAACGCGACGGACAACTGCCCGAACACCCCGGGTCAGGTGGGCAGCGCATGCAACGACAACAACCCGTGCACGACGAACGATGTGCTGAACGCGAGCTGCCAGTGCGTGGGCACGGCGAGCCCGGACAGCGATGGGGACGGGATCTGCAACGCGACGGACAACTGCCCGAACACGCCGGGTCAGGTGGGCAGCGCGTGCAACGACAACAACCCGTGCACGACGAACGATGTGCTGAACGCAAGCTGCCAGTGCGTGGGCACGGCGAGCCCGGACAGCGATGGGGACGGGATCTGCAACGCGACGGACAACTGCCCGAACACGCCGGGTCAGGTGGGCAGCGCGTGCAACGACAACAACCCGTGCACGACGAACGATGTGCTGAACGCAAGCTGCCAGTGCGTGGGCACGGCGAGCCCGGACAGCGATGGGGACGGGATCTGCAACGCGACGGACAACTGCCCGAACACGCCGGGTCAGGTGGGCAGCGCGTGCAACGACAACAACCCGTGCACGACGAACGATGTGCTGAACGCAAGCTGCCAGTGCGTGGGCACGGCGAGCCCGGACAGCGATGGGGATGGGATCTGCAACGCGACGGACAACTGCCCGAACACGCCGGGTCAGGTGGGCAGCGCGTGCAACGACAACGACCCGTGCACGACGAACGATGTGCTGAACGCAAGCTGCCAGTGCGTGGGCACGGCGAGCCCGGACAGCGATGGGGACGGGATCTGCAACGCGACGGACAACTGCCCGAACACCCCGGGTCAGGTGGGCAGCGCGTGCAACGACAACGACCCGTGCACGACGAACGATGTGCTGAACGCGAGCTGCCAGTGCGTAGGCACGGCGAGCCCGGACAGCGATGGGGACGGGATCTGCAACGCGACGGACAACTGCCCGAACACGCCGGGTCAGGTGGGCAGCGCGTGCAACGACAACAACCCGAACACGATCAACGACGTGGTGAGCGCGAACTGCGTGTGTACCGGTACCCTGGTGACGCTGGACTGCCTGGGGGTCCCGAACGGCACGGCGCTGCCGGGCACTGCGTGCAACGACGGCAACGCGAACACGGGCAACGACCTGTGGGACGCGAACTGCATCTGCGCCGGTCAGTTGCTGGACTGCCTGGGCGTGCCGGGTGGCAGCGCTGCCGGGCACGTCCTGCAACGACAACAACGCGAACACGATCAACGACCTCTGGGGTGCGAACTGCGTGTGCGCGGGCACTCCGGTGACGCTGGACTGCCTGGGCGTGCCGAACGGCACGGCGCTGCCGGGCACGGCCTGTGACGACGGCAACGCGAACACGATCAACGATCTCTGGGGTGCGAACTGCGTGTGCGCGGGCACTCCGGTGACGCTGGACTGCCTGGGCGTACCGAACGGCACGGCGCTGCCGGGCACGGCCTGCGATGACGGCAACGCGAACACCGGCAACGATCTGTGGGACGCGAACTGCACCTGCGCCGGTCAGTTGCTGGACTGCCTGGGCGTGCCGGGTGGCAGCGCTCTGCCGGGCACAGCGTGCAACGACAACAACGCGAACACGATCAACGACCTCTGGGGTGCGAACTGCACCTGCTCCGGCCAGCTGATCGATTGCCTGGGCGTGCCGGGTGGTAGCGCTTTGCCGGGCACCGCGTGCAACGACAACAACACGAACACGATCAACGACCTCTGGGGTGCGAACTGCATCTGCGCCGGCACTCCGGTGACGCTGGACTGCCTGGGCGTGCCGAACGGCACAGCGCTGCCGGGCACGGGCTGTGACGACGGCAACGCGAACACGGGCAACGACCTGTGGGACGCGAACTGCACCTGCTCCGGCCAGCTGATCGATTGCCTGGGCGTGCCGGGTGGTAGCGCTTTGCCGGGCACCGCGTGCAACGACAACAACCCGAACACGATCAACGACCTATGGGGTGCGAACTGCGTGTGCGCGGGCACTCCGGTGACGCTGGACTGCCTGGGCGTACCGAACGGCACGGCGCTGCCGGGCACGGCCTGCGATGACGGCAACGCGAACACCGGCAACGATCTGTGGGACGCGAACTGCACTTGCGCCGGTCAGTTGCTGGACTGCCTGGGCGTGCCGGGTGGCAGCGCTCTGCCGGGCACAGCGTGCAACGACAACAACGCGAACACGATCAACGACCTCTGGGGTGCGAACTGCGTGTGCGCGGGCACTCCGGTGACGCTGGACTGCCTGGGCGTCCCGAACGGCACGGCGCTGCCGGGCACGTCCTGCAACGACAACAACGCGAACACGATCAACGACCTCTGGGGTGCGAACTGCGTGTGCGCGGGCACTCCGGTGACGCTGGACTGCCTGGGCGTGCCGAACGGCACGGCGCTGCCGGGCACTGCGTGCAACGACGGCAACGCGAACACGGGCAATGACCTGTGGGACGCGAACTGCATCTGCGCCGGTCAGTTGCTGGACTGCCTGGGCGTGCCGGGTGGCAGCGCGCTGCCGGGCACGTCCTGCAACGACAACAACGCGAACACGATCAACGACCTCTGGGGTGCGAACTGCGTGTGCGCGGGCACTCCGGTGACGCTGGACTGCCTGGGCGTGCCGAACGGCACGGCGCTGCCGGGCACGGCCTGTGACGACGGCAACGCGAACACCGGCAACGACCTGTGGGACGCGAACTGCATCTGCGCCGGTCAGTTGCTGGACTGCCTGGGCGTGCCGGGTGGCAGCGCGCTGCCGGGCACGTCCTGCAACGACAACAACACGAACACGATCAACGACCTCTGGGGTGCGAACTGCATCTGCGCCGGTACCCTGGTGACGCTGGACTGCCTGGGCGTCCCGAACGGCACGGCGCTGCCGGGCACGGGCTGTGACGACGGCAACGCGAACACGATCAACGACCTCTGGGGTGCGAACTGCATCTGCGCGGGCACTCCGGTGACCCTGGACTGCCTGGGCGTACCGAACGGCACGGCGCTGCCGGGCACGTCCTGCAACGACAACAACGCGAACACGATCAACGACCTCTGGGGTGCGAACTGCGTCTGCGCCGGGACCCTGGTGACGCTGGACTGCCTGGGCGTCCCGAACGGCACGGCGCTGCCGGGCACGGGCTGTGACGACGGCAACGCGAACACCGGCAACGACCTGTGGGACGCGAACTGCACCTGCGCCGGCCAGTTGCTGGACTGCCTGGGCGTACCGGGTGGCAGCGCTTTGCCGGGCAGCGCGTGCAACGACAACAACGCGAACACGATCAACGACCTCTGGGGTGCGAACTGCATCTGCGCGGGCACTCCGGTGACGCTGGACTGCCTGGGCGTACCGAACGGCACGGCGCTGCCGGGCACGGGCTGTGACGACGGCAACGCGAACACCGGCAACGACCTGTGGGACGCGAACTGCACCTGCTCCGGTCAGTTGCTGGACTGCCTGGGCGTGCCGGGTGGTAGCGCGCTGCCGGGCACCGCGTGCAACGACAACAACACGAACACGATCAACGACCTCTGGGGTGCGAACTGCATCTGCGCCGGCACTCCGGTGACGCTGGACTGCCTGGGCGTCCCGAACGGCACGGCGCTGCCGGGCACGGGCTGTGACGACGGCAACGCGAACACCGGCAACGACCTGTGGGACGCGAACTGCACCTGCGCCGGTCAGTTGCTGGACTGCCTGGGCTCGCCGGGTGGCAGCGCGCTGCCGGGCACGTCCTGCAACGACAACAACGCGAACACGATCAACGACCTCTGGGGTGCGAACTGCGTGTGTGCCGGTACCCTGGTGACGCTGGACTGCCTGGGCGTCCCGAACGGCACGGCGCTGCCGGGCACGGGCTGTGACGACGGCAACGCGAACACCGGCAACGACCTGTGGGACGCGAACTGCACCTGCGCCGGCCAGTTGCTGGACTGCCTGGGCGTACCGGGTGGCAGCGCTTTGCCGGGCAGCGCGTGCAACGACAACAACGCGAACACGATCAACGACCTCTGGGGTGCGAACTGCGTGTGCGCCGGTACCCTGGTGACGCTGGACTGCCTGGGCGTCCCGAACGGCACAGCGCTGCCGGGCACACCGTGTGATGACGGCAACAGCATGACGAACAACGATGGGTGGGATGCGGACTGCAACTGCTTCGGGTTCCTCGTACTGGTCGATTGCGCAGGGGTCCCGAACGGGAATGCCTTCCCAGGGACCCCATGTGATGATGGGGATGTCAACACGGGTAACGACACCTGGGATGCGAACTGTGCATGCAACGGGCAGGAGTATGATTGCGCGGGTGTTCCGGGGGGTACGGCCTACGTGGACGCCTGTGGCGTGTGCGCCAGCGGAACCACGGGCATCGTGGCCGACCCGGACAGCGACCAGGATGGCCTGCTGGACTGCATGGACGGCTGCCCCTACGCCTTCGATCCGGATCAGTCGGATTTCGACCAGGACGGCATCGGAGATGCCTGTGACAACTGCTCCTGGATCGCGAATCCCGATCAGGCGGACACGGACGGGAACGGCATCGGGGACGTCTGCGACCAGGCGAATGCGATCGCTGAAATGTCCGGGACCGCCCAGTTCACCTTCGCACCGAACCCCGCCCGGGAGGAGGTCCACATCACCGCGATGCCTGACGGCGTGCGGCGTGTACAGTTGGTCGCACTGACCGGGGCGGTGGTGCTGAACATCGAAGCGACGCAACGCAGGATCGCCTTGGATGCGGTGCCGGTGGGTGTGTATCAGATCATGGCGCTGGATGCGGACGGAAGACCGCTGGCGCAGGGCAGGCTCGTCCGGCAGTGACGTGCCCTGCTTGGAAGGAAGGCCCGGCCGGCAAGCCGGGCCTTTTTCATTTGATCAGGGAAACGTGACCGAAGTACTCCCGGCGCTCGGCACTGAACGCGTCCCGCACGATCATCCGCCAGGCGTACACGCCGTCCGGCAGAAGGTCTCCGGTGCCCTTCATCGCACCATTCCACGGAAGGCCGGGTTCGTTCGCTTCGAACACCATCTCGCCCCAGCGGTCGAAGATCCAGAAGCCGAAGTCTTCGGCATCCGCTCCCACGAGCACTGGCTCGAAGGTGTCGTTGATCCCGTCACCGTTCGGTGTGAACGCGTTGGGCACATGAACGATGAGCACATCGTCCACGAGCACCACGGCGCAGGCTTCGGCGGCACACCCCAGGCTGTCCGTGGCCTCCACGCACACGAGTTGATGACCCGCGGTCGGCGGGTCAAAGCGGTACCGCAGTTCCACCGTCGTGTCCACCGGAGCACCGTTCACCTTCCAGAGATGATCCCGACATGCGTCACCGACCGGCCAGGCCTCGACGACGGCATCATCCAACGGGATCACCGCACGCCGCACCTGAACGCCCACGTTCGGCGGTGGAAGGGCTGCGACCGGTGCGATGTTCGTGGTCTCCCACACGCAGCCGGCCGTATCCATGTACTGAATGCTCGGGTTGTACGTGCCCGGCTGCACATACGTGTGGTCCAAGGGGCCGTTCTGCACCGCCACCGACCCATCCCCGAGCTGCCACGTGAGCTCCACCACCGCCGCCCCGTACTGCGGGATCAGGGTAACGGCCAGAGGGGCGCATCCCGATGCGGGTACCACGGTGACGACGAGGTCGGGCCGTGCGGCGATGGCCACATGGATCGACGCCGTGTCCGAGAGGCCAGCACATGCGCCCGGACCATCCACGACGTACTGGTACATCCCCTCTGTGGCCATCGCGGGATCGATCACCGACGAGGTCGATGAGCCGTCCGGTGCCATCCAGACACCACCGGGTTGCGCCAAGGGACCGAGCAGCGTGCTCATGTCCACAGGCCATCCGAACGAGCATAGCGTCAGCGTTCCATCGGCTCCGGCCTCAGGCAATGCATCCACGGCCAGCGTCAGGATGGCCGACGCGTTCGGGCAGGGGGCAGTACCTGGGACCGTGTACGTGTATGGTCCTGTAACCGCACTACCGGGGTCGATCGGTGGGGTCACCAGCCCTCCACCCGGTGCGGTCCACGTTCCGCCGGGAGCAGGACTGCCGCCCAGCATGGTCGTGGGGTCGAACGGCGCGTCTCCTTCACACACGCTAAGGGATGCACTGACCCCGGCCTCGGCGGGAAGGACCTCATCCACGAGCGCTGTGGCTGAATCAGCTGGGCAGGGCCCCACTCCGGCGACGATGTATTGGTATATGCCAGGGATGTCGGTGAGCGGATCGTAGTCCGGACCCTGCGTGTTGCCGTTCGGGTCCGTCCATACACCTCCGGGGTCGGGACTTCCACCGAGCGCGCTCAGCAGGGTGTTCGGTACGCCGTTCGCGCAGATGGTGAGCGTTCCGGACACACCTGCATCAGGCGGTGCGAGCAGGCTCAGGGTCACCGTGTGCACACCGTCCGCGCAGGGCGGGACGGCCGTCAACGTGTAGCTGTAGGCGCCAGCGACCGCCGTGGACGGGTCCACCAGTCCGCTCGTGGACCCGCCATTGGGGTCGGTCCAGGCGCCCGTGGCCGGAAGCCCGACGAGCAGGGCGAACAGGTCCACTGGCGCTGCGCTCGTGCACGCGGTGAGGGCGGCCGATTGTCCCGTGGGCGGAGCGGGCACCAAGGTCAGGTCCACTTCGGCCGAGGCCGAAAGACAGGGCGGTGGTGCCGTCAGCGCATACGTGTATGTGCCCGCGGTGGCGGTGCCCGGGGTGATCGTTCCACCAACGGGCAGGCCGTTCGGGTCCGTCCATGTGCCTCCTGGATCGGGCGTTCCGCCGAGCAGCAGAAAGAGGTCCGCCGTAGGCAGATCGTCGCACAGGCTGACCACCGCATCGGTACCTGCATCGGGCTGGTTCACCTCGGTCACCTGCACGGTCGCGCTCGCATCCGGGCAGGCCGTGGCGCCCGTCACCGTATAGGTGTAGGTGCCCGGGCCGTTCAAGTTCGGATCGTAGGTCCCACTGAACGCGGACCCGTTGGGGTCCGTCCAGCTTCCTCCCGGTTGCGCCGTTCCACCCAGGAGCGTGAAGAGGTCGGTGAGGCCGCCGGCGGCACAGACGGTCACAGTACCGTTGGTTCCGGCATCCGGCGCCAGCTCGGTGGTCATGGTCACAGTGGCGCTGGCGATCCCGCATGGGGGACCTGTGCCGACCGTGTACGTGTAGCCGCCGTCCAGGCTCACCCCCGGGGTGAAGGTCCCACCGAAGGCCTGACCGTTCGGATCCGTCCATCCGCCCCCGGGTTGTGGGCTTCCGCCCAAGAGGGTGGACAGCGCGATCGCGGCGTCACTGGAGCAGACCGTGAAGGTCCCACCGGTCCCGGCATCGGGCTGCGGATCCACTGTGATGGAGATCGTCGCAAGGTCATCCGCGCACGGTGCCGTTCCGGCCACGGTGTAGCTGTACGTTCCGGCCGGGTCCATTGCGGGATCGAAGAGGGCGCCATGGGCCATTCCATTCGGGTCGGTCCATGTTCCACCGGCATCCGGAGCACCGCCGAGCTGAAGGAAGAGGTCGATCGCCGGGCTGGTGTTGCAGACGGACACTGCACCATTCGATCCGGCGTCCGGAGCAACGTTCACCACGACGGTCACCGTGCTCTGTGCGTCGACGCAGGGTGGCGTTCCGGTCAAGGAGTAGGTGTAGATGCCGGCCGTTCCGCTCAAGGGATCGAAGAGGCTGCCGATCAGCGGACCGGGTCCGCTCCAGCTGCCGCCCGGGTCGGCCGAAGGCCCGAGGAGCGCGAAGAGGTCCACGGCCGGTGCATCGCTGCAGAGCGTCGCCGAGGTGGATGTGCCTGCCTGGGGCTGCGTGTTGATGCTCACGGTCACCACGGCCTGGTCCGAACAGCCGGCGTTGGCATCGACCACTTCATAGGTATAGGCACCCGACGATGCCGTGGCGGGGTCAAGAAGGCCCGGCGCCGGGTCGCCGAGCGGACCGGTCCAGCTGCCTCCGGGTTGAGCCGTGGCGCCCAGCAGGGCGAACAGATCGATCGGCGGACCCTGATCACAGGTGGTGATGGCCGCGTCCACACCCGCCTCCGCCATGCAGCATGCAGCCGTGGCCGGGGCACTGGCCACCACGACATCGCCCGTGCAACCGGAACTGCCCCAACTGCCCGTTTCGCTATCGCCGTAGGTGTTGACCGTCATGCCGAGGTCGGCCCCGTCCACGCAATCCACGCCGTTGCTCACGCTGACGGTCCAGCAGAACTGCCAGTTGGTGGCGCCGTTGCAGTAGTCACCGAAGTTGTTGCCCGGGTCGCCGTCGTTGTCGAGGTCGAAGAAAAAGCCGGGGCCCACAGTGCCGATGGCCGTGGC
This sequence comes from Flavobacteriales bacterium, assembly GCA_016713875.1. Classification (NCBI taxonomy): domain Bacteria; kingdom Pseudomonadati; phylum Bacteroidota; class Flavobacteriia; order Flavobacteriales; species Flavobacteriales bacterium. The sequence goes on from JADJOI010000002.1 coordinate 268,622, forward strand.
CGCCGTGCCTGTGCAGGTAGGATACCAGCCCCAGGTCCCCGTGCTCGGGCCACAGGTCGGAGGCGGAGGGCCGGGCGTCAGCGTGCCGGTGTCCCATCCCGGGCCCATCACCGGCACCAGACCATGGAACCAATTGGCATTGGTCGTGTTCCAGAAGGTGATGGTGAAGCAGAAGGTCACGGACTGGCCGCCCGTGTAGGTGCCGTTCACCGGAGGCGGAGCGGCGGTATAGGTGTAGGTGACCAGGCATGGCTGCGCCAACAGCGATGCCGGGAAGAGGATGGCGACAAGAAGGAGGGCACGGGAGGCCACTTCCGCAGGGTGTTGCTGCGGTAAGATAGCGGCTTGAAGCCTGCCCGGCGAAAAGCCGCGCTCAGCGGGCGATCACGGTGCCCACCCGGCCCCTGCGCCGGCCGTCCACACCCTCCACCACGCAACGATAGGTGCCGGCCTTCAGGTCGCCTCGTTCGATCCGATGCTCACCGGCACCGAGGCCGTCCACCCGAAGGGCCTCGCGCCCCTGCGCATCGAACAGCACAAGCGACACCTGGGCCTGCCCCTCAGGCATCACCGCGGTGAATCCGTTCTCGAACACGGTGGGGTAGAGGTACGCGGATGGAGCGGCTGCGGACTCTTCCACAGCCACGGTGCTGCCGACCGTGGAGTAGATGTCCGTGAAGGACCCCACGTACAACAGGCTGCCGTCCGCGAAGAACTCCTCCAGGCTCACCAGGTCGATGACGGAAACGCCTCCGTTGTAAGCCGCGAAGCTCGCCCCGTTGTCGATCGAGCGGTAGATGCCGGTCTGGTTCGGCACGATCACGAACACCTTGGCATCATAGCCGATGATCTCCCCATCGGCCAGGCTGGTGGGCGTGCCCGTGGCGTCGTTCCAGGTGCTGCCGTTGTTGGTGCTGTACTTCACCCCGAAGGTGGAGACCATCACCAGATCGCTCCCGGCGGCGGCCACCCCGAACACGGTGTAGTTCACGCCGGGCATCGCGGTCCAGTTGAGGCCGTTGTTCGAGCTGGTGTAGATGCCGGTGTTCGTGGCCGCGTACAGCAGGGCACCCACTTGCGTGAGGTGGTACACGATGGTGTTGGAGCCCATGCCCGAGTGCCCCACGTTCCAAGTGCCCCCCAGGTTGTCCGTCTTCCAGATGCCTCCACCCTGGTTCACGGTACCGGTGAATACGGCGAAGAGGTCAGTGCCGAAGGAAAAGAGCTTGTTCGCGAACACCTGATTGCTTGCCGTCAGGGTTCCGTTGACGCTCGACCAGGAAGTTCCTCCGTTGTCCGACCGATAGATGCCCGACTGGGTGCCGGCGAAGAGCGATGTGCCTTTGCGTCCCACCGACTCCACGAAATAGTTGCCCCCGTTCTGTGGCAGCCCGGTGTTCACCGGGGTCCAGGTCGAACCCCCGTTGGTGCTCTTCTTCACCCCGGTGGGGAAGGTGACGGCGTACAGAGCTCCACCCTCCGAGGTCATGCTGCGGGTCTGTTGCTGACCACTGGCCAGTGCCGACCATTGGGCGGTCGCCGTGCAGGTGAGCAGGGAAAGAAGAGCGAGCGGAGCGATCCGGAACAGGTGCATGGTGTCGGGTTGGGCCCGCAAGTTGCGACCGGTCCCCGGGGTGTTCACCGCTCAGGTGCTGCCCTTTTTCAACAGCTGGGCGTCGTGGGTCCGGCGCAGCCGGTCGCGCACGGCACTGAAGGCTTCGCAGGTGCGGTCCAGCGCTTCACCGAGCAGCTGCCCCAGCTTGAACCCGGCACTGGCTTCAGCCCCAGGACGCTCCAGCATGCTTCGCGCACCTGCCGGATGACGCAGCACGGCCTCCTCCAAGCAGGCGCGCACCTGTCGTTCCACCGTGGTGCTCGAGGCCGCAAGGTCCACGGCCCCCACACATCCGCAAAGCGCCTCTATCAGTGCCTTTTCGTCGTTGTGTACCGCAGTGGATTGTGCGGTGGACGGCGACCCGGTCCCGCCGAGGCATACCATCAGCCCTAAGCCATGGATCACCCTTCGCACACCGAAAGGTAGCCAAGCTGGTGATGGATGCTGTCCTATGTGACCAGCGGTGTCCGGTCCGGGCCGAACGGTGCGCCGGGATGCGGCCGTGTCCACCCGCTACCTTTGCCGACCTCATGGCCGCCCGCCTGCTTCGGTGCATCGCCTGGATCATGCTTCTGAGCGTGGGTTCGGCCATCCTCCCATCCGGGCTCGGTGTGCTGCATGCGTGCAGCCATCACGCGGATCTTGAGCATGAAACGGAGCAGGTCCCTGCATCGGACGCCGGTTGTGTAGGCTGCGTGCTCGCCCTGGCCGAGGCGGTGGTCATCGCACCGCTGGTCCTGCGTCCCGTGATGGGCATCCTTGTGCTCGGGGACCAGAGGCCAGCGGGCACTGCCCTGGCCATGCCGGCCTGGTGCACCGTGGATCGTGGACCACCGACGCTGGGCTGAGCGCCGGCGTTCGTGTTCGATCATCCCTGTTCCCTGTTGCCATGTCCTTCATCCGGCCCTCGTCGGCCCTGCTCGTTCTCTTGTTCGGCGTCCAGCTCCGCGCCCAGGAAGGGTGCACGCTGGTGTTGTCCGGCTCCGTGGTGGATGACCATGACGGGGCACCGTTGGGCTTCGCGGAGGTCGTGATCGTGGGCAAGGACGCGGGTGTGGTGGCCGATGCGGAAGGACGGTTCGTGATCAAGGGGCTCTGCCCCGGACCGCTGGAGCTCCGCATCGAACACCTGGGCTGTCAGCCGGTGCTGCGGAAAGTGGAGATGCAGTTCGATCGCGCCATCACCGTGCGGCTGGAGCATCATGCCGAGGAGCTGAAGCAGGCGGAGGTGGTGCGCGAACGGCCCGACGAGAACGTGGGCATGTCCAGGGCCGTGGTGGACAGGGCCGACATGGAGCGGGCCGCGGGACGCTCCCTCGCCGAGATGGTGGCCAGCGTCCCGGGGGTCACCGTGCTGCGCTCCGGTCCGGTCATCGCCAAACCGGTCGTGCAAGGCCTTTCCGGCAACCGCGTGCTCACGCTCAATCAAGGGGTGCGGCAGGAGGATCAGCAGTGGGGCGGGGAGCACGCCCCGGACCTCGATCCGTTCAGCACCGACCGCATCGAACTGGTGAAGGGCGCCGCCTCGGTGCAGTATGGAAGCGATGCTCTTGGCGGGGTCGTCCTCACATCGCCCGTGGAGCTGCCGCGTGAAGGTGGCGTGGGCGGCGCCGTCGGCGTGGTGGGCACCAGCAACGGTCTGGGAGGCACCGCGCAGGCCGTCCTCGAAGGTGGCATCGGTCATCTGCGGGGCCCGGGTTGGCGGATCCAGGGTTCCGGCCGCCTGCTGGGCGATGGCCAGGCTCCGGGATACGTGCTGAGCAACACCGGACTGCGGGAAGGCGCCGGGTCGGTCGCCGTGGGGCATCATCGCCCCCGCCATGGTGTGGAGCTCTACTACAGCTATCTGGCGCGGGAGGTGGGCATCCTGCGGGCGGCGCACATCGGCAACCTCACCGACCTGGAGAACGCCATCGCCCGGGATGATCCGTGGTATCAAGCGCCGTTCACCCATGCCATCGACGCGCCGCGGCAAACCGTGCGGCACCACCTGTTCAAGGCGCATGGCGAGCTTCGTGTCGCGCGGCGCGGGCAGTTGGAGGTCACTTACGCCTACCAGGCCAATGACAGGCAGGAGTATGACATCCGGCGCGCCGGGCGCAGTGCGCGTCCCGCGCTCGACCTCTTCCTGGCCACGCACTCGGCCGACCTCGTGCTGAAACACCACGTGGGCGCGCGGCTTCACGGCAAGGTCGGGGCGAATGGGCTGTTGCAGACCAATGTGAACATCCCGGGCACCGGCGTCAGCCCCTTGATCCCGGACTTTCGGCGGAACCTGCTGGGTGTCTTCGTGCTGGAGCACCTGCCGCTCGGCGACCGGGTGGAACTGGAGGCCGGGGCCCGGATGGAGGGCGCTGGCCTCACTGTCTACACGTACGACGCGAATGACCGGCCGATCACGTCCGATCTCCGATTCCTGAACGGCGCAGGGAGCCTGGGGGCCAACTGGGGCGTTTCGGACAGCCTGCGGCTCCGGTTCAACCTCAGCTCCGCGTTCAGGCCGCCGCACGTGAGCGAGCTGTACAGCGCGGGCCTGCATCACGGCGCAGCGGCCATCGAGGAAGGGGACGCAAGCCTGGGCAGTGAACGCATGATCAAGGGCACGATCGATCTGGAAGGCAGTGCATGGCGCGGCAGGCTCACAGGCATCGTCTCGCTCCATGCCGGCCGGGCCGATGGGTTCATCCAACTGCGCCCGGATGGCGTGGAGCTCACGATCCGCGGTGCGTTCCCCGTGTTCCGCTACACCGCCACCGATGCGTTCATCTGGGGAGTCGACGGGCGTGCTCGCCTGCGGCTCTCGCGCAGCTGGAGCACCACCCTCGAATGGAGCATCGTACGGGGCCGGGACCTGGTGCGCGATGAGTGGCTCTACCTCATGCCTTCCGACCGTGGTGGGCTGCTGCTGGCCTGGCAAGGCGGAGATCAGGGGAGCCGCATGCGCCCTGAAGTGGCCGTTCGCTCGACCCTGGTGCTGCGTCAGACACGCTATCCCGTGGACCTCGACCTGGCCGATCCCCCGCCCACCTACCACCTTCTGGGGCTCAGCGCGGCGATCGAGCGCCGGATGGGAAGCGGCATCCTCCGCGTCGGCATCGAGGGGAACAACCTGCTCAATACACGATACCGCGACCTGATGGACCGCTTCAGGTACTACGCCGATGCGCGGGGCGTGGAAGTGTTGCTGCGGCTGGGCTACACGTTCGGCAGGCGCGCCGGCTGAGGCGGAGCATACGAGCGGGGTCCACGCACCGTTCCATGCTCATGCGCATCCCATCCCTGTTGTTGGTTCCGTTCCTGGTCGGGACGGCGTGCACCTCGGATCATGTTCCACGCGACCCCGCTGAGGGGGCGGTGAGCGTTCCCGGGCCGACCGGTGCTTCGGTGCCGTTGAGCGCGCTCCTGGACAGCCTCGGTGTGGGCTTGGACGCACTGGAGCTGCACGTGGACAAGAGCGACCGACGGCTGTGCGTGATGCGCGGCACCGAGGCCCTGCGCTGCTACGCCGTGGTGCTGGGCGGATCGCCCGAAGGGGACAAACGCATGCAGGGCGATCGGCGTACGCCCGAGGGACGCTTCACCTTCCGCGACAAATACCCGCATGGGGAGTGGCATCGGTTCGCGTGGATCGACTACCCCAACGCCGAAAGCCGCACGCGGTTCGAAAGGCGTCGTGCTTCCGGAGAGATCCCGGCCGATGCGGACATCGGCGGCGAGATCGGCATCCACGGCGTTCCGGAGGGCATGGACGTCCTCATCACCACGGGTGTCGATTGGACCCTGGGCTGCATCGCCATGCGCAACGCGGACCTCGACGAGGTGTACGCCTTGATCATCCCCGGACGAACGATCGTGCAGATCGGACCCTGAGCCTCGGTCCCGGTGCGCAAGGTCGGGTACCTGACCTTGCGCTTACTGGTCGAAGCGGTTCGGGAACTGCTGGCGAAGCACGCCGATCCCGTCGTGGATCTTGGCCTGTTGCTCGTGCTTGAAGCGCTCAAGGGCATCGGCGATCGCCGGGTCATGGGCGCCCAGGAGCTGCACGGCCAGGAGCCCGGCGTTACGTGCCCCGTTGATGGCCACGGTGGCCACGGGAACCCCAGCGGGCATCTGCACGATGCTCAACAGGCTGTCCCAGCCGTCGATGCTGTTGCGGCTGCGGATGGGCACGCCGATCACCGGCAGGGTGGTGAGGCTGGCCACCATGCCCGGCAGATGCGCGGCACCGCCGGCGCCGGCGATGATGGCTTTCAGCCCGCGTGTGCGTGCCGTGCGGGCATACTCGAACATGCGCTCCGGCGTGCGGTGTGCGCTCACCACCGTGAGCTCATGCTCCACTTGGAACTCCTTGAGCGTGTCGGCCGCCTCGCGCATCACTTCCAGGTCGCTGCGGCTGCCCATGATGATCCCGATCATGTCCGTGTGGGTGTTGAGGTCGCGTTCGGAGCGGCCGACACCACGCGCCCGTGCAGGCGGGTGACGGCGATGCCTTGGTCCAGTGCGTCGTGGTCCCCGGCCAGCAGGGTCACATGGCCCATCTTCCGGCCGTCGCGCGTTTCACGCTTGCCATACAGATGCACGAAGGAGCCCGGCACATGCACGATGTCGGAGAGCCCGTTCAGCACCGGCTCACCACGACCGCCTTCACCCACCAGGTTCACCATGGCCGCATGGGCCCGAAGCCGGGCGTCACCGATGGGCAGGTCGAGGTAGAGCCGAAGCAGCTGGTCGAACTGGCTGCTCGCGCAGGCTTCGATGGTATGATGGCCTGAATTGTGCGCGCGGGGTGCGGTCTCGTTCACGAGCAGGGCGCCGTCCGTGGTGAGGAACAGCTCGACGGCATAAAGCCCCGGAGCGCTGAAGGCATCCGCCACCCGAACGGCCAGCTTCCGCGCGTGGTCCAGGGTCACGGCGTCCAGACGGGCCGGTGCACGAAGGTGGTCCACCAGGTTGTAGCGCGGGTCGAACACCATCTCCACCGGGTCGTACGCCAGCGTGTTGCCCTTCGCATCACGCACCACCAATACCGCAAGCTCCAGCGCCACGGACACCTGCTCCTCCACGACGGCCGGTGCTTCGAAGGCGCGTGCGAGGTCCTCCGGCCCATGCAGTGCCATCACCCCCTTGCCATCATAGCCGCCGGTCCGCGCCTTCAGGAACGCCGGGAAGGTGGGCGGTGCGGCGAGCAGCGCGGCGCGCCCGTCCACCAGCCGGAACGGTGCGGTGGGGATGCCGTGGTCCCGATAGAACAGCTTTTGAGCGCCCTTGTCCTGGATGGTGCGCAGCACCGACGGATCGGGGATCACGCGCTTACCCATGGCGCGCGCCGCGTCCAAGGCGGACACGCTCACATGCTCGATCTCGATGCCCACCACATCGGCGTCTTGCACGAAACGCAGTACCGTGTCGTGATCGGCGAAGGATCCCTGCACGAAATGCTCAGCGATGCCGGCGCACGGACACTGTGGGTCGGGGTCGAGCACATGCACCCGCGCGTCGTACCGCAGGGCGTTCTCGATGAACATCCGGCCGAGCTGGCCGCCGCCCAGCAACGCGATGATCGGCCGTTGGCGCACGGGCCAAAGATAGCCCTGGCCTCAGCGCCGGCGGGCAGGCCGACGCTTGAACGGCTTGAACCGGTACCCCACGGTGAACTGAAGCGTGTTGTTGCGCGGGTAGACGGTGCTGTCCTGGGCCAGTGTCGGGGTCACACCGCCATAGTAGCGCAGTGTCAGGTCCGTACCACCGATCAGGTCCAGGCCGAGCCCGGCGATGATACCGGCATCGAGGGGCACGAAGCGATCGGTGGTGGTGCGGGCTTCCTCCACGGTCTCCGTGCGCGCCAACAGCAACCAGCCCAGCTGGCCGCCCATGTGCAGGTTGAACGTGTTGCTCACGAAGAACTTCACCGATACCGGAAGCTGGGCGTACAGATGGCGGTCCACCCACCGGGCCTCATCCTCACCCACCAGGTAGGAGGCGCCTTGCAGGCTCACGAGAAGCTCGGGCTGCAGTTCGATCCGGTCGCTCACGCCCAACGCCGCGTAGGGGCCGAGCGTAGCACCCGGCACCAGCCCGTACCGCACCAGTTCGGACCGGGCGGTGCTCAGCACCACGCCACCTTTGACGCCGATCGCCGATCGTTGGGCGGTGGCCCCCGCAACGGTCAGGATCAGGGCGAGGGTGGCTGCCTTCCGGTGACTCATGGCGACACGGATGTACAGACGCGTACGGGCGTCATTCCCCGAGGTTTCGGACCACGAACGGAGATCCGCCGGACGGTAGACGCCGGTCGACGAGCGAAGGTGAGCGGTCGACCGTGGTCTACTCGCCGGTGAGGATGAAGCGCAGGACGACCGGGTCCCGACCGTCTCCCATCACGAGCACCTGATACGCGCCCGCTGGAGCACCACTGGCGAGGATGGTCGTGCGATCCGTCCGGATGCGGCCTTCGGCCACCAGGCGGCCGATACCGTCCACCACGCGGTAGAGATGTCCGACCGCCGCCTCTCCCAGCAGTTCGGCCCGGCCTTCACGGACAAGTACCTGCACTCCGGCGGTCGCGTTCGCGACAAGGCCGGTGGAGGTCGTGATGTCCACGGTGTAATCCTCCGTTTCGCCCCAGGCGTAGTTGAAGCAGGGGTCCACCGGATCGGGCTCACCGGTGTTGGTGTACACACTGCGCACGCGCATCACGGTGCCACCGAGGGAAGCGCTCAAGGGCACGGTGAAGGGGAAGGACAGGTTCTGGAGCGGGGCGCTGTTGGTCAGCTCGCCCAGCTTCTCACCCGCCTCGAACTGTCCGTCCTGGTCCATGTCGATCCAGGCCGCGACCTGATCCGGTACATAGGTGCCTCCGGTGACCTGCAGGGTGTAGCTGTCACCCCGCACCAGATCGGTGCTCAAGGCCGTATAGTCGCTGTAGGTGGGCATGCTCGTTCCGCCCGTGCCGATGTTCTGGATGGCGCCCAACTGCACGCTCTGGATGAAATCGCCATCGGCGGTGCCGTTCGCCGAGGTGGGGATGCACGGACCTCCCGGGGTGGTGATGACCACGGTGTAGTCCTCCGTCTGGCCCCAGTTGTAATCGAAACAGGGGTCCGCGGGGTCGGGCTCCCCCGTGTTGAGGTACACGCCCCGCACCCGCATCCGCGCCTGGCCCATGGCGGCGCTCACCGGCACGGTGAAGGGGATGGACAGGACCTGACCGGCCGAGGTGTTCGACACTTCCCCCAGCTTCTCGCCCGCCTCGAACAGGTCGTCCTGGTCGTAGTCGATCCAGGCGGCGAACGCATCACCCACGTAGGTGCCGGCGGTGACCTGCAGGACCTGACCGGACCCCCGCATCAGGGTGGTGCTTTGGCCGGTGTAGTCCACATAGCCGGGGCCTCCCGTGCCACCGGTGCCCAGGTTGTTGATCGAGCCGAGCTGCACCCCATCGATGTAGTCACCGTCCGCGGGGCCTTGCCCGCTCGTCGGAATGCAGGGGCCGGAGGGTACGGTGCCGCAGGCAGGGCTGTTCAACAGCGAAGCGCGTGCGCCGTTCAGCACGCCCTGCATCGAGGCGGCCTGCTGGTCGGTGAACATCACACTGCAGGAGGCGTAGTCCATGAAGTTCTCATACTGGGTGAGGACCCCGCACTTCATCAGGTTGGTGTTGCTGCAGGTGAAGGTGGGGCTGTTGGTGAGCGGGGTGTCGGAGAAGCCGTCCGAGTCGGTGCAGTTGCCGTTGTCGAAGGGATGCAGCAGGCCGAAGTAGTGTCCGATCTCGTGAGTGGCCGTGCGCTCGCCGGCGCCCAATCCGTAGTCATAGTCGATCACGAGCCCATCGATGCCCGACCCCACCACACCGCCCACAGGCAGGTAAGCATAACCGACGGTCACCGTGCCTCCCGTGGCCCCGCTGGTGATGTCGCACACCCAGATGTTCAGGTAGTGGTCGGGGTCCCACGGGCTGATGCCCTTCGGAGGTGACTTCATGTCGTCGGTCTCCGTGTCCGGATCGAACCAGGTCTCCGAGGATTGGGTCCGGGTAATGCCCGTGGTCGGGTTGCCGTTCGGGTCCACGGTGGCCAGGCAGAATTCCATGCCTCCGTTGCCGATCACACCGGTGAAGGCCGGGCGCACCGTGCTCAGGTCGGCGTTCACCTGCTGGTAGTCCTGGTTCATCTGATCGATCATCTGCGTGATCGAGGCGTCGGGCACGTTCTCCGCGGCGGTGTTCCACACCACGTGCACCACGACGGGCACGGTCTGCAGGCCACCGCGGGAACTGCCGCGAGGTACCTGACGCAGGGCGGTGGCCAGGTCGCCGGTGCCGCCGTGGGCGATGAGGTGCCTCCGGGTGATCACTTCGGCCATGCAATGATCCTGGGCGGTGGCGGTACCGAGGATCATGGGCAGGGACAGGGTCGTCAGCAGGAAGCGCATGGGATGGGGATGGGGACGTGGCGTGAGGCCGCGAAACTAGACCTGTCCGGTCCGAGCGCAGCGGTCGGCCTGTCGAATGTTGCCAACGATCAACGCCGGCGTTCCAGGTCGATCAGGTAGTGGTCGGCATATCGCGCGGTCCAACGCCATCCGGCCACCAGCTCATCCAGGCGGGACAAGCGATCGAGCGCCTTGGGCCGATGCCCGTACCGGTGCACCAGGTGCGTGGGAGGTACGAACAGACCCACCGGTCGGATGTTCACGGTGCGGAACCACGGCGCGGTAAGCCGCTCCACGGTCGCCGGCGCATGGTTCCAGCGCACCACCCCCGTGCCGCTCAGGCCGGCGAGCTCCGCGCGCTGTTGCCCGCGTTGGAACGCTTCCCGCCACTGGAACCGCAGGAGGTGATGCAGGGTCTCCCGGATGCATCGATCGGGCTGGATCACGGCCACGAAGCGCCCGCCGGGGCGGATCCGTTCGGCCACGGCATGGATCATCGCCACCAGGTCGTCCTCGTCATACTGGTTCAGACCGCCCATGTCGGACAGCACTAGGTCGAAGAGCATCGGCCACACCTGTCCGTGCAGCCCGGTCCTCGGCAACAGTTCAAGCAGGATGCGGTCCTCCAGCCCGTATTGACGGACGCGCTCCCGGGCCTGGCGGATCAGCTCGGGGCTCTGGTCGGTGGCGATCACCCGATGGCCCTGTCGGGCCAGGTGCACGGCGTCGGTGGCGTCGCCCGTGTTCAGCTCCAGCACATGCATGCCGGGGTTGCGGAGCAGGGCTTCCAGGTAGGCCCAGATGGCGCGGCGCTGCACCAGCCCGATGCGGTTGTGCACGAACTCGGCGTCGAACACGGAACGGTCCTGGTGCAGGGGCTCCATCGTGAAGGGCAAGGTACGACGACCACAAGGCCGCGCGCCAGCAGGTGAAGGACGTGGTGCGATGCGCCGACGCTGCCTCCGATCAGGAGAGCAGGGTGGTGATGGCCGCTCGCGGGTCCGCGGCCCCGAACACGCTGTTGCCCGCCACGAGCACGTCCGCGCCATGGTCCACCAGCCTGCGGTGGTTGTCCGTGCCCACGCCGCCATCCACCTCGATCAAGGCGCTGGAGCCGGTCCGCTGGCGCAGCTCACGCAGGGCGTCCAGTTTGCGGTAGGTGCCTTCGATGAAGCGTTGCCCGCCGAAGCCCGGGTTCACGCTCATCACGAGCACCAGGTCCAGGTCGGGCAGGATGGACTCCAGGGCCGATGCCGGCGTGTGGGGATTGATCGATACCCCGGCCTTCATCCCCTGGGCCTTGATGGCCTGCACCGTGCGGTGCAGGTGGGTGCAGGCCTCCAGGTGAACGGTGAGCACGTCCGCACCGGCCTCTTTGAACGCCGTGATGTAGCGGTCGGGGTCCACGATCATCAGGTGCGTGTCGAACACCTTCCGGGTGAGCGGTCGGATGGCCTTGACGACCGGGATGCCGTAGCTGATGTTGGGCACGAAGACACCGTCCATCACATCGAGGTGCAGCCATTGCGCCGGGCTGTCGTTCACGAGCGCGACGGCGGCGCGCAGGTCGGTGAAGTCGGCCGAGAGCAGGGAAGGGGCGAGGATGTGCGGCATCTGGGGCGAAAGTAGGTGCCGCTCCGGCACTGTGGCCGGACAGTGAATGGGAAAGGCCGCCCCGTGGAGGAGGCGGCCTTCAAGGAAACGGTGATGGGTCAGCCCAGGTAGGCGCGCAGGGTGCGCGAACGGCCCGTATGCTTCAGTCGGCGGATGGCCTTTTCTTTGATCTGGCGCACGCGTTCGCGTGTCAGGTCGAACTTCTGGCCGATCTCCTCCAGGGTGTGCGGCTGGTTGCCCTTCAGCCCGAAGTAGAGGCGGATCACATCGGCTTCGCGGCTGCTCAGCGCGTCCAGGCTGCGTTCGATCTCGAGCCGCAGGCTGTCGGTCATCAGCGCCTCCTCGGGGTCGGGCAGGTCCTGGTTCTTCATGAGGTCCAGCATGGTGCCGCTGTCCTCGCCTTCACGCAACGGGGCGTCCATGCTCAGGTGCTTGCCGGTGTTGTTCAGGCTGGTCTTCACCTCTTCGAGGGTCATCTCCAGCACTTCGGCCAGTTCATGCGCGGTGGGCGGCCGCTCGTGCTCCTGCTCCAGCTTGGCGAAGGCCTTGTTGATCTTGTTGATCGAGCCGATCTTGTTGAGCGGCAGACGGACGATGCGGGCCTGTTCGGCGAGGCTTTGCAGGATCTGCTGACGGATCCACCATACGGCATAGCTGATGAACTTGAAGCCGCGCGTCTCATCGAAGCGCTTGGCCGCCTTGATCAGGCCGAGGTTGCCTTCGCTGATCAGGTCGGGCAGGCTGAGGCCCTGCCCCTGATACTGTTTGGAAACGCTCACCACGAAGCGCAGGTTGGCCTTGCAGAGCGCCTCCAGGGCGTCATTGTCACCTTCCTTGATGCGGCGGGCGAGCTCCACCTCCTCTTCGGCCGTGATCAACTTCACTTTCCCGATCTCCGTCAGGTACTTGTCCAGGGACGGCGTGTCCCGGTTGGTCACCTGTTTGGTGATCTTCAATTGCCGCATGCGTGCCATATGTGGGCTGAGGGTGTTAAGCGAAGAGCACCCTGTTCAACGGTTCATGGGCCGCGCTGGTTACGAGAGGCACGCACGGGACTGAAAGCCGCAGGGCCGCCTTTCGGGCGGCCCTGCGGTCGGTTGGGTCCGGGTCAGTTCTGCTCGGGAGGCGCACCACCGTGGTCGCGGCGCGGGCGGTCGTCCCGGCGGGGACGGTCACCGCGGTCCCGACGCTCGCGGCCGGCGCCTTCCATGGCGGGTTCGCGGTCCACGTAGCCTTCGGGCTTGGGCAGCAGCACACGGCGGCTCAGCTTCAACTTGCCGGTGCGCGGGTCCTTGCCCACCACCTGGAAGTCGATCACCTCGCCCTCCTTCAGCACGTCCTCCACGCGCTCGATGCGCTTCCAGTCCAGCTCGCTCACGTGCAGCAGGCCGTCGGTGCCGGGGAAGATCTCCACGAACGCACCGTAGGGCATGATGGTCTTCACCTTGCCGCGGTAGTTCACGCCGATCTCGGCTTGCGGCGGGAAGGCGATGGCGCGCACGCGGGCCACGGCGGCGTCGATGCTCGCCTTGTTCTCGCTCATGATCTCCACGATGCCCACGCCTTCCACCTCGTCGATGGAGATGTGCGCGCCGGTCTCGGCCTGGATCTCCTGGATCACGCGGCCGCCCGGGCCGATGATGGGTCCGATGCTCTCCTTCGGCACCTCGAAGGTGATGATGCGCGGGGCGTGCGGCTTGTAGTCCTCACGCGGTTTGTCGATGGTCTTGAGCATCTCGCCGAGGATGTGCATGCGGCCCTGGCGCGCCTGCTCGAGGGCCTGAGCCAGCACTTCGTACGGCAGGCCGTCGACCTTCATGTCCATCTGGGTGGCGGTGATCCCCTTGGCGGTACCGCAGATCTTGAAGTCCATGTCGCCCAGGAAATCCTCGTCGCCGAGGATGTCGCTGAGGATAGCGTGGCGGCTGCCGTCGCTGATCATGCCCATGGCGATGCCGCTCACCGGGGCCTTGATCTTCACGCCGGCGTCCATCAGGGCCAGGGTGCCGCTGCACACGGTGGCCATGGAACTGGAGCCGTTGCTCTCGAGCACGTCGCAGTTCAGGCGGATGGTGTACGGGTTGTCCGGCGCGGTGGGGATCATGGGCTGCAGCGCGCGCTGCGCCAGGTTGCCGTGGCCCACTTCACGACGGCCGGGGCCGCGGATCGGCTTCACTTCGCCCGTGCTGAAGCTGGGGAAGTTGTAGTGCAGCATGAAGGACTTGCTGCTCTTCTCGGTGGCCAGGTCAACGGTCTGTTCGTCCATCGAGCTGCCCAGGGTCACCGTGTTGATGGCCTGCGTCTCACCACGCGTGAACACGGCGCTGCCGTGGGTGCCGGGCAGCAGGTCGATCTCGCACCAGATGGGGCGGATCTCGGTGGTCTTGCGGCCATCGAGGCGCACGCCCTTGTCGAGCACTACGTTGCGCACCGCCTTCTTCTGCACCTTCTTGAAGTAGCGGCCCAGCATGGCCTTGTCGGCCTTCTCCTCGTCGGTGAGGCTGGCCAGGCACTCCTCCTTCACGGCGCCGAACTTCGCGCTGCGCTCCTCCTTGCCGCTGGGCTGCAGGGCCAGGTCGTAGTAGCGCTGGTAGCAGAAGTCGAAGATCTTCTTCTCCACCTCGGCGTTGTTCTTCTCGTGCTCGTAGGTGCGCTTCACATGGCTCTTGTCCACGGCGGCGGCGAGCTCGTTCAGCACCTTGCAGTGCACCTTGATCGCATCGTGTGCCACCTTGATGGCCTCGATCATGTCGGCTTCCTGCACCTCGTTCATTTCGCCCTCCACCATCAGGATGTCGCGCTCGGTGGCGGCCACGATCAGGTCGAGGTCGGCATTGACCACCTCGGCCATGTCGGGGTTGATCACCAGGCGGCCGTTGATGCGGGCCACGCGCACCTCGCTCACCGGGCCGTCGAAGGGGATGTCGCTCACGGCCAGGGCGGCGGCGCCGGCCAGGCAGGCCAGGCTGTCGCTGTGGTTCTTCTTGTCGTGGCTCATCAGCATGATCTGCACCTGCGTGTCCCCATGGAAGTCATCGGGGAACAAGGGGCGCAGGGCGCGGTCCACCAGGCGGCTCACGAGGATCTCGTGGTCGCTGGGGCGGTTCTCGCGCTTGAAGAAACCCCCGGGAAAGCGGCCGGCGGCGCTGAATTTCTCACGGTACTCCACCTGCAGGGGCAGGAAGTCGATGCCTTCACGGGCCTCCTTGGTGGCCACCACGGTGGCGAGCAGGATGGTGTCGCCCATGCGCACGGTCACTGAGCCGTCGGCCTGCTTGGCCAGTATGCCGGTCTCGATGGTGATGGGCCGACCGTCTCCGAGGTCGATGGTCTTGGAAATGCCTTGTGGTCTCATGTTCGTATTGGCGCGCCTTTCGCGCCGTTGCTTTGGTTGATTTTCGCTCTGTTGACCTATGGTCCGGGATGTTCCCCGGGTTATGAAAAAGGGCGACCGTGCCTCACGATCGCCCTTGGTTCAGTATTGATGTCCAGGCGCCGCCATATGCCCGGCGGTCGCACTGGGGTCACTTGCGTAGCCCAAGCTCCTGAATGATGGCGCGGTAGCGCTCCAAATGCTGCTCCTTCAGGTAGTTCAGGAGCTGTTTGCGCTTGCCCACCAGGCCCATCAGGGCCATCTCCGTGGCGTGGTCCTTCTTGTTGGCCTTCAGGTGCCCGGTCAGGTGGTCGATGCGCTTGGTGAAGAGCGCGATCTGGCTCTCGGCCGCTCCGGTGTTCATCTCGGTGCCACCGTGCTTCTTGAAGATCTCGCGCTTGGCCTCTTTCGTCAGGTACATGGTCGTCCGCGTTGGTCCAACACGACATCCTTCCGTGTTGAGGCGGCAAAGATAGGGGTTTTCAGGTCCCGGGATCCCCCTCAGGCCTGAAAGAAGGTGATGAACTGCGAAAGCCTGGCCTTCAGGTCTTTGCGGGGTACGATCTTGTCCAGGAAGCCGTGCTCCAGGACGAACTCGCTGGTCTGGAAGCCCTTGGGCAGATCGGTGCCGATGGTCTCCTTCACCACCCGGGGGCCGGCGAAGCCGATCAGCGCTTTCGGTTCGGCGATGTTCAGGTCGCCGAGCATGGCGAAACTGGCCGTCACACCGCCGGTGGTAGGGTCGGTGAGCACACTGATGTATGGCAGGCGCTTGGCCGCCAATTGGGTGAGCTTGGCGCTGGTCTTGGCCATCTGCATCAGGCTGAAACCGGCCTCCATCATGCGCGCGCCACCGCTCTTGCTGATGATGATGAGCGGGCACTTGCGCTTCATGGCCTGGTCGGCCGCCAGGGCGATCTTCTCCCCGACCACACTGCCCATGCTTCCGCCGATGAAGCGGAAATCCATGCAGGCGATCACCACCATCCGCTTATCCAGCTTGCCCTCCGCCGCCCGCAACGCATCGTTGAGCCCGGTGTCCGTGCGGGTCTTCTGTAGACGGTCGGTGTAGCGCTTGGTGTCCTCGAACTTCAGCGGGTCACCGGCCACCAGGTCGGCGTGCAGTTCGGTGTACTTCTGGTCGTCGAAGAGGATGGCGAAATACTCCTCACTGCCGATCTTCTCGTTGTGCTCGCACTTGCCACAGACCCAGAGGTTGTTCTCGTGATCCTCCGAGGTCATGATCTCGTCGCATTCCGGGCACTTGTACCAGAGCCCCTCAGGCGTCTCCTTCTTCTCCTCGGTGGAGGTGGTGATGCCTTCCTTGGTGCGTGTGAACCAGCCCATGAGCGCAAAGTTGAACGTTGAAAGCTGAAACTGGAAACCGGATCCCGTTTCAGCTTTCCGCTTGCCTGTATCGGGTTTCTCCTAGGCTATTGTGACCTTCTTGTCCAGGTACACGTCCTGGATCGCGTTGAGCAACTGGATGCCTTCGCCCATGGGGCGTTGGAAGGCCTTTCGGCCGCTGATGAGACCCTGGCCCCCGGCGCGTTTGTTGATCACCGCGGTCCGCACGGCCTCGGCCAGGTCGCTCTCGCCGCTGCTTGCACCACCGCTGTTGATCAGGCCGATGCGGCCCATATAGCAGTTGGCCACTTGGTATCGGCACAGGTCGATCGGATGGTCCGTGGTCAGGTCGCTGTACACCTTCTTGTGGGTCTTGCCGTATCCGCTCAACACGTTGTAGCCGCCGTTCACCTCGGGCAACTTCTGTTTGATGATGTCCGCCTGGATGGTGACACCGAGGTGGTTGGCCTGTGCGGTCAGGTCGGCAGCGGTGTGGTAATCGACGCCGTCCTTCTTGAAGCCGGGATTCCGCAGGTAGCACCACAGGATGGTGGCCATGCCCAGTTCATGGGCGAGCTGGAAGGCCTCGGCGATCTCGGTGAGCTGCCGCGTGCTTTCATCGCTGCCGAAGTAGATGGTGGCACCCACGGCCACGGCGCCCATGTCCCACGCGCTCTCCACGGTGCCGAAGAGCACCTGGTCGAACTTGTTCGGCAGGGTCATCAGCTCGTTATGGTTGATCTTCACGATGAAGGGGATGCGGTGGGCGTATTTGCGGGCCACGCTCCCGAGCACCCCGTAAGTGCTGGCCACTGCGTTGCAGCCGCCCTCGATCGCGAGCTTCACGATGTTCTCCCCGTCGAAGTAGATGGGGTTCGGGGCGAAGCTTGCGGCGGCGCTGTGCTCGATGCCCTGGTCCACCGGCAGGATGCTCATGTACCCGGTGTGGGCCAGGCGCCCCGTCCCATACAGGGCCTGCAGGCTGCGCAGCACCTGGGGGCTCCGGTTGCTGCCCACGAAACAGCGGTCCACGAAATCGGGACCGGGCAGGTTGAGCTGGTCCTTGCCGATGGTGGTGCAACGGTGTCCGAGCAGGCGGTCGGCGTCCTGGCCGAGGAGTTCTTCGATGCGGGCGGTCTTGGTGGCGGTGGGCATGCGGTGCGTGCGGATGGGCGTCAAAACTACGGAAAGCGGTCAGGGGTGTCGAACCGGGTCTGTTCGGTCAGAACGGATACCCGATCCCGAGGTTCAGGTTGGCCAGGTCGCTGAGGGCCCGCTCCTCGCGGGTGCGTTCGAAGATCCACCGCTCCCCGGAGGGCAGCGCGGGGTCCTTGGTCTGGAAACCCAGGTCGAAGCGCACCAGGAAGAAGTCGAAGTTCAGGCGCAGGCCGGCCCCCACGCCGATGGCCAGGTCGCTCAGCAGATCGCTGTCGATCCCGCTGCCCGGGCGCTGGGGGTCTTCCTTCAAGTACCAGATGTTGCCGGCGTCGACGAAGAGGGCCATCTCGAAGAAGCCCACCAGCTTGAACCGGTACTCGGCGTTGGCCTCGATCCGCACCTCGCCGATGCGGTCGTAGGCGACCAGAGGCGCAGCATAGGATCCCGGACCCACCGAGCGCGCCCGCCAGGCCCGCAGGCCGTTCGCGCCGCCCACGAAGAAGCTGGACTCGAAGGGCAGTACGCCGAGGTTGCCGAAGGGTACGCCCACTCCGGCGGCGGCCCTGAACACCAACTGGCTCTTTTCGTGCAGGTGCCGATAGTAGCGGAGGTCCGCGTCCAGCTTCACGAACTGCGCGAACCGCACGCCGTCGATGGTGTGGAAGCTGTTGCCGCTGGTGTCCGTGGTGCGCTCCCAGCCCAGCAGGCCGGCCACGCCGCTCAGCAGATTGCCACTGGTCTCCAGGGAGGTGCGCAGGAAGACCACATCCCGTCCTTTGGCCGTGCCCTGGGTGTTCAAGGTGTAGAACGCCCGGGCCCCGATGATCAGGTGGTCCGTGTAGCTGTCGGTGAGCACCGGGTCGTTGGCCTGTTGCAGGTAGTTCCGGAAGGCATCGGTAAGGAAAGGGATGCGGATGATGTTGAGGTCCACCGGGAAGACGCCCACCGTGGCCCGGGGGCTCTCGGTCCATTCGAGCCCAAGGCTCGTCCGAGCCAGGGTGCGGTTATAGTCCGGTCGGCGTTGGTAGTTGTACAGCGCGGTCCAGGTGGTGCGTGGGGCGGCCGATTTGGCGAACCAGCGGGCCGGAACGAAAGGGCGCGGGAACCGCAGGGTGAGCTCGGGGCCGATCTCCACGGTGTTGAAGAGCACATCCCGGCCCACGGCTGTGCTGGTCTCGCCGGTGCCCGTTTCCTGGCCGGTGATGCTCTGCTGAGCTTCCAGGCCGAGGGTCACCTGCGCCTGTAGGGATCCCATGTTGCGGAACACGTTGCGGTGGCGATAGGCCAGGCTGATCGATGTGCCGAGGAAGCCGCCGCGGTTGGTCCCGAAGCCTTCCACCGTGAAGCCTTGCTGCTTGGCCGGCGTCAACCGCATCGTGCAGTTCCCCACGTCCCTGGCTCCGGTGCCCACCGTATCGTACAGGAGGTCCACCCGGTCGAAGACACGCAGGTTGGTCAATCGGCGGAAGGTCCGGTCCGCCATGCTGGCCTGGTAGCGATCGCCCGGATGGAAATACACAGCGCTCAACAAGGCCTGTGGCCGATAACGTGGCTTCCGGCCTTGGAAGAGGAAGCTGTATCCGTCGCGTACGAGTGTGTCCACAGGAGTGGTCGCGCGGCCGGCGAAGGAGCCCGTGGCGTCCACGGTGACCCGTCCCACATAATGAATGGTGCCCTCCCTGGAGCCCCGAAGACCTGCGGCCCGATCGGCCATCGGTCGGGACAAACGCATCAGTACGTCCACTTGGTGGTCTCCCGCCGCGGTATCGGCGTCGTAGGAAACCAGGTCCCGGTGGAAGTAGATGTATCCCAGCTCACGCAGCACGCCGGTCACGCGGTCACGCTCGGCCTCCAGCTCGTCCGCATCGAACCGTTCACCGCTCCGCAGGCGCGAGCCGTCCCAGGTCTTCGTCAGGTAATCCTCGATGCTGGGGTCGTCCACTGTGAAGCGGATGGTGCGCAGGCGATGGGGCTCGCCGGGCATCACATGGTAACGCAAGCGGGCCCGGCGCCCGCGGTAGGAGATCGAATCGGTGACCTCGCCTTTGAAGAAGCCCTCGCGCAACAGGTACATCCGCATCTGGGCCACGGTGCGGGATGTCAGGGTGCTATCCAGCACCACCGGCGGTTCACCCACCGCGTCGCGCAGCCATTCGCCGAAGGTGCGGCCCGGCTCCTTGGGCGGCTTGCCGCGTTGGGCGCGCCTGGCATTGGACTCCGCTGTGCGTTCGGCCTTCCGGGCTTTGCGTCGGGCCAGCCGCTCAGGCGACGGCAGGTTGTACATCGTCAGGTAGAACCGCAGGCCCAGGATGCGCTTGTTGGGCCGCTGCTTCATCAGCGAGGCCAGCTCGTCCTTGTTCACCCGTTGGTCCTTCACCTCCACCTTCGACCTCACGAGGAGGTGTCGGTCCCCTGGTACGCGCCGGGCCGGGTCGCACGCGGAAAGGGCCAGTAATAGGACCACCGGCAGCACGATATGCGTGGTCCGCGGATACACGGAGGAGTTGCTGGTCCCTAGTTTTGGCGAAGGCCAAAGATATCCGACAGGTTGACGGAGGCGGAGTTCAAGCTGACACGTACGCTGCAGGAGCGGCGGCATCGCAGGACCGAAGGTGCGTTCCTCGCCCAGGGACGCAAGCTGGTGAGCGAAGCCCTGCGGTCCGGGTGGCCGGTGCGCTTCGTGGTGGCCACGGAAGAGGCGGCCCGCACCACGGAGGTGCCGGAACATCTGCTGCGCATCGCCCCCCCGCATCGGCTGGCGCGCCTGGGCACCTTCGAGCAGGGCAATGAGCTGATCGCGGTGGTGGACCTGCCCCCGCAATGCGATGACGGGCCGCTGGATGCGGCCGAGCTGGTGCTGGCCCTCGATGGCGTGGCCGATCCGGGGAACCTCGGCACCATCATCCGGTTGGCGGACTGGTTCGGGATCCGCCGTATCTGGTGCGCCGAGGGTTCCGTGGATCCGTTCAACCCGAAGACCGTTCAGGCCAGCATGGGTTCGGTTTTCCGGGTGAACGTGTTCGCCGTGGCGCTGCCGGACAGGCTGTCGCGCGCACGGGGTGATGGGGCGCAGGTGTATGCGGCCGACATGACCGGCGCACCCGCGTTCGAAGTGGGGCTGCGTCGCCCGGCCGTGCTGGTGCTCGGCAGTGAATCACACGGGCTTTCGGACGCGGTGAGGGGGCAGGCCGATCAGGTGGTGCGGGTGCCGGGCGGGGGAGGCGCGGAGTCGCTCAACGTGGCGATGGCCGCCACGGCCCTGTGCATGGAGTTCGAGCGCCGCCGTCAATCGTGATCGACGGAACGGCCCGTGCGCACGGCGATGCGCTCCGCCACCCGCATGCCGTCCATGGCGGCGCTCACGATCCCGCCTGCGTAGCCTGCTCCTTCCCCGCAGGGATAGAGCCCTTCGACCTCCGGGTGCTCCAGCGTGTCCGGGTCGCGCGGGATGCGCACGGGGCTGCTCGTTCGGCTCTCCACGGCCACGAGCACGGCCTCGTTGGTGCGGTAACCGCGCATGCGCTTCCCCACGCGCACCAGGGCCGTTCGCAGGCGCTGGAACACCGGGGGGGGCAGCAGTTCGTTCAACGGCGCACTGATGATGCCGGGCGGATAGCTGCAGGCGGGCAGATCGCTGCTCGATCGTCCGGCGATGAGGTCCTCCATGCGCTGCGCTGGTGCGCGCTGAGTGCCGCCGCCCATCCGCCAGGCCAGGTGCTCCACGGTCCGCTGGGCCTCCATGCCCGCAAGGGCGCCGGTGGGCAGGTGCAGGCTTCGCGTGTCCACCACCAGGCCTGAGTTCGCGAACGGGTTGTTCCGCTTGCTCGGGCTCCATCCGTTGGTCACCACCTCGTCGGGCGCTGTCGCGCACGGCGCGATGATGCCGCCCGGGCACATGCAGAAGCTGTACACCCCATGGCCGTCCACCTGCTCCACCAGACCGTAGCTCGCCGGAGGCAGCAGAGGGTCGCGTGTGGCGCAGTGGTACTGCATCGAATCGATCACCGCCTGCGGGTGCTCCACACGCACGCCAAGGGCGAAGTCCTTGCGCTCGATGCGGATCCCTTTCATGTGCAGCAGCCTGAAGATGTCGCGCGCGCTGTGCCCCGTGGCCAGCACCACGCGGTCCACGGGCATCTCGGTGCCATCCAGGGTACGAAGACCACGAAGCCGACCGTGCTCCAGGATCAGGTCGGTGACACGCCGGCCGAAGAGCACTTCACCTCCGGCGTCCAGAATGGCCTCGCGCATGGCGGTGATGATGCCGGGTAGCTTGTTGGTCCCCACATGTGGATGAGCGTCCACGAGGATGTCCGGTGAAGCGCCGAAGGCCACCAGCCGGTCGAGGACGCCACGCACATCACCGCGTTTCGTGGAGCGCGTGTACAGTTTTCCATCGCTGTAGGTGCCGGCGCCGCCCTCCCCGAAGCAGTAGTTGCTGTCGGGGTCCACCACGTGGGCCCGGTTGATCGCCGCGAGGTCGCGTCGGCGTGCGCGAACATCCTTGCCGCGTTCGATCAGCACCGGTCGAAGGCCGAGCTCGATGGCGCGCAGGGCACAGAAGAGGCCGGCCGGGCCGCAGCCCACGATGTGCACGGGCGGGGCGTTGCGGACATCATGAGGCCCGAAGGTGGGCGTCCGCTCCACCGCGGCGTGTTGTTCCAGGGCCACAC
Source organism: Flavobacteriales bacterium (assembly GCA_016713875.1). NCBI lineage: Bacteria > Pseudomonadati > Bacteroidota > Flavobacteriia > Flavobacteriales > Flavobacteriales bacterium. Next base: position 290,832 of record JADJOI010000002.1, read on the forward strand.
GAAGACGGACGCGCGGCGGCCGGCTCCGCGCATCGATGGACCGGCGGAGCACCCGGTGCGTGAGGTCGGCGTGGGCCGGCTGGCCAGCGGCCTCCAACGCCGCGGCCCGCACGAGCACCGGGTCGGCGGCCTCGCCGGGCGAAAGCACCAGCTCCACCGTCCGTGGATCGCCCGTCATCCCTCGAAGGTGAAGGTCAGTACGTAGGTCTTCGTGCGGATGCTCTGCAGCGGCGAGCTGAACCGCGTGCCGTCGTCGATCAGCAGGTTGGGGATCCCGATGCCGGTCTTCAGCTCGATGCCGAACTTGAAATAGGGCAGGAAGAAATCGAAGCCCCCACCGACCTCCGCGGCATAGTCGAACCGGTTCAGCTTCACCACCACCTCCTCGTCGATGGCGTTGTTGACGTCCTTCTGGCTGGCCATGTCGATCGCCGCCTTGCCGCCCGCCACCACGTACACCGCGAAGTTGTTGATGCGGTCGCTGCGGAACTTCAGAAGGAGAGGGAACTCCAGATAGGTGCTCTCGACGGGCTTCTCGTACACCACCTCGGTGCCATCGCTGCGCCGGAAGCGGTAGCGCAGCACACGGTCCTGGAACGAGAGCGAGGGGATGAAGCGCAGGCTGAGGTTCGTGGTCACGTTCAGCGAACCGATGATCCCGAGGTTGAAGCCCGGCTTGCGCAGGTGGTCGATCGCCATCACACTGTCCCTCGAGTAGGCCTGCGGGTCGAGCTTCATGAAGAAGTCGGACGTGTTGTAGGCCAGCAGGAAGCCGAAGTGGAACCGCCGCAGGTCGAAGTTCGGCAGGTGCTCGGTCTTGATCCCCTTCACCGGTCCGGTCATCTGCGGCAGGGCATCGCCCGGAATGAGCCAGCACAGCGGCAGCAGCAGCGGAAGGAGGCGCTTCATGGATGCGCAACGAAGGTAGACAGCGATCCTTGCCTGCGGCGTTCAGGCTCGTGCGGCATAGAGCGTGGCGATGCCCCCGGACAGACGCTTGGAGGTGATGCTGTCGAACCCAGCGGCACGAAGGCGTTGCTCGAACGCCAACCCCTCGGGAAAGGCCTCCACGGACCTCGGCAGGTAAGTGTAGGCGCTGGCGTCACCGCTCACCCAGCGGCCCACGACAGGCATCACCCGGTGGAAGTAGAGGCGGAACAGGGTCCCCATGAGGCCGCGGGCCTTGGAGAACTCAAGAACGAACACCCGGCCGCCCGGACGGAGCACCCGATGCATCTCCCGGAGGCCTTGGTCCAGGTCGTCGAAGTTGCGCACACCGAAGGCCACGGTCACCGCATCGAACCTGCCGTTCGGGAAGGGAAGGGACTCAGAGGCCGCACGAACGAGCTCCACCCGGTCGGCAAGCCCGGCCCGGGCCACCTTGGTGCGACCATGGGACAGCATGCCCTCGCTGATGTCCGCACCCACCACGGAGCGGGCATGCCGCGCGCAGAGCAGGGCCAGGTCCGCCGTTCCTGTGGCCAGATCGAGCAGGCGCTCCACCGGCTCCTCGCGCAGCATCCGCAGCACGCGTCGGCGCCAGGCCCGGTCCACGCCCAGGCTGAACAACCGGTTCAGCAGGTCGTATCGCGGCGCGATGGCGTCGAACATGTGTTCGACCTGCTCGCGCTTCGAGCCTTCCTTTGCGTAGGGCTTCACGCTCATCACGCGCGGTCGGCTTCCGGCAGCGCGAGGCATTCCGCCAGCAACAGGTCGCGGTCGATCGGTACCACGCCCACCTGTTCGCAGACCAATCCGCCGGCGAGGTTGGCCCAAGCGGCGAGGGTGCGCGCCGGTGCCTGCTGGGCCAGCAACAGCGCCGCCACGGCGATCACCGTGTCACCGGCGCCGCTCACATCGGCGATGGTGCGTACGTGGGCGGGGATCAGGTGGTCCTCCGTGCCTCCATGCACGAGCACGCCATGCTCGCTCAGCGTCACCAGGGTCAGCCGATTGCCCAAGGCGCTCTCCAGGGCCTTCACCGCCCGGCGCAGCTGGGTCTCATCGCTCGCATGCACCTCCATCCGCAGGCCCTCCCGCAGTTCCTTCAGGTTGGGCTTGAAGAGGTCCACGTCCTGGTAGGCCATGAAGTTGCGCTTCTTGGGGTCCACGGCCGTGGGGATGCCTTCGGCGCGTGCCAGAAGCACCACCTCGCGGATGAACGGCGGACTGAGCACGCCCTTGTCGTAGTCCTCGAAGACGATCACCCCGGGGCGGGCCGACCTCACGCGTGCCTTCACGGCGTCGAGCAAGCGCTCGCTGTCCCGCTCACCCAGCACATGGTCGTCCTCCTCGTCCACCCGCACGATATGCTGATGGCCGCTGATCACGCGGGTCTTCACCGTGGTCCGGCGTTGGGCGCTGCGCAACAGGCCTTCGGTCGGCAGGCCGAGGCCGCCGAACAAGTGGTCCAGCCGGGCGGCGTGCTCGTCGTCGCCCATCATGGTCATCACCATGGGCCGGGCGCCGAGGGCGCGGAGGTTGAGGGCCACGTTGGCCGCGCCGCCCAATCGCGCGCTGCGTTCCTGCACATGCACCACGGGCACGGGTGCTTCGGGGCTGATCCGGTCCACGCGACCCCAGAGATAGGCGTCGAGCATCACATCGCCCAGGACGAGGGCCTCGGTATGCGCGAACGCCTGGAACCTGTCGTGGACGTTCATCATGCCTGTAGTCGTTCCCCGAAGGAACGCAGACGCTGGATGGCCTCTGTCAGTTTGGCGTCCGCAGTGGCGTAGCTGATGCGGATCGTGCCGGGGGCGCCGAAGGCATCGCCGTCCACCACCGCCACCCCGGCCCCATCGAGCAGGGTCATGCACAGGTCCTCCGTGGTGGTGATCGTGCGGCCTTCATGGGTGCGACCCAGCCAGGCGGAGACGTCGGGCAGGACATAGAACGCGCCCATGGGCCGGTTGCAGCGCAACCCGGGCACCCCGGCCAGGCCGTGGACCACCAGGTCGCGGCGTCGCAGGAAGTCGGACCGCATCGGGGCCAGCAGGGCCGGGTCGGCCTGCATGCAGGCCAGGGTCACCCGTTGTGCGATGCTGTTGGCCCCGCTGGTGAACTGCCCCTGCACGGTGTTGCAGGCCTTGGCGATCCAGGCAGGCGCGGCGATGTACCCCACCCTCCAGCCGGTGAGGGCGAACGCCTTGGAAAGCCCGTTCACCGTGACCGTCCGGTCCATCATGCCCGGAAAGGTGGCGAAGGAGGTGTGGTGACCGTCGAACACGATGTGCTCGTAGATCTCGTCACTGATGACCAACAGGTCGGGGTGCTCCGCCACCACGCGGGCCAGCTCCTGCAGCTCAGCGGGAGTGAACACCGAGCCGGAGGGGTTGCATGGCGAACTGAACATCAAGAGCCGTGTACGCGGGGTGATGGCCGCTGCGATCCGGGCGATGGGCGGTTTGAACTCCTCCTCCAAGGAGGACGGCACGATGACCGGGGTGGCGCCGGCCATGCGCACCTGCTCGCGGTACGTCACCCAGTAGGGGGCGGGAATGACCACCTCGTCGCCTGGGCCCACGAGGCTGAGGACCGCGTTCATGATGGCCTGTTTGGCACCGGTGCTCACCACCACCTGGTCCGGGTGGTAGTCCAGGCCATTGTCCCTGCGCAGCTTGTCGGCGATGGCCTGGCGCACATCGGCGAAGCCGTTCACGGGGGGGTACTTGTGCCAAGGGCCGTTGATCGCCATGTGGGCCGCCTCCAGTGCGAATGAGGGCGGGTCATGGTCGGGCTCCCCGAGGCTCAGGTCGATGATATCCCTTCCTTGCGCACGTAGTTCGCGGCAACGCCGGGCCATCATCAGGGTGGCGGGTTCTTGTATGGAACGGACGAGCACGGAAGGACGCATGGACGCGGGGCCTGCTTGGACAGAAGCGGCAAAACTAGGCAAGCGGTCGGGGGTGCGCCCCGGCCGGGCCTCTCCCGTGCCGATATTCGTCAACATCTTTGTCCACGCATGGAGCCCTTCACCCTGTTGCTCATCGCCGTGCTGCCCTCCGTGGTGGTGTTCCTCACGGCGTTCTACCTGATCCGTCAGTTCATGCAGGCCCGGCAGGGTGAGCGGACGGCTGAACAGCGGAAGGAGGACCGCAGGCATACCCTTCCGCTCCGCCTTCAGGCCTACGAGCGGTTGGTGCTCTTCCTGGAGCGGATCTCTCCCGGTGGACTGGTGCTGCGAGTGCACAAGAGCAACATGACGACCCGAATGCTGCACGCGGAGCTGACGGCCACCATCCGCGAGGAGTACGAGCACAACGTCACCCAGCAGGTCTACGTGTCGGACAAAGCGTGGACGCGGGTGAAACAGGCCAAGGAGGAGACGATCCGCATCATCAACATCGCGTTCGAACAATGCGGGGAGCAGTCCCCGGGCACTGAGCTCAGTCAACGGGTGTTCGAGACCGCGTCCCGCTTGAGCCATCTGCCGTCCCAGGAGGCGATCCTGATGCTCAAAGAGGAGGTGCGCCGCCTGTTCTGAACAGGCGCATCAGCCGATCCACGGCCACCGTCGGATCGATCGCCCCGGTGGAGACCTGGGCCTCCAGGCCCGGAAGCGCGGCGGCAAGGCGTTCATCCTGGAGGGCGTGTCCCAACAAGGCCTGCCCCAGGCCGGCATGTAACCAGTACACGGCCTGTCGATTCCTTCGTTGCATCAGCGATCCGGTGGACATGCACTGGTCGCCGAGGTCCTCCAGCAGGTCCGCCAGTTCATCGACCCCCTCCCCGGTGATGGCCGAGCAACGGAGCACCGGTGGGCGGCGACCGTCCCGCAAGGGCATCAGCTGGATGGCGTGGACCAGGTCGTTCACCGCGGCGCCGACCATGGCGGGCGGGGCCAGGTCCATTTTGGTCACCACCACCACGTCGGCGGACTCCATGATGCCCCGTTTGATGCCTTGAAGCTCGTCACCCGCACCGGCGATCAGCAGGAGCACGGTCAGGTCGGTCACCCGGTCGACATCCGATTCGTTCTGCCCGGCGCCGACGGTCTCCACCAGCACACGATCGTATCCGGCCGCCTCGCACAAGAGCATCGTTTCACGCGTTCGCAGGGCGAGCCCCCCCAATGTGCCCCCAGTGGCCGTGGGCCGCACGAAGGCCCGGGGGTCGGTGGATAACCGGTGCATGCGCGTCTTGTCCGCGAGGATGCTGCCACCGGTCCGCTGGCTGCTGGGGTCCACCGCCAACACCGCCACCCGGTGGCCACGGTTCAGCAAGGCCGAGCCCAACGCGTCGATCAGGGTGCTCTTGCCCGCTCCGGGGATGCCGGTGATGCCGATCCGGAGGCTGGCGCCGAGGCCGGTGAGTGTGCCGAGCAAGGCCGACAGGCGCGCCCTGTCCTCCAGCCTGCGGCTCTCCACCAAGGTGATCGCACGGGCCAGTGCGCCACGGTCACCGGACCGAATGGCGGCGATCAGGTCCTGCTCCTCCGTTCCCATTGTCGATCAGAGCCCCTTGCGGTAGTTGTCCGCCCAGTCAGGGTCCGACACGTCACTCAGCAGCCGGAACATCGCTTCTCTGTGGCACAGGTCCGTGGGGTGGCGCAGGCCGTATTTGCTCAACAACAACATCTGTCGTGGCGAGGGGTTCAATGGTTCCTCGGCCCAGCCCTTGCCCACACGCTGGCCGTCCTGCACGTGCAGCGGATACTCCCAGAAGCGCAGTTTCCACAGATCGTCCAACACCTCGCAATAGGGCACGATCCGGCGACCATCCTCGGCCTGCTGCACCTTGCAGGCGTCCACCCCGTGCTCAGCGAACAGGTCCGTGCCGTTCGGATTGGCCTTGCTCTGCACCAGGCCGCGAACCTGCAGCAGGAACTGGTCGCGCGTCAGGGGCTCCGTGGCGATCACCTCCCCCTCGAAGACCTTCACCACGAAGCAGCTCATCAGCTGGCTGTTCAGGCTGGTCGCCAAGCTGATCCCGAAGGAGTACGTGGCATAGGCCGCGGGCGGCACCGCGTGGCCTGCCGTACCAGGAAGGCCGGAGAAGAAAAGGGCGAGCAGGGAGGCCGTGAGGGCTCGGTTCATCGGGAACGGCGACGCAGCGCAAAGATACCCCCGCCGGCCAGGGCCATCAAGACCAGAAGACCAGCCCACCAGGCGCCTGAGGTCCAGCCGATGAGGACGGACAGCGGCACGGACGCGATGATGATCGGGTGGATGAGCCCTTGAAGACGGGGGTCGTTGATCGGCATCCCGTCAATGGAGGGCGTCGGTCGTTCCGATGGCCCGTTGGCGGAGCAGATGCTGCCGCAGCAGGTTCATCCGCTCGTTGAGCTCCTTGATGTACAGGGCCTGTTCCTCGACGGTGACCCATAGGCGCGTGTGGAGGTCGTCCAGGCTGAAGGGGCCCTGCATCTGCCAGTCGCTGCGGCCGGGGATGGTGGGCAGGTGGTGCTCCCGCTCCACGTAGTTGACCATCTCCTGGATGGGCAGGCGGCTGTAGCCGGCTCCGCGCTGGCCGTCCTCCTTGCGGGTCTTGCCGTCGTAGTAGGCATCGAACACATGGTCGCTCAGGAGCAGGTTGCCCCCCCACACGCCGATCTCGGCGCTGAGGCTGCCCGGGCCCTTGAACTTCTGGTTGGGCGACACTCCGCTGGTGGCCCATCCCCCGGTCTTCTCCACCATCACGGCCATGGGGCTGTAAATGAAGTCGCCCTGGGTGAGCACCGGCACGATGGAGTTCACCTGGGCGTTCAGGCGGAGCAGGGGGCGGCGGCTGGCCGAGCCGGTCTGGCCGACCCACTGGAAGGTGCCATCACAGGTGATCAGGGTGGAGTTCGCCAGGAGGCTGCACCCGGGCGAATGGCTGTAGCCGGTGCAGAGCACGCCCGGGAAGTTCTGCGGCGCTGTGCTGGGGCAGGAGGCGAAGTAGCACGTGCCGCTGCCCGGGGTGAACAGATGACCGCACGCATCGCAGAATATGCCAAAGAGCGACGTGTAGTTCGTGGTCTCCGCGTTCACGCCCACGTTCCCCGTCCAATCGTTCAGGTCGAAGCAGTATTCGACCAGCAGGTTGCTGGCGCCGTTCCATTGGAAGTTGGACACGTTGAAGTTGTGGGCGTTCCATCCCGCCACCGGCGTGAAGCTCGCCGACGTGTGGCAGACCACCCACCCAGGGCTGACATCCAGCGTAGGCAGCGCAGCGAGCGGCGTGTTCTTCATGCTCAACTGGCTGTTGGTGATGGCCTGTCCGCCACCGCTGGTGGCGTTGAAGGCCGCCCCGGTGATGTTCGTGTTGGCGCAGAGGTTCAGCGCGGCCAGGTCGCTGGCGAGGTAGAGGTATTGGTGGCGTCCATCCTCCCAGCCGCGACTGTAGGGCGTTTCAATGGTGTTGAAGAGCGTGGTGTTCGCGAAGGACCCATTGTCGATGATGGGGCCCCCGGTCGTGGGCCAGCCGGCCTGATAGGCGCAGGCGGGCACCGGGCTGCTGAGGTACACGCGGTTCTTTTCCAGCAGGAACGCGTCCTCCAGCTGATACCAGTTGGCCGTATTGTCGGTGTTTCCTTCGTGGGCGCCCGTGGTGGCGTTGAGCCGGATGCTGCCCTCGGTATTGGTGGCCGAGGTGCCGCCGATCAGCAGGCCGCCGTTCACCTCCAACTGTTCGGTGTAGGTGGCCGGAACGTTGATCCCGACAAGACCGCCCGTGGAGAGCGCGCCGGCGATGATCCGCATGCGTTCCACGCCATTGGTGCGGAAGGCCAGGTCCATGTTGTCCGTGGTGCCCACGAAGTCCGTGGCGGCATTGGTGCCGGTGTTGCCGCCGAGCTGCCAGGCGGCGACGCTGGACACGAAGACCCAGCCCGGTGCGGGCAGAAGGTCGGTATCGTAGTACCAATAGCCCTTGGGTGCGGTGGGCGTGCTGTTGTTCTGGAAGACCATCAGGCCCTCGGCGGTGGCCAGAGCGGCGCGCTGGGCATCGGTCATCCGGGGGGCCAGGAACGCACGGCCGACCTGGTTCAGGTCCAGCAGGGCGTTGGTGCCGGGCGCCGCGCCCGTGTTGTTGATGCCCACTTGTCCGAGCACGACCGGCCCCATCAGGAGCACGGAGAGGGATGCGGTCCTCAAGCAATGCCGAACCCCTGAACGGTGGAGGGAGAGCGCCTTCATCGTTCAGGGGTTCGTGCCCAGAGTGGGGGATCAGTCCTGCCTCAACCCGTCCAGGCGCTGGCGCACCAAGTGCTGCCGCAGCAGGTTCATCCGCTCGTTGAGCTCCTTGATGTACAGGGCCTGCTCCTCGACGGTGACCCATAGGCGCGTGTGGAGGTCGTCGAGGCTGAAGGGCCCTTGCATCTGCCAGTCGCTCCGGCCGGGGATGGTGGGCAGGTGGCGCTCACGCTCCACGTAGTTGACCATCTCCTGGATGGGCAGGCGGCTGTAGCCGGCTCCGCGCTGGCCGTCCTCCTCGCGAGCCTTGCCGTCGTAGTAGGCATCGAACACGTGGTCGCTCAGGAGCAGGTTGCCGCCCCACACGCCGATCTCGGCGCTGAGGGTGCCCGGGCCCTTGAACTTCTGGTTGGGGGAGACACCGCTGGTGGCCCATCCCCCGGTCTTCTCCACCATCACGGCCGTGGGGCTGTAAATGAAGTCGCCCTGAGTGAGCACCGGCACGATGGAGTTCACCTGGGCGTTCAGGCGGAGCAGGGGGCGGCGGCTGGCCGAACCGGTCTGGCCCGTGAACTGGAAGGTCCCATCGCAGGTGGTGAGGGAGGATGTGGGCAGCAGCTGGCACCCAGGCGTGTGGCTGTATCCTGTGCACAGAACGCCAGGGAAGTTCTGCGGGGTGTTGTTGGGGCAGGAGGCGAAATAGCAGGTACCGCTGCCGGGGGTGAACAGGTGGCCGCAGGCATCGCAATAAATGCCGAAGAGCGCCGTGTAGTTGGTCGTCTCGGCGTTCACCCCCACGTTGCTCGTCCAATTGTTCTGGTCGAAGCAGAACTCCACCAGTAGGTTGCTCGCACCGTTCCATTGGAAGTTGGACACGTTGAAGTTGTGCGCGTTCCAACCGACCACCGGCGTGAAGCTCGCCGCGGTATGGCACACCACCCAGGCTCCGCCCACATCCAACGTGGCCAGGGCGGCCAGGGGCGTGTTCTTCATGCTCAACTGCGTATTGGTGATGGCCGTACCACCGCCTGCAGTGGCGTTGAAGGCGGCGCCGGTGATGTTGGTGTTCGCGCAGATGTTGAGCGCCACCAGGTCGCTGGCGAGGTAGAGATATTGGTGCCGACCATCCTCCCAGAAGCGGCTGTAGGGGGTCTCGATGGTGCTGGTAAGGGTGGTGTTGGCGAAACTGCCGTTGTCGATGATGGGGCCCCCGGCGGTGGGCCAGCCGGCCTGAAAGGCGCAGGCAGGCACCGGGTTGCTGAGGTACACGCGGTTCTTCTCCAGCAGGAACGCGTTCTCCAACTGATACCAGTTGGCCGTATTGTCGATGTTGCCCTCGTGGGCGCCGGTGGTGGCGTTGAGCCGGATGCTGCCCTCGGTATTGGTGGCCGAGGTGCCGCCGATCAGCAGGCCGCCGTTCACCTCCAACTGTTCGGTGTAGGTGGCCGGAACGTTGATCCCGACGAGGCCACCGGTGGACAACGCGCCGGCGGTGATCCGCATCCGTTCCACGCCATTGGTGCGGAAGGCCAGGTCCATGTTGTCGGTGGTGCCCACGAAGTCCGTGGCGGCATTGGTGCCGGTGTTGCCGCCGAGCTGCCAGGCGGCGACGCTGGACACGAAGACCCAGCCCGGTGCGGGCAGCAGATCGGTGTCGTAGTACCAATAGCCCTTGGGTGCGGTGGGCGTGCTGTTGTTCTGGAAGACCATCAGGCCCTCGGCGGTGGCCAGGGCGCTGCGCTGGGCATCGGTCATACGGGGCGCCAGGAAGGCCCGGCCCACCTGGTTCAAGTCCAGCATGGCGTTGGTGCTGGGCGTGGCGCCCGTGCTGTTGATGCCGATCTGGGCATGCACGGGCAGCAGGGCCAATAGCGCCATGCCGAGCAGGACCGGGCGGAACAGCGGGGTCGCGGTACGGGTCGAACGCATGCGCATGATCAATGGGTGGTTCGAGTTTCGGTGGCGGCACGACCGTTGAGATCAGAGACCATCCGGGCCTTCTGGGCGTCGGTCAGCTCGGGCAAGGCCTTCACGGCCGATGTCATCGGTCCTAGTTCATCCGGACGCAAGGGCCGGTCGGAGCTCAATACGTCCAACAGATGGGCTTGGCGGTTCAATTCCGCGAGGTACAGGGCGTGGGTCTCGGTGGTCGTCCACAACTGGTTCGTCAGGTCCCCGAAGGAGAACCCGTGTTCGCGCTCCCAGGCATCGCGGCCCTTCATGGTGGGCAGGTGCCGGTTCATCCGCGTGAATTCGGCCATCTCCTGGATGGACAGGTTCCGGTATGCGCCGACGGCCTCGGCATCGGCCATCGCCACGCGGCCATCGAAATGCCGGTCGAACACATGGTCGTTCAGGCGCACCCCGTTGTCATACACGCCTTTCTCCGCGTGGATGGTGCCCGGACCCTTGAACGAGCGGTATGGATCGGGCGGGTTCACCCACAGGCGCCAGCCAGGGGTGTTCTCCACCATGAAGCCGCCATCATACACCACGTAGTTCCCGTTGCCGGACACGATCGGGCCCGGGGTGGTGCTCACCGTGCCGCCGAACCGCACCACCGGACGAATGGTGCTCGCACCTCCGAGGCCACAGGTATTGTCCATGCCGCTGCCGGAAACGATGCCGGAACAAGCCGTGGCGGTATTCCCACAGGTACCGGAGACAAGGCCGGCGTAGCGCGTGTAGGACAGGTTCGTGGCGGTCGTCGAGACTTTCACGGGCACGTTATACGCGGCACCGGCGGCCCCCCCTTGGAAGGTGACTTCGACGATGATGTTGCGCACGCCATCCCACACGAACGGCGTGGTGAGGTTGAAGACGTCCCATGCGCCAGCGCCGGCGATCGGACGGTTCTGCGTGGCCGGCGCATTGAAGCCGCAACCGGCGGACGGGTCCGCATTGGCCAGGAAACCACCCGTGAGGTCGTTCACGCCCGGTGGAGCGTGAAAGACGGCCACTTGCCACGCCCAAGGCTTGATAAGCGCCCCTTGGCCGATGAAGAATCCGATCTGGTTGATCGGCTGACCGGGGCAGAGGCCTTGCGTCCAGGTGGTGTTCCCGTTCAACTGGGCCAGTTCCACGTTCAGTTCGTTCACCAGGAACATCATCTGCTTCCGCACCCGTTGCGCGGCAGCCGTAGCGTTGATGTACGGGGTGACCGTGGCCGCGTTCGACCATTGTCCCGTGGTACAGCCGGGACAGGCCGGAGGCAGCGGCGCATTGGGGATGTTGTTGGCGATCTCCGCCGTTCCGGCGCCACAGGTGGCATCCGCCTGGTGGGAATAGGCGGCCGGTCCGAAGACCTGATAATCGTTCGGGAGTTTCCGCCATCCCGCGGCCGGCCCCATGTAGCCCTCATGCCACAGGTCGGTGCTGTTCCACCGGATGGTGCCGACGTTGGTGTTCGCGGTGGTGCCCGTGAGGCGCACAGCACCGCTCACCTCCAATAGCTGCTGGGCTGCCGGCAACGGGGTCGGCGCGCCCATGGCCACGCGGCCGCCGGCTTCCACCACCATCCGCTCGATGTTGTTCGTACGGAAGTTGAGCTCGGTGGCGTCCGTGGTGCCGAGGTAGTCGTTGATCGGATTCACCGGATCGTTCCCCAGCAGGTCCCACGCGGCGGAGCCGACGCTCACGCGTACCCACTGGGCCAGCGTGGCGTCATAGTAGTAGTAGCCCGCCACCCCGTCGGTCTGGTAGATGGTCATGCCATCCACGCCAGCGGGGCGCTGCGCGGTGGTCATCCGGGGCACCAGGAAGCCCTTCTTGGCGTTCGCAGGCAGCGCGCTGACGTCGATGTCCAGAATGGCCGTGGCGCTCGGGGCGGCACCATTGGCGTTGATGCCGATGTTGTTCTGAGCGGCCAGGCCCATGCTCAGGCCCAGGGTCAGCGCCGACAGGGAGATCCTCATGGCCATGCGGTTCAGGGTGTGCACAGGATTCATGGTCAGGGCTTGCTGCGTTCGTTCAACTGCTCCAGTCGGGCCAGCAGTGCCATGCGTTGCTCATCGGTCAGGCGTGGACTGCGTTCCACATCCTGCCTCATCCGTTGCCATTCCTCCTGGGTCAGTCCCTTGTTGAAGGTCAACTCTTCCAGCAAACGCAGGTCACGCTCCAGTTCGGCGATGTACAAGGCCTGTTCCTCCACCGTGCGCCAGAGGCCCGTGCTCAATTCTCCGAGCGAGGCCTGTTCACCGGCCTCCCAGTCGGATCGGGAGGGCATGGATGGCAGATGCCGGTTCTCGGCCAGATACCCCTCCAGGTCATTGAGCGGAATGAAGCGGTGATCCGCTGCGGACGCGGCCTCCTCCGGCTTCGCCGTTCCGTCGAAGTAGCGGTCGAACACGTGGTCGGACAGCTGCAGACCACCGTCGAAGACCCGGTCCTGGGCGCGTATGGTGCCTGGTCCGCGATAGACACCGGCCGTGGCGGCCCATTGCGGGGTGCCGACCATCAGTGCATGCCCGCTCAACAGCGTGTAGTCGCCGGTATTGTTGAACGGCGTGGGCTGTTTCACCTGGCCCCACACCTTGAAGACCGGACGCGTGGTGTTCAGGCCCCAAAGCAATCCGGCGGGGAAAACAGCCGGGGTGGTGTAATGGGTGGAACCGGGGTTCACGCTCGAGCCGGGCACGTAGGACCAGATCGTGCTTTGGAACGTAAGGCCCGTGGTCAGCAGGACACGCGGGCTTACACCGGCCACGGCCGATTTCAGGTAGTTGATCTCGATGATGATGTTGTCCGTGCCGTTCCAGAAATAGGGCGGGTTCAGCGGGAACACCACATCGCCCGCACCCACCCGGAGGTTGGTCGAATTGAAGCGCACGGGCGAGGCGTTCATGCCATTGCCCGTCGCCTGATCGATGCCGGTGGCGGGCAGGCTGGCCAATGCCGTGGTGGCCACCTTGACGTTGATGTTCAACACGCAACCCGGAGCGGGTACGTTCGGGTCGTCATCCAACGCGGTCACAGCCAGCTGGGTGATGTTGCCCACGCACAGATTGAAGGGCGCGTTGGCCAGCTCGCTGCCCAGGATGAGGTATTGCACCCGACTGCCCGAGGATTGGGCCGTCTGGCTCGTCGGAAAGGGGGTTTCGCGAAGGCGCTGAGGCGCAGTCGCATTGGTCTGACCATTGATCACACCGCCTTGGGTCTGGCCCGGAGCGCCGCAAATCAGGTTGAAATCGGTGTAATCCTGGCCGGTGACCACGGTCTCGATGTTCTCCAACCGGCTGAAGAGCGGGCCCACGCGCAGGAACTGGTTCACATTGGTGGCCGTGCAGTTCGCGCTTAGTTGAAGCGTGGTGGCGTTCACCACGTTCAGAATGGTGGCGCCCACGGGGATTCCGGTCCCGCTGACATACATACCCGCGGAAAGCCCTGCCGTGGAGGGGATCGTTATGTTGGCATTGCCATTTGTGGTGTTCATGCCCTGGATGGCACGTACCCCCCCGCCTTCATGGTAGTTGACCCCATCATTGTACCGCAGGACCCCGTTGGCCGTGGTCAGGCTATACGATGTCACGGGATACACGGGCGCTTGTTTGAAGAGGCGGACCGCTCCGTTCACGTGCAGGGCTTCCGCAGGAGCGATGGTGCCCACACCAACGTAGCCGTTGGTGCCGCTGATGGTGATCCGCGGGTTGGCGGTACCGTTGGTGTTGATGCGCAGGTCGTCGTTGCTGCCGGCCACCGTGCCGATGTAGTTGGTGGCCACGTTGGTGCCGAGGTTCCCGGTCTCCGACCAACCCGAGCCGGAGGCCATGCGGTTCCATGAAGTGCCGTCGTGATAGTACAGGCCGACCGCGTTCTTCGGGTCGTAGGGGGCGGAGTTGTCCGTTTGGTAAACCCACAGACCCGCCGTGGGGCCGGGCAGGAGCACGCGCTCGTTGTACGTCATCCGCGGGATGAGCAGGCCGCGGTTGGTGGCTTCCAGTTCCAGCAACGCGTTGGCGTTCACCGGTGGTGCTCCTGTGGTGTTGATGGCCACGTTCTGCGCGGCGGCCGGGACAGCGAGGACACCGGAGAGCAACAGGACGTACAGCTGGCGTGAGCGTAGCGTCTTCTTCATGGAACGAAGCGTTGTAGGGCGTTTCGGTGCAGGAAAGGACTGATGGACATCAGGCAAAAGTAACGTGACCTTGGTTCGTCAGCAATACCGGGTAGGCGATCCGGTCCGGATGGTTGGAAGGGAGCCACGTTCGGGTGCAAAGGCAGCAGGAAGACGCCCACGTGGGAAAAGAGTTGCCCGCTAGTTATCAACAGGCTGGGGGAGAGGGGGATGCAGCCGCAGGGAATGCCCCCGAAGGGCATCGCCTTCGAGGGGGACCGGCCCCGGTCTACGTTACAGGTCCAACGAGGTTTCTTGGCAAACGCTCAGTAGACCAGCAGAGGCCACGTACGTGGCTGTCCGGAACCGGCGGTGAGCCGCAAGGTGTAGCTACCTGCGGGCAGGCCTTCGTGGGTCAGGTCAAGGACCGAAGGTCCTGGGCCAACGAAGAAGGTGCGCACGAAGACGGTGCGGCCCATGGCGTCGATCACCGCGAGCTCCACGTGGTCGCTACCGGACGCTTCAAGCACCAACCTGATCGCCCCAGAGGTCGGATTGGGGAAGGGGCCTTCCGCGCCGGCACTGCGGAAGATCGCCGTGGTGGTGGCCACACGGGTCTCATGCCCATGGGCATCCACCTCCACCAGGCGGTAGTAGTTCAAACCCTGCAGAGGCGTGAGGTCCCGGTAGTGGTAGGCCATGTGCGCCTGACTGTTCCCCGCTGCGGGGAGGGAACCGACCAGGGTGAAGTCCGAACCGTCCGGCGAACGCTCCACGATGAAGTGGTCAGAGGCCATTTCCGTAGCGGTCTCCCAGCTGATCAGCACATGGTCCGAAACGGACTGGGCGGTCAGGCTGATCAGCTCCAGTGGCAGCACGGTGCAGTCCAAGGAGGCCCCGTTGGTCAGGTTCCAGTCCAAACTGAACTGTTGGCCATTGGCGCTGAAGTTGTCCACGTAGAGGATGTAGATCTGGCCCACCAGGACATTGAAGGTGCTGACCCATCGGTCTCCGCCGGCGCCTTCGGTGAAGTCCGTCGCTCCGTTCCCGCAACCGGTCGGACCGGTCGGAGCGGCGAAGGAACAACGCAGCGGAGCGCCCACAGGGGGGCAGGTGATGGATGCCATGGGGCCCCAGACCGCGAAGTCATAATCCGTAGGTGCGGCTGGGTTGATGGTGAATCCGATGGTGCCGGCAGCGCTGGGGCTGAAGTAATACCAAGTGCCCTGCCGCTCACCGCTGGCCAGACAGCCCTGGTTGCCCGCGTTCAGGTCGGCGGTGCATCCTGTGTTGTTCGTGTTGTTGTTGAACGCCAGGTTGTTGCAGATGGTCGTGCCGCCCGAACAGTCCTCCGGGAAGGTGTTCGTGGTGGTGGATTGGAACGCACAGATGTTGAACGATCCCTGCTGGCCGTTGTAGCCCCACACGCGCAGGTAATAGGTCTGTCCAGGCGTGAGCGGGGTGCATCGGCGGTCGATGCGCGGCATCAGCCCGATGGCATCGTCGTTGCATTGGATGCTGGTGAAGGGGCCTGCGCAACTTGGTGCTGAATAGAGCTCCATGGCCCCGTTGGTCATCGTACCGATGGCGGTCTCGATGGTCACCACGCCGTTCGCCGGCGCGGTGAAGGAGAACCAGATATCTCCGCCTGTGTAAAGTCCGCAGCCTGGCGCGGGGGGGCCGGCGGTGGCGGTGGCGCCGATGTTCGAGTAGGTGAGCGGGATGCAGGAGGCGAGGACCGGCAGAGGGTTGGCCGCGCAGGGGTCGTCCCCGGTCATGGGCGGAGGGGGCGGAATGGTGTACGCACAGATGGAGAAGGTGCCGTTGTTGTCGCCCCCATATTCCCAGAACCGCACATAGACCGTGGTCCCCGGGGTGAGCCCGGACGCATAGATGTACGGCATGGCCCCATTCGCGCTCGCGTCATCATCACAGGCCACCTGGGTGAACGTGCCGTTGCAGGCCGTGGCGGTGTACAGGGCCATTCCCCCGTCGAGGATGACGCCCGTGTTCGAGTCGAGAATGAGCACGCCGCTGGCCGGCACCACGACGGAGAACCAGACGTCACTGCCGGAGTAAAAGGCACAGGTCGGTGCGGGCGGGCCCGTGGTGGCCGTGCTGGAGGCCGTGGTGCTGCCTTGGAAGGTACAGCCCAGACCCGCGGTGAGCGGGGTGGCCCCGCAGGGGTTGTCGTTCGCCGGAGGCGGAGGCGCCGGGCCAATGCTGAAGGTGCCCGGGCATGGACTGGCCGGCGTGGGCCAGGTGTCGAACCAGATGTAATACTGCGTGCCGGCGTTCAACGTGGCCGTGATGGTGGTGGTGTTGGCCGCGTTGCCGTCGCCGTACACGCAGGTGCCTCCGCCGTTCGGGCATCCGGCCCAGACCTGGACGGAGCTCCAGGTCTGGCCGGTGACGTTGATGTTGTATGCCCCGGTAACGGTAGGGGTGATCACGTACAACGCTTCATTGCCATTCTTGTATGCGGCGTTGTCATTCGAGCCGCAGAGATTACCCGGCACGTTGGTCGAGTTCAGGTCGTTGGTGGCGCCACAGACCAGCGCCTGGTTGGGTGATCGGCAGGCTGGCGGGGTTCAACACCGTGGCACCCGCACACGTGGTCGCATGCCCGCGCTGGAACGCAATGAGCGCAAAGACCAGCAACAAGGACCTTCCGGACGCGGTCTGGCGGAAGGATGGACGGTTCGAGAACGGACCCATGGTCTAGTGGGGGCCGGAACGGGTGTATTCCTCGTAGAGGGCGGGGTGAGCGTCGATCCAGGCGCGCTTGGCGGCCGATCGTGCGGCATCGTCGGGCGGGGCTCCGGCCTGAAGCGACCAACGGCCATCCGGAGTGGGCACCACGGCGCGATAGGTCGGGAGACCGGGCCACATCACCTCCACGCCGAGCAACGGAACCCCGCGGACCTGAAGTACCGTTGCGAACGCATCCAGATCGAGGTCGGTGATCGGGGTGAACTTGGCCAGCGTGCGATCCGCTGCGAGGTGGAGCGGAACCTCCTGGTCGTGGTCGTGCAGGGTGTGGATGGTCACCTTCTCCAACGAACTCGTCAAGGGCAGAAAGAAGTGCAGGAACACATCGACCCCGGCCACGCTTTGGCCGATCGCACTACGTTGTCCTGTGGTCAACAGGATCAGGATCATCCACAGGGCTGCACGCACGGTCTTCGCGCGTCCACAATTGAATGGACGACCAGCAAGATACGGATCCGCGGCCTTGAGCACCGGTCTGAGTTATCCACAAGACGCGGTCGGAAGGGCCGGGTGGCCTACGGGTGCGGATCCAGAACGATGCGGGCGTTGCCCAAGGATCGGCCGTCCGCATCCTCGATCATCATCACGTACAGCCCCCCAGGGACGCCGGCCAAGGAGAGCACAAGGTCGGCGCGCTGCACGTCCCAGGGAACAGAGCCTTCGCGGATGCGCGCACCATCGGCGGTCTGCAGGGTGTAATGCACGCGTGAGGTCGAGCAGCGCGGGAGCAGGACGTGGACCCGGTCCGTGGCCGGGTTCGGCCGGACGAGAAGCCGGGGGTGTTCCGCACCCACGATGGCCGACACGGTGGAGGAGAGATCCCCGCTGCCATCGCTGTGCTGGATGCGCAAACGATAGTAGTTCAGGCCCGCGGAAGGGGATCGGTCATGGAACGAATACTCCAACCGTTCAAGCGAGTGTCCGGCGGCGGGGAGTTCACCGATCGGGGTGTAGTCCAGGTCATCGACCGACCGCTCCACCACGAAGCGCGCTGTTCCCGTTTCGGTCTGGGTGGCCCAGGTGAGGTGCACACCATCGTTCATCACATGTGCTTCAGGGCCGATCAGCTCCACGGGAAGCACGGTGCAGTCCAAGGAGGCACCGTTGGTCAATGTCCAATCCAGGGTGAACGCCTGCCCGGTGACATCGAAGTTGTCGATGTACATGATGTAGATCTGCCCGGCGATGATGTTGAGCGGAGCCACCCAGCCATTGCCGAAATCATTCTCCGAAGCGTCCACCGCTCCGTTGCCCATGCCCGTAACGAAGGCACCTGCTCCAGGATATCCCGGCACGTTCGGCGGGTAGGCCCAGGAGCAGCGAATGGGGTTGCCGACCGGAGGGCAGGTGATCGTGCTCATCGGCCCCCAGATGGCGAAGTCGTAGTCGATGTTGGCCGCGGGTTGGATGGTGAGCGCAGCGGTGCCGGAGGCCGAGGGGGAGAAGAAGTACCACGTGCCCTGGCTTTCATTGCCGTCCAAGCATCCGTTGTTCGCATTCGTCAGATCGACCGTGCACCCGGTGAAGTTCGCGTTGTTGCTGATCTGCTGGTCGTTGCAGATGGTGGCCCCCCCGGCACAATCCTCTTGCGGGGTGGTGGGTGTGGCGGGAGCGCTCACGCAGATACCGAAAGTACCGGTGGCTCCGCCATAGCCCCAGAAGCGGATCCGGTAGGTGGTGAACGGCGCCAGTGTGGCACAGCGGCGGTCGATCTCCGGCATGAAGAGCCCTCCGAAGAAGTCCTCGTCATCATTGCAGGCCACCGTGGCCAGCGCACCGCAGGCCCCGCTGTACAGCTGCATCACCCCATCGGCCAGGGTGCCCGCCTGCGTATCGATGAAGACCTGACCGCTGGCCCCGGTGGTGAAGGTGAACCAGACATCGGTGGTGGGCGCCGGCCCGCAGGTGGGTGCGGGGGCGGTCCCCGATGCAGTGGCTCCGGCATTGGAGAACGTCAGCATCGTGCAGGTCGGCAGCACCGGCAGGGCGATCGCACCCGGACAGTTGTCGTTCGCGGGCGGTGGCGGGGGCGACCACACGCAGAGCTGGCCGTTGAACCCGCCGTTGCCGTTATAGCGCTGCACGCGGATGATGTAGTTCGTTCCAGGCACGGTGGCGAGGGTCACGGTCTCCGCCCCGAACACGGTGTTGTCGGCGCAGGCCAGCGATGCGTTGGCCGCACAGGCCGACATGATGTGGAGCACGGCATCGTCGAACAGCCCGCCCGGAGTGAAGGTGATCGTGGTGGTGGCGGCCGTGGCGGTGAACCAGCCGAACGCATCGTCGAAGTTGCCGCTGTTGCAACTGGCGGGTGCCAGGTTGATGTTCGCGACGTAGGCGGCGGGTTTGTTGAAGGCCACGTTCACGCAGGAGGTGCCCACCGGGTACTGGTTGGCCGGCGCGAGGCCGCAGGCATCGCTCGAGGCCTGCCCGGCAAGCGCCATGGGCACCATCAGACCGATGGTCAGGAGGCCTATGGCGCCGGGCGCGCGGGATCGATCGCTCCTGTTCATTCGTCCGTTCGGGTGGCGCGGTCGAGGAGGTCCACGTAGCGCGCCGGATCGGCGGCGATCCACGCGTTCTTGTGCGCGGCGTCCGCGTCCAAGGGGGTCCACTGTGGGGAGGTGGTATCGGGAGGCGCGATGGTGATGCGGACCGTTCCCGGCGCGCCGGATCCGGACCAATGGATGAGCTGAAAGCCGTGAGCGTTCAGGAGTTGCGCCAGCTCAGCGGGCTGGATGGTCACGGGACCGGCGAAGTGGAGGATGCGCTTCGGTCGGTCGTAGTGCACTTCGGTGTGGGGCAGCCAGTCCACGACGGCCCCGAGCATGGGCTTCACGGCGGCCTCGGGCAAGATGGGGGCGATCACGGCCTCGGCCTGCACCACGACCTGCGCGTGTCCCAGCAGTGAGCAGGCCAAAGCCCAGCCGAGGGTCGTCGAACGGAGAGACATCACCGCCCCGGTCAACGCGCTCAAGCTGGACCGTTCAGTGGATCCGATCGGGTCTTTCATGGTCCGCCGTTCCGGCGTGGGATCAACGGACCAAGCTACGGTGGCCGGCTGGCGCGGGTCAAGTCATCCAGACGGCTGTTCTCAACAGCCCGGGTTCATACCGAGGTGCTGGCCCGTTGGGTGTGAAGCACACGCCCGGGATACTGGTCCAGCGCGACACGCAGGCAATCCACCGCTTTGCGGAGCTTTTCCTGTTCCAGTACGTAGGCCAATCGCACCTGCTTCCGGCCGGTGGCCGGCTCGGCATAAAAACCGCTGCACGGTGCCATCATCACCGTGTGGCCGTTGTGACTGAAGGACTCCAGTAACCATTGGCAGAAGGCGTCCGCATCGTCGATCGGCAGCTCGGCCACGCAGTAGAACGCACCTTTGGGGGAAGGGCAAAGGACCCCAGGGATGCTGTTCAAGCTATTCACCAGGATGTCGCGACGCTGGCTGTATTCGGCGATCACCTCGTCGAAGTACGCTTTCGGGGTGTTCAGGGCGGCTTCGCTTGCGATCTGGCCGAAGGTGGGCGGGCTGAGCCGTGCCTGGGCGAACTTCAGCACGGTGGCCAGCAGTTCGGCGTTGCGCGTGATGAAGGCGCCCACCCGAGCGCCGCACATGCTGTAGCGCTTGCTCACGCTATCGATCAGCACGGCATGCTGGTCGAGCCCTTCCAGGGACAACGCGCTGATATGGGTGGCCCCGTCGTAGCAGAACTCACGGTACACCTCATCGGCGAAGAGGAAGAGGTCGTGCTTGAGCACGATGGAGCGCAGGGTCTCCAGTTCCGTGCGGCTGTAGAGATAGCCCGTGGGGTTGCCCGGGTTGCAGATGAGGATGCCCTTGGTGCGCGGGGTGATGAGGGCCTCGAACGCGCTGATCGCCGGCAGGGCGAACCCTTCCTGGATGGTGCTTCGGACGGGTACCACCTTGACCCCGGCCGCCAAGGCGAAGCTGTTGTAGTTGGCGTAGTACGGTTCGGGAATGATGAGCTCATCGCCCGGCTCGAAGCAGGCCATCATGCCGAAGAGCAGGGCCTCGCTGCCGCCGTTGGTGACGATGATCTGCTCGTGGGTCGCCGGGATCCCGTGCTTGCCGTAGTAGGCGGCCAGGCCCTTCCTGTAGCTCTCGAAGCCGGCGCTGTGGCTGTATTCGATCACGGTGCGGTCCAGGTGGCGGATGGCCTCCAGCGCCACCTCCGGTGTGCGGATGTCGGGTTGCCCGATGTTGAGATGGAGCACCTGGGTCCCGCGTTTGCGGGCGGCCTCGGCAAAGGGGACGAGCTTGCGGATGGGGGAGGCCGGCATCAGGCGACCCTTGGTGGAAATGGCGGGCATCGGGATCGGGAAGTGTGGGGCGAAGTTCGGCGTTCCGTGCGCACAGTACGCGAACGAAGAAGCCCCGCCAGGCCGGCGGGGCTTCCGATGGGAACGTTCGCTGGATCAGTTGGTCTTCTCCACGGGGGCCATGGGGCTCTGCTCCTTCACCGGGGAAGCGGGCGTCTCGGGACCGGCCTCCACCGTGCCCTTGATGCGCACCACCTTCTCGGGGGCGTTCGTGGCGTTGCTGCTGATGGTCACGCTCTTGTTGATCGGGCCGGGGCGCTTGGTGTCGTATTTCACCGTGATGGTCGTCTTGGTGCCGGGCTTGATCGGGGCGGTGTCGCACTTGGGCACCGTGCAGCCGCAGCTTCCCTTGCAATTGGTGATGATCAACGGCTGGTCGCCGGTGTTGGTCACGATGAACTCGCAGGTGCCGTTCGCGCCGTTGGCGATGGTACCGTAGTCATGCACTTCCTTGTCGAGGCCTGATCTGCGGACCGGTGCCGCCCACGGGCTTGGCATTGTCCTGGGCCATGGCACCGAGGAAGAGGGCGCTGAGGCCGAACGAGAGGAGGAACTTCTTCATGGAGTGGATCGGGTTTCGTGCGTTGCTGGACCAAAACTACGGACGGGTCACCTGAGGGTTCCGACATTAACAAGACCTTAACAGGGCCGCGTTCCGTGTGCCCGTGTACCGCCGATCCCATGCCGAACCGGGACCTCCGGTTACCTTTGCCGGCCTCGATGCAAAGGCCCGCGCGGCTTTGCTCGAAGCCTCTCCGATGAGCACCCCTCAGATCCCCAAACGATACGATCCGGCCCACGCCGAAGGCCACTGGTATGCCCACTGGATGGCGAAGGGCTACTTCCGCAGCGTACCCGACGACCGCGAGCCCTACACCGTGGTGATCCCGCCTCCCAACGTCACGGGCGTGCTGCACATGGGCCACATGCTCAACAACACCATCCAGGACGTGCTGGTGCGCCGCGCGCGTATGCAGGGCAGGAACGCCTGTTGGGTGCCGGGCACGGACCACGCGAGCATCGCCACCGAGGCCAAGGTGGTGCGCCTGCTCGGCGAGCAGGGGCTCAAGAAGAGCGCCATCGGCCGCGAGGAGTTCCTCAAGCACGCCTTTGCGTGGAAGGAGAAGTACGGCGGGGTGATCCTGGAGCAGCTGAAGAAGCTCGGCGCCAGCTGTGACTGGGACCGTATACGCTTCACCATGGAGCCCGACCTCAGCGACGCGGTGCTCGACGTGTTCATCGACCTGCACAAGAAAGGCCTGGTGTACCGTGGCCTGCGCATGGTGAACTGGGACCCCGTGGCCCTCACCGCGGTCAGCGACGAAGAGGTGATCCACAAGGAGGTCAACTCGAAGCTCTTTCACATCCGGTACAAAGTGGAGCGTGAGGACCCCGATGGAGTGGAGGAGTACATCGTGATCGCCACTACGCGTCCTGAGACGATCCTGGGCGACAGCGCCGTGGCCGTGCACCCCGAGGACGAGCGCTATACGGACCTGAAGGGTATGCGCGTGCAGGTGCCCCTCATCGGCCGCAGCATCCCCGTGATCTTCGATGAGTACGTGGAGCGCGAGTTCGGAACCGGCGCGCTGAAAGTGACGCCTGCGCACGACGTGAACGACCACGAATTGGGCAAGAAGCACAACCTCGAGACCATCGATATCCTGGAGCCCAACGGCACGCTCAGTGCGGCTGCGCAGCTCTACGTGGGCGAGGACCGCTTCGTGGTGCGCAAGAAGATCGCGAAGGAGCTGGAGGAGAAGGGCTTCCTGGTGAGGACCGAGGACATCGTGAACAAGGTGGGCACCAGCGAGCGCACCGACGCCGTGATCGAGCCGCGTCTCTCCTTGCAGTGGTTCGTGAAGATGGGTGAGCTCGCCAAGCCGGCGCTCGAGGTGGTGAAGGACGGCCGCGTGAAGCTCCATCCGCAGAAGTTCGTGAACACCTACACGTACTGGATGGAGAACGTGCGCGACTGGTGCATCAGCCGCCAGTTGTGGTGGGGGCAGCAGGTGCCGGCGTGGTACAACGAGGCCGGGGACGTGGCCGTATGCCGCACCGAGGCCGAGGCCATTGCGCAGTTCACCGCCGAAGGCAAGAGCACCAAGGGTATCAAGCAGGACGAGGACGTCGTGGACACCTGGTTCAGCAGCTGGCTGTGGCCCATCAGCGTGTTCGACGGCTTCAAGGACCCGAACAACGCGGATATCAAGTACTACTACCCCACCAACGACCTGGTCACCGCGCCGGAGATCCTCTTCTTCTGGGTGGCGCGCATGATCATGGCGGGCATGGAGTACCGCGGCGAGATCCCTTTCAAGAACGTGTACCTCACCGGCATCGTGCGCGACAAGCTGGGCCGGAAGATGAGCAAGAGCCTCGGCAACAGCCCCGACCCGCTCGACCTGATCGCCAAGTACGGCGCGGACGGCGTGCGCACCGGCATGCTCTTCAGCAGCCCGGCTGGCAACGACCTCCCGTTCGATGAGGGCCTCTGCGAGCAGGGCCGCAACTTCAGCAACAAGATCTGGAACGCGTTCCGCCTCGTGAAGGGCTGGACCGTCGCGCAGCATGAACAGCCTGCCGGCCATGCGGTGGCCGTGGCCTGGATGCAGAGCCGTGTCGCTCGGTCCACCGCCGAGCTCGATGGCCTGTACGACCAGTTCCGCATCAGCGAGGCGCTGATGACCACCTACAAGCTGATCTGGGACGACCTCTGCAGCTGGTACCTGGAATCGATCAAGCCCGCCTTCGTGGACAGTGTGGCCCTGCCGATCGACGCCGCGACCTACGAGGCCACCATCGGTCTTTTCGAGGATGTACTGAAGCTGCTGCACCCCTACATGCCCTTCCTCACAGAGGAGCTGTGGCACCATCTTCATGAGCGGAAGGAGGGCGAGGACATCATCATCGCGGCGTGGCCGAAGGGCGGCGCGGGCGATGCGAAGCTCGAGGCCGAGGTGCAGCACGCCTTCGACCTGGTGAGCGCCGTCTGCGCCGTGCGGAACGAGCGCGGGCTGTCACCAAAGGAACCGCTGCAAGTGGGTCCTTCGGGCAGCACTCCGTTGACCGCAGCATCCTCCGCGCTCGTCGACAAGCTCGCGAACACCGGTGCCTTGGCCGGTCCTTTCGGGTCCATTCCGGCGGGCGCCACGGCCGTTTTCGCCGGTGCCACGGAGTATGCGGTGCTGCTTCCTCAGCTGGACGCCGCTGCCGAAGCCAAGAAGGCCGAAGAGGAGCTCACCTACCTCCGCGGCTTCCTGACCAGCGTGGACAAGAAGCTCAGCAACGAGCGCTTCGTGGCCGGTGCGCCGGCTCAGGTGCTGGAGAACGAGCGCAAGAAGAAAGCCGACGCCGAGGCGAAGATCAAGTCGTTGGAGGAGCGGTTGGCGGTGTTGAAGTAGGCTCGACAAGCCCATCGCTTCATCACTGCTTGATGAACCAGGCCATGCCCTCTTCAGTTCTTAGGAGGTAGGCCCCGGGCGCCAGGGAACGCACTTCCAGTTGGAAACCGTCGCTTCTTCGCGTGGCAGGGACCTGAAGTTGCCGCCCATCGATGGTGAGCAGCGCGAATGTGGAAGATGCGCCATCCGGCAGATGGACCATGAGCACTTCGCTCGCGGGGTTCGGCGAGAGCCGGATGCCGTTGGGCGCAGCTTCGCTCACATCGGTGCTGAACTCCGCCGTCAGCACGCTCGGCTCGGGCGATCACTGGCGGGTTGAAATCGAAGTAGATGTTGGCGGTGTTCTCGATCACGGTGCCGGGCAATAGTGGAAGCGTAGGTCGCACACGGAAAGACACGGATCCGTGACTCGCGGGTTCGTTCACGTTGCTGTCGGGCAAGAGGATGTTCACGAAGTAGAACTTCAAGGTGCCACTGTCCTGCAATTCCCAGGTGAACGGATGCGAGCCTGCGCCGATGGTGAGCGAACCGGCGTCGAGTGTGTTCGAAGCGTATCCGCATCACGACCGTGAATGCCGTATCGGTTCCTGTGTTTTGGAAACGGATCGTGTAGTCGATCCACTGGTCCACGTCGATATAGTACAGATCCCGACTCCATGCACTGCTCGTGGTGGCGGTCTTATCGTTCGGATCGTAGCTACCTGTGACGGTGGTGATGACCGTTGCCGAATTGTTCGCAGCATTCACGTCCGCGGCATTGGGCGTTACGGTTGCTGTGGCTTGCAGGTCCGTTCCGATCAAGCCCACATCTGGCGGCACCTGCAAACGCACGCTGATGTCGCGATGCTGGAAATAGTACAGAGCGCCTGCATTGTTCCATGTGATCGTATTGCCGCTCACGTTGCTGGGTGTGGGCGTTGCACCGATGTAGCTCACGGCTGGATCGAAGGTCATCACCACCATGTTCGAGTTGCTGGTGGCACTGGTGAGGTTGTCCAGGTCGATGGCATAGTGCAATTCGAAGCCGGGGCGCGCCGGTCCGCTCGCCAAGCTCAGTTGGATATCCAACGCTTGCGTGGCCGTGTCGAGCAGGTTGAAGGTCATGTTGCCCGCAACGCTCAGCGGACCGGGGTTCCCCACGCAATGCTCATCAACAAGTGCCGTCTGTTGTTCAACCGTGTAGTTCCCCAGCGGGAGGTTGATGCTGTACTCACCGTATGCGTTGGTGGTGGCATAGTAGGGTCCGGGCATGAACTCCAGGATCATCTGAGGTATCGCCGCATCTGTGAAGTCCAGAACGCAATCCTCATCCGCATCGATCACGACCGTGCCGCTCACGTTGCCGCAGGTGGGACCGAGATCAGGAATGGTGAAGTAGGTGGTGTCTCCACAGCCGCCGAACGCGAAATCGAAATCCGTGTCGTGCAGCAAGCGCCTGACGATGGCGTAGGTGCCCGGTGCGAGGTCCGGCACATCGTAGGTCCAGCCGACGGTCCAGTTCGTGGCCAGGTTGGCGAATGCCGCAACGGGCGCCCATTGATCATCGAGCAAGCGCGGATGCAACCCGTAGATGAAGTCCGCCTCCGGCGGAATGCTGAACGCCACATGGCCGTTGGCGCCGCCGGAGCACGAACCTTCGATATCCGGATGCTCACGGGGTAGAACTGCGGCGGCTGCGGAACGATCGCCTCCATGTAGCCCGGGCAGCCATTGACGTCAGTGTAGTTCACTGCGTAGATCTGCCCCGGTGCGCCCCAGTAGCACATGGTGCTTATCCCGAACAACTGGACGTCTGCAGGAAGGTCTTGCAGTTGCACTTGCATTACGCAACCAGCGTCGTTCTGGTGCGGCCCCGGCCCCAGCGGATAGGAAGGGATGTCCCCACCGAATAGGATCAAGCCGCCGGGATCCCCGTTGCAAGATGGGATCGCTTGAGCCAGTCCTTGGCCGGGATCCCATTCCCAGCCAGGCAGGTTGGGCACTACGGCGGTGTTCTGCTGCACCGCACCCAGAAAGTCCGTTACCGTCAGGGTGTAACTGCCCGCAGGAAGGCCATGGATATCCTCGGAAGTGGGCCCGCTGCTCCAGCTATAGCTATAGGGCGGTACACCGCCGGTCACCGTGGCATTCACCGATCCATCGGCATTACTGCAATGCTCCGGCGCGATGGTGAAGCTGATGTTCGCTTGGGCCTGGGCCGACCAAAGAGCCAATGCGCAGAAGAGGGGCGGTCCGTACATGGTCATTGTTCGATGAAATGCTGGTGAACGACGAATTCGTTGTTCATGGACCCGAGGAGCCTGAAGATAACCCGCCGGAAAATCGGACCACCCATGCCGGTCCAGTTCCGGCCATAGACGAGCCGTTCGGTCCCAGGTTGTCCCTGCCCACCGCCCATATGGGGTACTTCGAAGAACCTCGAACGGATGGCGCACGCAGCTATCGTTCGGTCAGACGAGGCGCTCCGAAAGGAGGATACTGAAACGAAGTATCCGACTGAGGAGGAACGAAGTATGACCGAAGGAGAGCAAGTGTATACGGCCCGAGAGCCTGCCATGAACGCCGCCGGAGCGAGGTTCTTCGAGGTACCCTATGGTGGGGCCACCCCTATTACTATGACATGTGCAAGCGAGGCTGATAAGGTTGGCCCGAGTGGAGCACAGCCCAGAGGTGGTGGATGATCTTGCCAGCCACATTGTTCAGGGCGACGATGGGCCGTTTGCCTTGCGCAAGCTTGCGTTGGTAGTAGCCTGTAGGGTCTCCGGGAACACGAACGGCGGCCAGCGCGGCCAGCTTGAAAAGGCTCTTGAGGCGGTGGTTGGCAAGGAGGAGGTGGCGGTCTTTCCCTGACGCTCGATCCGGAAGTGCGCTCGAAGGGTGCTGCACCGACAGAACAGACCAGCTGCCGGGGTGGATCGAAGCGGGTGAAACCCGCGGTGTGGGCGATCAATTCGCTGACCAGCACCGGCCTGATGCCCGATACACTTTGGGCCAGCTTGTTCTTGCGCTGCAAGGCACTGTCCTTCCGCAGGAAGGCGGAGATGGCCTTGTCGAGCTTGGGCGATCGACCGCTCCAGGGCCTTGAGCCTGGCGTTGCAGCTCGGCCTTCATCAGCTCTTTGGCGCTCCCGGTGAGGTGAAGCACGTTGTCGCTCAACTGGGCCTTGTCCTTGGCCCGCTCCTTCACCAAACGCTCACGCAGGGCCAAGAGCGCCTTCAGCTCGGCGAACGCCAGATGCGCCTGTCCGACCAGCCGGGCCTTGTCCCTGAACCGGTGGGCGTATTGTGCGATGCGCGGAGCATCCACCGTGTCGCTCTTGCCGCGCTGCATCCCAATGCTCAAGCGGATGTCCGTGGCGTGGGCCAGCCAGGTGGGATACCTCATGACCACCAAGGTCTTCACCACGCCATGGCTGTAATGCCCGGTCGGTTCCAGGCACACCAAGGCCCGGGTGTCGCACAGGCCCTGCCTGGTCCATTTGCGCAACAGGGTGCGCAGCCCGCTGGTGCTGTTCTTCACCCGCTCTTCCTTCACCACGTTGCCCTGTTCGTCCTGCAGGGCTGCATCCAATGTCGCCTTGCTCACATCGATACCGATCGTTCTCATGGTACTTTTGGGTTGTTCTTCCACTGAAGGGGCTAAGCAGGTGTCCGTTGCTTCAGAACTCTAACAGGCCGCAAGCCTCATTTACTATCCGAGCCGAGGACACCGGGGTACGAGAGGTCCCAATAGAATGACAGGACTTGCTCCTGAACCTTCGTCCGGTTCACCTCCCGCACCGCTCGGCTTCCCTTCAGTTGGTCTGTTCGCTAAGGAAAGCTTGCAAGCCCAGAGTACCTTCGCCCTATCGAACGCGACCTCAAATACGCCGCCATCGACATCGGCTCCAACGCCGTACGGCTGCTCATCGGCGACGTCATCGAGCGGAGGACCATCCCAGTGGTGCGCAAGACCTCGCTGGTGCGCGTGCCCATCCGCCTGGGCGAGGACGTGTTCGCGAGCGGCGCCATCGGGGCCGCCAAGCGCGACTACCTGATCAAGAGCCTGAAGGCCTTCCGCCTGCCGATCGACGTACGGTGTGCCTCGCTACCGGTGCTGTGCGACCAGCGCCATGCGGAGGCCTCCAACAGCGCGGAGACCATCGCCCGCGTAGAGATGGAGACCGGCGTGGATATTGAGGCGATCGGCGGGCGCGAGGAGGGGAGACCTGATCTGCAGCACCTTCTGACGCAGGACCTGCTGAAGGACCGCAGCTACCTCTTCATCGACGTGGGCGGTGGAAGCACCGAGCTCACCTGGCTGGAGAAGGGGCGTCGCGCGGAAGACCGCTAGCTTCAAGGTGGGCACCGTGCGCATGCTGGCCGGCAAGGTGAAGGAGCACGTGGCCGGAGATCGCCGACTTCCTGGGCGAACTGCGCGCCCAGCACGGGCAGCTGGATGGCGGTGGGCACAGGCGGGCAACATCAACCGCATCTTCAAGGAGAACGGCAACCGCTATGGAGAACCGCTTCAGCGGCCGACATCCAGCGCCATCGGGATCGCATCGCCGCTTACAGCCTGGAGGACCGGGTGAACGGCTGCGGCTGCGGGCCGACCGGGCGGACGTCATCATCCCGGCGGCGGACATCTTCCTGCGTGTGCTGGATGCGGCGGAGATCACGAGATCTTCGTGCCGAAGGTGGGCCTGGCCGATGGGATCGTGTATGACCTGTACATGAAGCAGTACGGACACAAGCGGTATGCGCCGGCGGATCCCCTTGGTGTGCCGGCCTGACCGGCGTTCGGCGCTGGCGGCGGTCCTCCTGCTGTGCACCTCGCCGGGGAGGCGCAGCCCTGGGCCATCGGCCTGCGCGGACACTTCGGCTTCCTCTGGCCGCATCGGCCCAGCAGCGGGATCCTGGTGGAGGATCACTGCACGGCACCGGAGCTCTTCGTGGAACGGCGGCTGCCGGGTGACCGGCCCTGGCAGCGGCATTACCGGGGCCCTTCCTACGGGTTCGGGCTGATGTACACGGGCCTGGCGAACCCGGAACGCATCGGGCCGCGCTGCGTGTGCTGCCCTACCGCACCTGCCGTTCACGCACGGTGCCCGCGGCGATTCTCGGCATGCGCCTGGGCTGGGGGGCTGGGCCTGGTGACGCGACCGTACGACCGAAGGGAGAACAGCAAGCCGATCGCGATCGGCTCAGTGATCAACACCGCGATCCAGCTGATGTTGGCCTTACCGCCACCGCTTCGGCCGTACGGGAGATTTCGGCGGGTTTCGGCATCGACCACTGGAGCAATGGTTCGTTCGCCCTGCCCAACCTGGGGCTCAACCTGCTGAGCGCAAGCCTGGGCGTGGCGCAGGCATTGGGACCGGTGACGCCTTACGTGCACGTGAAGGATACCGTTCCGCTGGAGCGGCCGCGGCGCGAGCAGAGCGTGGTGGGGTCGTTGTTCTGGGCGAGACTGGACGACCGGAGAACGGCCAGTACAGCGTGTACAGCCCGATCGGGCAGGGCAGTGGCGCGTGACGCGCAAGTCGGCAGTGGCCTTCGGGGGGTGACGTCTTCAACAAGGGGCGCTGCGCAGCGAGCAGGAATCCCTTGCGGACAAAGGGCGGTTGGCGCTCACGCAGGCCGGGCTCCATGCAGGCTACGCACTGATCTTCGGGCGTGGCGAGCCTGTTCATGCAGATGGGGCGTACGTACACGCCTGTGCCGGACCAGGGCCGCGGTGTTCCACCGGATGGGCTGTCGCCATCGCATCGGCCGCCACCTGATCGCGTACATGGCGCTGAAGAGCCACCACGCAGTGGCGATCACGGGGAATTCGGATTCGGTTACCGATGGTCATGAGCCGAGCGTTTCCCCTGTTGTTGCTGTTGCTCGCCTCCTGTGAGGCGGAGCAGTGGGACGATTGCGTGACGAGCACAGGACCGGAACGCTTGGAGGAGCGCGGCCTGGGCTCTTTTCATCGGATCGTCATGGAGGACCGGATCGACCTCGTCCTGGAGAACAGGAGTCCGGCACGGTGGTGGTGGAGGGTGGTGCCAACCTGCTTGACCAGGTGGTGACGGAAGTGGAGGCCGGCACGTTGACGGGGCGCAATGAGAACCGGTGCAACTGCGCGCAGCTTCCGACCGCGCATCACCGTGCGCGTGCCGCTGCAGACGGTGATGGCTGGAGCTGCGCGGCACGGGGAACGTACATGCAGCGGACACCGTGCGCCAGCAGGTGTTCCGCATCGAGCAGCAACGCCCAGGGCACGGTGGACCTGCCGCTCGCGGTGGATACCTGCTACGTGGGCCTGCACAGGGCGCGGGCGATGTGCGGCTGGCGGGCCGCTGCGGTGTGGCCTATATCTGTACAGCGGCTTCATGGGGCCCATCGACGCCGGCGCACTGGCGGCGCAGGAGGTGAACGTGAACAACAGCGGCGTGGCCGACATCATCTGCCGGGCGCAGCAACGGTTGAACGTGCAGCGCTCTTCGATGGGGGCGACGTGCGGTACCACGCGATCCCTTGGTGCAGGCCACGGTGACCGAAGCGGTTTGTGGTGCGGTTGGGGCCGTAGCCGTAGCGCCTCACACCCGCCCCCGCCTGATCTCCTCCACCACCGCGGGTCCAGAAGCGTGGAGGTGTCCCCCAAGCTCCCCAGTTCGTTCTCCGCCACCTTCCGCAGGATGCGCCGTACGATCTTGCCACTGCATGTCTTGGGCAACCCGCTCACAACTGGATCTTTGTCCGGCTTGGCGATGCGGCCGATGCTGGCCACCACGGCCATCACCGACTTCGCTCCTCTGCCAGTTTCCGCAGCGGACCAAGGTGATTCCGGAGGATCGCCCACACGGTCATGTCGTCCGTGGCATCGCAATGCACGCACCAAGCGGTTCCGGAAGGCGCGGATCTTCTGGCCGTCCTCGAACGGGTCGTCCGGGTCGAGCAGCATCAGCTTGTAGACGGCCTCGCCAATGACGATCAACCTGCGCTCAACAGCGTCCTTCACGGTAATGGAGGCGGCATATTGCTCGTAGGTCGTGATGCCTGCAAATGGATGTCGATCGCATCCAGAGCGAGGATGATATCAGACCAGTACTTGCGCTTGGCTTCCATCGTACACCGCACCACTTGGTCCGTTCGATCACCTCGCGCATCCTACCGGGTTCTTTACCGAGCGCATGGTCAGCAGGGTCCACCCGGCGGCCAAAGAAAGCTCCATTTGTCCCACAGGTCCAGCATCAGTTCCCGAAAGTGAGCGGGTCGCTGGCCTTCAGGTCCACCACCGTGTCCACATCGCTTTCCGCGTTGAACGGCCCATGAACCGGAAGATCCAAAGGCATGTAGCGAGGCCACCTGATGCTCTTCGCACAGGCGCTTGAAGCCTTCTGTGTCGCGGGAGACCAGCTCGCGTAACATACTTCAAAGGTAGGCAGGGATG